>NZ_JAUNHK010000023.1 GCF_030523985.1 Deinococcus sp.
TCTTCGGGGGTATACAGCGCCGAGCCGAGGCTGCGGCCACGCGGCACCACCGTCAGTTTGTGGGCCTTGTCGGAGTGCGGCAGCAATTGGGCAGCGAGGGCGTGTCCGACCTCATGATAGGCCGTCACTTTGCGGTCGGCTTCCCGAATGACCAGCGACCGCCGCTCCGGCCCCATCAGCACTCTGTCCCGAGCTTCGTCCACGTCTCTCCCCGTAATCCGGCTGCGGCCTTCCCTCGCGGCCAGCAGTGCCGCCTCATTGAGCAGGTTTTCGAGGTCGGCCCCCACCATCCCCGCTGTGCGCCGGGCCAAAATGCCCAGATCCACCGACACGTCCAGCGGCTTTTTACGGGCGTGAATACGCAAGATCTGCTCACGTCCGCGCACGTCGGGGGCGTCCACGACCACCTGACGGTCAAATCTCCCCGGACGCAGCAACGCTGCGTCCAGCACGTCGGGGCGGTTGGTCGCCGCCAGAATGATGACCTCCTGCCCGCTGCCGAAGCCGTCCATTTCGACCAGCAACTGGTTGAGGGTCTGTTCGCGTTCGTCGTTGCCGCCTTGGATGTTCATGCCCCGTTTGCGGCCTACGGCGTCGATTTCGTCGATGAAGACGATGCAGGGAGCCGACTTGCGGGCTTGCTCGAAGAGGTCACGCACGCGAGCAGCCCCAACGCCCACGAACATTTCCACGAAATCCGAGCCGGAGATGGAAAAGTAGGGAACTTTGGCTTCACCCGCGACCGCTTTGGCGAGGAGGGTCTTGCCGGAACCGGGAGGGCCGACCAGCAGCACACCATGCGGAATCCTGGCCCCGAGCTGGTGGTATTTGTCGGGCTGGCGGAGGAAGTCCACGACTTCCTCCAGGTCTTGCTTGGCTTCGTCGCACCCGGCCACGTCGGCGAAGGTCAGCTTGATTTGTCCCTCGCTCACCACCGCCGCCCGTGATTTGCCGAAGGCGCCAGCGGCGTCGTTACCGCCACCATTACGACTGCGAATCAGGAAAATCACCAGCCCGCCGATGAGGGCGGTGGTCAGCAGGACACTCAGCACACCCAGAACACTGGTGCGGGGCGTGGGCACGTAGGTGACGGTCACCCCTCGCGCTTCCAGGGTGCGTAGATTCAGCGCCGGATCGCTCGGCAAGGTTCTGACCGTGTAGGGCGCGGGCGGGTCACCCCCTTCGCCCCGCACCAGGGCCGTGCCGTTCTGGTACAGGATGCGGGCAGTCCGGATCTCCTTGTTCTGCAGGGCCTCTGTAAACTGATTGAGCGTCCATTCCGGCGTCTGGCGCGGCGAGAACAGGCCGAACGCCAGCACCGCCGCCATCAGCAGCGCCCCCAGCAGCCAGCCCCCCCACTTCACAGCTTCACTCCGTTTTTGTCCGCGCCGCGCCTCATGGCCTCAGTGTACGGCGCGGGCACCCCGGATCATCGTCCCGCAGCTTCCTTTCCGGCAGTCCGAATAGAGGTGCAGGCTTACATTTGGGCGCGACCTTGCTAGACTGCCCGCAGCATGGATGCCAAAGTCATTGTCGTCACGTCGGGGAAGGGGGGCGTGGGCAAAACCACCACCACCGCCAACATCGGCGCGGCCCTGGCCCGCTTGGGTGAAAAAGTAGTCGTCATCGACGTGGACGTAGGTCTGCGTAACCTCGACGTGGTCATGGGCCTTGAGTCCCGCGTGGTGTTCGACCTCGTGGACGTTCTGGAAGGCAAGTGCCGCATGAACCAGGCCCTCATCCGCGACAAGCGTGTGGAAAACCTGCACCTGCTGCCCGCTTCGCAGACCCGCGACAAGGACGCCCTCGACCCCGAGGTCTTCAAAGAAGTCGTCAAGGGCCTGATGGAAGAAGAGGGCTTCGACCGCGTGCTCATCGACTCGCCCGCCGGGATCGAGTCGGGGTTCCGTACCGCTGCCGCCCCCGCCGAGGGAGCGCTCGTGGTGGTCAACCCCGAAGTCTCGTCGGTGCGTGACGCCGACCGCATCATCGGCCTGCTCGAAGCGCAGCAGGTGACCGAGATTCGTCTGGTCGTCAACCGCCTGCGCCCCAAGATGGTGGCGAGCGGCAACATGCTCTCCATCGACGACATGGTGGACATTCTCGGCGTCAAGCCTATCGGCATCATTCCCGAGGACGAAGGCATCATCGTTTCGACCAACGTCGGTGAGCCTGCCGTGCTGGGCAAGACCAAGGCCGGAGACGCGTTCATGGCGACGGCGCAGCGTATTCAGGGCCAGGACATCCCTTTCCCCAAACTGGTTGAGGAGGAAAAAGGCATCTGGGCCGCCATTCGCCGCCTGTTCGGGGGTGGGAGCTGATGTTCGGCTGGTTCAGAGGCCGCCGCAGCAAGGAAACCCTCAAGGACCGCCTGGAACTGGTGCTGGCCTATGACCGCGCCAAGATTGCTCCCGGCAAGGTCGAGGCCCTGCGCAACGACCTGCTGGAAGTCGTGCAGAAGTACTTCCCGTCGGGCAACTCCAAGGTCGAAGTCGAGCAGGACGGCGACAAGGTGGTGCTGATGGCGAGCATTTCTATCGAGGAAGCCAGTGGCTTGGTGCAGGACGACAAGACCGAAAAAGACGACGCCAAGGACGCAGACAAGACCCTCGACTGAGGAAAGCGGCTGAGTTTCGGCGTAACCATCGGGTGGGCTGCCTCTAGGTGGCCCGCCTTTCTTTTGTGCTCCTGCCTGGAGTGCCTGAACCAAAGTCAGTTCTTTGCACGAAGACCGTAAGAGTCGGCGTGCCAAGCTGAGGACGTTTCTGGCTGTCAAGCGAATGCCGGGCTCAGAGAACAGGCCAGAAGTCCGCGTCCCGGTGTTGCCTATTTCTTCTTGCGTTTGTCGAGGTTTTCCTTCCCATGTCTGCCGCCAATACCAGTTCCACCCAGTCCGTCCTGCAACTCGCCCTCCGTGACCTGATGCGGCTGCATGCCCCGCAGGCCACGTTGCTGGCGGCCATTGGGCAACGCGTGATGAATATTCAGGCGGACGGCACCCCGACCGAGTCGCCCGACGCCCAGCTCATCCCGCCCGACGACTGGCTGGAGCGCGGCGACCTGGCCTGGATTACCCGTGACGGTGCCCTGCTGGGCCTGCTGTGGTCCGAGGGCGCACCGATTCCCGAGGGGGCGGTGGAAATCCTGACGCTGCTGCTCTCGGCGGCGAGTGCCGAGGGCGCGACCCGCGAGGCCGACATGCTGATTACCCAACTCCCGGCAGCGACCGCGTGGCTGAGTGCCGACCTGACGTTCAAGCAGGTCAGCCGCACCTTTCTGGAACTGTTCGGCATGGTCGAAGGCCAAGTGCTGGGGCGCAACGTGCGCGAGGTTTTCCCGACCCGTGAGGAAATGGTGCGCCAACTGACCGGGGCCGCCGCAGGCCGCTCGGTGCGCCTGAGCGACGAGCAACTGCCTCCCCGTCTGGGTGAAACGTCGGGCCGCTGGCTGCGTGGCGAAGCCAAACCGTACTTCGGGGGAGCGGCGGCGGGCGTGCTGTGGACTGTGCAGGACGTGACCGCCGAGCATACCTACGCCGGGCAGGTGGCCGGGCTGCTGGATACCGACCAGCCTCTGGCGCTGCTGGGGGCCGGGGGCGTCGTGCAGGCGGCGAGCCGGGGCCTGTCCACGCTGCTCAGCGAGCAGGACGCGTCCTCGGTGGGGGTCGGTCAGCCTCTGCACGAATGGGCGGCCTTCAAGTCCGAGGGGGCGCAGCTTCTTCAGGAACTCGTGCAGAGCGTCGAGGCGGGCAACCGCACCACCCACAGCGAGGTGCCGCTGGCCCGTGGCGGGCGGCTGCCGCTGGTGCTGCGGCGCAACGAAGCCCTGCCCGGTCAACTCGTTCTGGAAGGCGCGACCCTGGGACAGGCAGCCGACGAAGCGGGTGGCATGGCGTCGCAACTGCTGCGCCTGAGCGGAGCGGCGACGGTGGTGCTCGACCACCAGGGCCGCACGCAACTCGTCAGCGAGCAGGCCGCCAGTCTGCTGGGCATGGACGCCCAGAGCCTCACCGGAATGCCGCTGACCCGCCTGATTCAGCAACTCGGCGTCAAGCTGCATACCTCGGCGGGCGACCCCTTGCCCGTGCCCAACCTCTCGTCGTTCAAACTGCCTTTTACGGGTGAAGTGCTGGCGCTGTTTCCCGGCGGCATCAGCCGTCACCTCGAAGTCAACTTGTCGGCACTCGAACAGGGCATGGCGGGCCGCAAACCCGGCATTCTGCTCAGCCTGCGCGACGTGACGGCCCTGCGCCGTGCCCAGGCCAAACTGCGCCACGACGCCTCGCACGACGCCCTGACCGGGCTGCTCAACCGGGCGGGCCTGAGAACCGAACTCGGACGCAGTGCGGCGACAGGCGGCATGGTGGTCTGCCTCGACATCGACGGGTTCGGTGGCCTGAACGCGGCGCTCAGCCGCACGGCGGGCGATCTGCTGCTCATTCAGGTAGCGGCCCGCCTCAACGACCTGACCTCGCTCGAAGGGGGGCAGGCGGCGCGGCTCGCGGACGACACCTTCGCCGTCTACCTGCCCGAAACCAGCGTCGAAATCGGGGTGCAGAAGTTGCAGGTCGCCCTGCGCGAGCCGCTGCGGGCAGGCCGCCGTCTGGTGCCGGTCACGTTCGCGCTGGGGGCTGCCAGTCTGCAGGGTCCGGTGCCCGAGCAGGCCCTGGCCGACGCCGACGTGGCGCTGCAACATGCCAAGCGGCAAGGTCGCGGGCACGTCGTCATCTTCCAGCCGGGGCTGCGTGATGCCGAGGCCCAGAGCTTTGAACTCGAAGACCAGCTGCGGGCCGTGATCGAGGGCGGTCAGCAAGACGAACAGTTCTCGCTGCTCTACCAGCCCGCCATCAGCCTCAAGGACGGCAAAGTGCTGGGGGCCGAGGCCCTGCTGCGCTGGACGCATCCGGAATACGGCAACGTGTCGCCCGCCCGCTTCCTGCCGATTGCCAGCCGCAGCGACCTGATTACTTCCATCGGGGAATGGGTGGTGCGGCAGGCGGTACGGGGCCGCGCCCAGATGCGCGAGGTCACCCACCAGCGCGACTGGCGCACCAGTGTCAACCTCAGCCTGGAAGAACTGCGCCGCGCCGGGGCGATGGAGCGGCTGCTGCCCCTGCTCTCGCGGCCGAGTGCGCTCGATATCGAGGTCAGCGCGGGCAGCCTGATCGACCACAGCGAGGAGACCCTGGGCCTGCTCGAAGCCCTGCGTTCACGCGGCGCTCGCCTGATCGTGGACGACTTCGGCGACGGGGCCAGTAGCCTGACCGCCCTGACCCAGTTTCCCCTCAGTGGCCTCAAGCTGCACCCCACGCTGACCACCCGCCTGCCCGACGACCAGAAGTCGCTGAAGCTGGTGCAGGGCACCATCAGCCTCGCGCACAGTCTGGGCCTCTCGGTCACGGCGGTGGGGGTGGAAAACTACGCCCAGCTCGACATGCTGCGCGACCTCGGCTGTGACGCTGCCCAGGGGTACGCCATGACACCTCCGCTCAGCGCCGACGACCTGGTGGCGTGGCTGCAAAGCCGCTGAGATGCAGAGGGCTGAGAGCACAGGCATCCACCGCTCTCAGCTCTCAGCTCTGCGCTGCCTGCTCCCGTCCCAGAATGTCCAGCATCTGCCGCTCAATGCTCTTGACGCTCTCGACCACCGCTCCGTAACTCGCCATCCCCGCCGCGTGGACATACATGGTGTCGCGCTCCTGCGAAAACCCGAGCGTGACGGTGCCCGGCATCAGGCCCGTCATGGCGGCCAGTAGGGTCAGCGAGCTGGCATGGCGCAGTTGCAGCGGCACGGCGACGATCATCTGGTTGAGGTGGGGCTGGGGCTTCAGGGCCAGTTGCGCCATGACTACGTTGGCCCGCACCAGTTCGCGCACGAAATAGCCCGAGAGCCGCAGTGTGCCCAGCACCGAGCGGATATAGCGCTCCGTGCCCAGTGCGCCGTGAAAGAGCCACAGCACGCCGAAGCCGAGCAAAAAACCCAGGCCCAAGCTGCGCAGGCTGACTTCGCCCAGAAACAGCGCCCAGACCAGCGCCAGAATCAGGTTGAGGGCGAGGCCGTTCATCTGCTCCCATACTAGACGCTTGGACGCGGGGCGAGAAGTCGCGCACTCGCCTACACTGCTGCACATGTTGCTTTACGGAAGAAACCCGGTACTTGAGGCCCTCACCGGGGGGCGCGTCTCCGAACTGGTGCTGGCCCGTGGGGTCGAAGACGCCTTTGCCCGGCAGGTGCAGGACGCCGCCAAGGAAGCGGGCGTGCGGGTGCGCTGGCTGCCGCGCATCGAACTCGACCAGATGGTCGGCACCACCCAGCACCAGGGCATCGTGGCCGAGGTCGAAGAACTGGCCTGGGCGACGGTGGACGACATCCTCGACCGGGCCGAGGCGAGCGGCGAAGACCTGCTGGTGGTGCTGCTCGACGGCGTGACCGACCCGCGCAACTTCGGGGCCATCATCCGCTCGGCGGAGGTGCTGGGTGCCCACGGCGTCATCGTGGAGGAGCGCCGCTCGGCTCCGCTCTCGCCCGTGGTCGCCAAGACGGCGGCGGGCGCCACCGCGTATTTGCCCGTCGCCCAGACCAAGAACCTGCCCCGGCTGATAGACCAGCTCAAGGCCGACGGCGTGTGGGTCTACGGAGCGGCGGGCGAGGCGGCGCAGGACGTGACCCGAACCGACTTCTCGGGCCGCACGGCGCTGGTGATCGGGGCCGAGGGCGAGGGCATGCGCCGCTTGGTGCGTGAAAAATGCGACGTGCTGGTCAGTATCCCGGTGCGCGGGCAGATTCAGAGCCTGAACGCGTCGGTGGCGGCGGGCATCCTGCTGTATGAGGCGACCCGCAAACGGGGCCAGAAGTGACCCGGCAGGTCGAAAGCCTCCGCAGCGACGCCCTGAGCCTCGACATCCTGCCCGACTTGGGGGCCAGCATCCTGAACTTGCGGGCCGCGTCGGGGCGTTCGGTGCTGCGCCCGGTGGAGTTGCCCAGTGTGGAAACCAGCAGCCAGTGCGCCAGCTTTACGCTGCTCCCCTTTTCCAACCGTATCCGGGACGCCCGCTTTTCTTTCGGCGGCGAGGACGTGGGGCTGCGCGTGACCACCAAAGACGGCCTGACCCAGCACGGCGACGTGAGGAACCGTCCCTGGCAGGTGAGGCGCGTGAGCGACGGCCTGTTGCGCTGCACCTTCGACAGCCGCGAACATGCCGATTTCAACTGGCCCTGGGCCATCACTGCGGCGGTGGACTATGTGCTGCACGGGCCGCACCTCGACATCAGCGTGACGCTGACCAATGCCGACACCCGACCCATGCCCGCCGGAATGGGGCTGCACCCTTACTTTCAGCGCCTTCAGGACGGCCTAGACCCGCGCCTCGGCTTCTGTGCGCCGCTGACCTACGACACCGACGAGCGAATGCTGCCGCTGGGGGCCGCCCGTCCGGTCACGCCCGCCGAGGACTTCGGCACGCCCGTCGCCATCGGGGAGCGCATGGTGGACCGCACCTTCGCCGCCTGGGACGGGGTGGCGCGGCTGGACTGGGGGGTGCGGGCGCTGACGCTGACCGCCGACAACGTCTTTTCGCATCTGGTGGTCTTTACCGCCCCCGACGGCAGCCTCGCGCTGGAACCCGTCAGCCACGCGACCGACGCCTTCAATCTGGCGGCGCGGGGTGTCCCCGGCACCGACATGCGCGTGCTGGAGCCGGGGCAGGCGCTGGCCGGGGCCGTGCGGCTGACGCTGGAAGGCGACTGGGCCTGAAGCCGCCCACAGAGCAACCGGGGAGACCATCCGAACGGTCTCCCCGGTTGTTTTTTCCGCTCAACTCGCCGCGAGCAGGCGTCCGTCCCGGCCACGAACCTCGAAGCCCTGGCCGGGGCGCTGGCTCACCCATTGCAGCACGGTCAGCAGGTCGTCGGCCTCATACACCGTTTCGGGGCCGTCCGGGGTGTCGAGGCTGACCCGGTATTCGGCGGCCTTTGCGGGCGGTGTCCAGCGTTCGCCGCCGTCTTCCTTGACAAAAGCTCTTGACATTTCTGTATTTTCCCGTTTCCCCTTTAACGCCGGATGGGACGGGGCTTGGTGAATCACTCACGTGTACAGGGGTCGGTGCTGCCTTGCCGGGGGGCCGTCTGTGCTCTGAGGGTCAGCGTGGTTTGCGCCCTTTCCCCGGCGCGGCTGTACTCCACGTTCACCTTGTCGCCCACATGCAGGCGCTTGAGCTGGTCGAGGGCCGTACCGCTGTCGGGCGTCGGCACGCCGTTCATGCTCAGGATGATGTCGCCCAGGGCCGTCAACTGCCCGTCGCGGTTCGCCACGCAGCCGCGCAGTCCGGCCCGGTCGGCGGCACTGCCGGGCGTCACGCGCAGGATGACCGCGCCGGGTGGGTCGGTGCGCCCGCTGTGCAACTGGTCGAACACCAGCCCGACCAGCGCCGTCAGCGGTGACTCACGCTTCTCGCCACTCTGCAGGGCCCTCACCAGTTCGCCGCCCTGCGTGACGGGCACGGCGTAACTGGCTTTGGTCTGTCCGTCGCCGCCCACGCGGATATAGCTGACCACCCCGATGGCCCTCCCCGCCGCGTCGAGAATGGGGCCGCCGCTGTCGCCCTGGGCGAGGGGGGCGCTCATTTCCAGCGTGCCCTGCGGAAAGTCGCTGCTGCTCGCCTCGGCATTCAGCCGCAGCAGTTCGCCGCGCCGGGGTTGCAGAAAGTCGCCCCCGCTGTTGCCGATGGCGAGCACCTGTTCGCCCACCTGGGGAAGACCCTGACCCAGCTCCAGGTAAGGGAAGGGGCCGCCGCCCTGTACCCGCAACAGGGCCACGTCCGCCGCCTCGTCGAAGGCCGCCACCCGCGCCGGGTAGCTGCGCCCGCCGAGGGTCGTCACTTCAAAGAGCTGTCCGGCCTTGACCACGTGGTAGGCAGTCAGCACGTCGCCCCCTTCGTTGATGAAAAACCCGGTGCCCAGCCCGCCCGTGCGGGTGCGCGTATCGAGGCTGTCCACTCGCACCACCGCCGGGCGCAGAGCGTTGAACAGTTCGCGGGTCTGGGCGGGCAGCGCGTCGGGCAACTGGGTCGAGACGGAGGGCGGCGTGGTTCCGGCCTGCTCTCCTGTGCCGGGAGGAATCAGGTAAGCCGTCAGCGCCAGGAGCAGCAGCAGGGGAAAAGCGAGGGAAAAGCGGCGCACCCCCTGAGTCTAGGGCGGGGGCGCGGCGGGGAAGGTGGCTGAACGTGCAGAGAGGGGCAAGGCAGATGGCGAAGGGCTGATAGCTGATGGCCGATAGCCAGCCCAGGCCAAAGCTCAAGCCAGCCATCAGCCCTCTGCTCTCAGCCCTCTGCGACTTACGGCACGTCCTCCTCGTCCAGCAGCGGCACGTCGCCCACCGGAAGCTGAACGTGGGCCACCGTACCGCGCCCGACTTCGCTTTCCAGCCAGATGCGCCCGCTGTGGGCGTCCACGATGCCTTTGGCGATGCTCAGGCCCAGGCCCGCGCCGCCCTGGTCGCGGCTGCGGCTGTCTTCGACGCGGTAGAAGCGGTCGAACAGTTTCGCCAGATGCTCGGGCGGGATGCCGGGGCCGTCGTCGCGCACGCTCAGGCGCACCTCGCGCCCGTCTTCCTGGGCGCTGCTTTCCAGGGTCACGGTTTTGGCCCCGGCCTTGAGCGCGTTGCCGATCAGGTTGATGACCACTTGTTTCAATCTGTCCGGATCGCCCTCGAAGGGAATATCGGGACCACTCACCCGCAGTTCCGAGTCCTGACCGCTCGCCAGCGGCGCGAGTTCGCGGGCCACTTCATCCAGAAACAGCCGCGAGAAAATCGGCGCGAGGTTCAGGGCCAGCGCCCCACTGTCGGAGCGGGCGAGTTGCAGCAGGCTGGTGATCAGGTTGGTCAGGCGCTCGGACTCGGAGCGGATGATGTTGAGGCTCTCGCGCTCCTGCCCGCCGGGGTTGGTGCGGCGCAGCAGGTAACTGGCGTGCCCGCTGATGGCGGTGACGGGGGTTCTCAGTTCGTGGCTGGCGTCACTGGTAAAGCGGCGCTGCGCCTCGAAACTCGCTTCCAGGCGGCCCAGCATGGCGTTGAGCGAGCGGGCCAGCGCCTGCACCTCGTCGCCCGTGTCCGGCTCGGGCACGCGCTCGGTGAGGGTCTGACCGCCGATGCCTTCTGCCGCCTGCCGCACCTGTCGCAGGGGCCGCAGCGCCCGGCCCGCCAGCCCGTGGGCTAGGCCGCCCGCCAGCAGCGCCCCGATCAGCATGACGGTGGCGAAGGTGCTCCGCAGGCGACGCAGCGTGTCCTCGATGCCCGCCATGCTGCGCCCGACGTAAGTGATGGACAGCACCGGGGGCGGCAACAGTTCCAGCGTGACCTGCCCGCCCCCCAGCGAGGCCAGCGGCTTGGGCGCGTACTGCACCGGCCCCAGCGTGACCAGAATCCGGTGCGGCAGCAGGTTGTCGCTGTACACCTCACGAATATTACGGTGAATGACGATGCGGCTCTCGGGCGACTCGATCAGGGCCAGCAGTTCCTCGTCGGTGAGGGTCAGCGGCGTGGCACTGTTCAGGCCCGTGACCGGATAGCGGTACATGTTCTGCTGCGCGCGCACGACGGACAGTTCGCGCTTTTGCTCGGCAGGGGACTTGCTCTGGGCAATAGCCGCTGTCAGGGCGGGCTGCTCTACGAAAGGCAGCTTTTCAATCTGAATGACATCGTTGGAAAAGATGGTGCGCGCACGCGGCAGTACGCCTTCCTCATCACGCTCCAGGTCGGTGGCGGGCGAGTCGAGGGCGAGTTGGCCCACCAGTTCGGTAAACAGGCCGTGCGAGGCCCACAGCGATTCGTCCAGTCCCTTGGTCAGGCTGCTGCGCATCAGCACCAGCGCCGCGCCGTAGACCGAGGTCAGCAAAATCGCCAGCAGGGTCGCGTACAGCAGGGTCAGGCGCAGTTGCAGCGAGGGCGACCAGGGCCGCCGGGGCCGGGGCGGCGTGTCCTGGGCGGGCGCGGAGGAAGTCACACCGGGGGTCACGCCGGGCAGTTTAGCGGTGAGACGCAAACGACAGGCTGTTTGTGATGAATAAACATTAAGTGCCGTCCGTCGTCTTCTCATGAGAACGCTCATTACACTGCGGGTATGGAACGCAAGCCGCTCGTCCTCGTCATTGAAGACGAGAAAGATATCGCCCGCTTTATAGAGCTAGAACTCGCTGCCGAGGGCTACGCCACCGAAGTCGCCTTTGACGGCGTCACTGGCTTGTCGAAATTCCGCGAAGTCAACCCCGATCTGGTCATCCTCGACCTGATGCTGCCCGTCCTCGACGGCCTCGAAGTCGCCCGCCGCATTCGCAAGACCAGCAACACCCCCATCATCATCCTGACCGCCAAAGACGGCATTCAGGACAAGGTGGAGGGCCTGGATTCGGGGGCCGACGATTATCTCATCAAGCCCTTTTCCATCGAAGAACTGCTGGCCCGCGTCCGCGCCCACCTGCGCCGCGTCAACCCCGCCGTCACGGGCGAAGTGCGCGTGGCTGACCTGGTCATGAACCTCGACGGGCGCGAGATTTTCCGGGGAGGCCGCCGCGTCGAACTGTCGGCCAAGGAATTCGAACTGCTCGAACTGCTGGCCCGCAACCCCGGCAAGGTCTTTTCACGCTTTGAAATCGAGGAAAAGGTCTGGCCCGAGTACACGGGCGGCAGCAACGTGGTGGACGTGTACATCGGCTACCTGCGCCGCAAGCTGGAAGAAGGTGGAGAACGCCGCCTGATTCACACCGTGCGCGGCGTGGGCTACGTGCTGCGCGAAGAGTGAACGCAAGTCAAGGCACTGAAAGAAATCCCCTTCCAGGACTCGGAAGGGGATTTCCTTTGCCATCCGCCTCTAGCCTCTACCCCAGCATCAGCGAATTGAACTCTTCCATCAGGCTTTCGCCTTCCTGGGTGGTGCGGGCAATGACCAGAATGGTGTCCTCGCCTGCCAGCGTCCCCACGATGTCGTCGCGTTTCCAGCGGTCGAGCAGCAGCGCCACGCCCGAAGCGTGCCCGTCGGCGGTGCGGATGACCAGAATATTTTCGCCCCGGTCCACGTCCTGCACGAAGCTCTGGAACAGGCGCGAAAGCTGCTCCTCGATGTCCGAGTCGCCCCCGTACTGCGCCAGGGCGTAGCGGTGGCGGCCCTTGCCGATAGGCACGCGTACCAGCCGCAATTCGTTGATGTCGCGGCTCACGGTGGCCTGCGTGACTTGTACTCCTTCTTTTGCCAACAGCTTGACGAGTTCGGCCTGGGTCGAAACACTCTCGCGCAAAATGATGTCCTGAATTCTTTTTTGTCTTTGTTCCTTGCCGATTTCCTTGCCAAGCATTCTGAATATTCTATGCATATACAGGGTGGAGTGCAAAGGGCAGGACGGGGCTGAAGGCAGATGGCGGATGGCAAAAGAAGTTCCCCTCCCGAATCGTGGAAGGGGAACTTTTTCTTCTCTCGACCCTCCACCCTTGCGGGGGAGGGCGTTGCGAAGCAACGGGAGGGGGGGCGTCCAGACCAACTTTTTTCTGTCAAATGCTCTAGGCGACTTGACCCGTTCCTGTCACCAGTGCGGGACGTGCCATTCGCTTCTTCTCGAAGTGCCAGAACACGCTCGGCACCACGTAGAAGGTCAGCAGGGTGCTGGTAATCACGCCGCCCAGAATCACGATGCCCAGACCCCGGCGGAATTCGGCGCCCTCGCCCTGGCCCAGAATCAGCGGAATCGAGATGACCAGCACGGTCAGCGTGGTCATCAGGATGGGCCGGAAGCGCAGTTCGGCGGCTTCGAGGAGGGCTTCGCGCAGCGGCAGGGTGCGGGCGCGTTCGGTCACGAATTCGAGGTACAGAATCGAGTTCTTGGTGGACAGGCCCAGCAAAATCACCATGCCCAGCACCGTAATCACGTCCAGGTTGACCCCGAAGAAATTCAGCGTCCACAGCGCCCCCACAATCGCCAGTGGAATGGGCAGCAGCAGGTAGATGGGGTAGCGGAAGGAGTTGAACTGGCTGCCCAGCACGAGGTAAGTGAGCAGCACGGCGGCGAGCATCAGGATGGGGCCGTAGAAGATCAGGTCACCCGTCAGGCCCGCGCTGCCGAAGGAGTTGGCATTGCCGAGCGTGACGCCATTTTCCAGCACGCCCGCTTTCGTCAGACGTTCCTCGATGGTCTTCTGGTACGCAAAGGGATTGGGGCCGCCTGCCACCAGATTGATGTCGAGGGTGGCGGTGTACGCCTTGTTGAAGCGCCGCAAGGTCGCCGGAGCCTGCGCGACCTCGAAGCGGCCCAGGCTGGAGAGAGGCACGTTGGCACTCAGCGCCGGGGCGTACAGCGTTTGCGAGAGCAGGCTCTGCTCGCCCGACACCAGCGAGGGGTCGAGCCGCACCACGATGTCCACGCTGCGGTCACCGTCGCGCACCTGCCCCGCCACCGTGCCGTCGTTGTAGGTACGCAGGGCCTGCGCCACGTCGCTCACGCTCAGGCCGGTGCCGCTCAGCCGCAGCGGGTCGGGCACGAAGGTGCGTTCCTGGCGGGTTTCGGACAGGCTGCTCTTGACCGAGCGGAGGTTGGAGTCCTGCGTCAGCAGGCGCATGACGGCGCGGTTGCGTTCCTCCAGCAGCGTCTGGTTGGGCGCGGTAAGGGCCAGCGAGATGTCGGCGCTTCCGCCGGGGCCAGTCTGCTGGCTGCCGACCACCAGTTCGGTGCCGGGGAACTGGGCCACCAGCGGCTGCAACTGGCGGCGGTAGCGCTCGGTCAGGTCATCTATGCCAGGGCGCTCTTCGCGGGGAATCAGCGTCAGCGTCAGGTCGGAGGTGTTGGCGTTCGCGCCGCCGAGTTGCCCGCCGCTGCCCGAAGCCGTTTGCACCAGCTTGATTTCGGGCTGCGCCAGCAGTTTGTCTTCTATCTGGCGGGTCAGGTCGTCGGTGACGGAGAGCGGCGTGCCGACAGGCAGGGTCAGGCCCACCGTCATGATGCCGCTGTCGCTCTTGGGGGTGAACGCAAAGCCCACGCCACGCAGCGCCAGCGGCGCACTCAGCAGGAACAGGCCCGCGACCAGCATGACCACGCCGGGCCGCCGCAGGGCCGAGGCCAGCGAACGGGCATAGGCCCGCGCCGCCCGGTTCACGCCGCCCAGGGTCAGCCCGTGCAGCGTGTCGGTCAGGGCTTCGAGGGTGGCGTACAGCACCGCAATCACGTAGCGCACGGCGGTCAGCAGCACAGGCGCGAGGACGATGCACAGCAGACCCGCCGCGATGGGAGGCAGTCCCGCACCCTTCAGGCCGAAGTAGGCCGCCGCTCCCGCCAGCGCCAGTCCGACCAGTCCCCAGAACGTCCGCACGCCGCGCAGGGTGCTCTGCCACACTTGCGGCAGCGAACGCAGCAGCGCGGGCAGGCTGGCCCAGGTGACGCGCTGCGGCTCGTTGGTGTACGCCATCCGCACCGTCAGGAACAGCAGACTTTCCAGCCAACTCAGGACGATGGCGGCGGCGATGCCCAGCCCGAACTGGCTGAAGAACTGCCCCAGGATGCCAGGCATGAAGCTGAGCGGCAGCAGCACCGCCAGCAGCGCAAAACTGGCGGCAGTAACGGCGGAAAAGACTTCCGAACCGCCGAGCAGCACGCTTCTGAGCGGTGAGTAGCCCAGGTCGCGGTAGCGCTGCACGTTTTCAGCGACCACAATCGAGTCGTCCACCACGATGCCAATCGCCACGATGATGGCGAGCAGCGAAATGATGTTGAAGGTGAAGCCGAGCACGCCAAAGAGCAGCGGCGCGGCACTGATGGAAATAGGAATGGCGAGAATGACCGCGAAAACGGTATTCAGCCGTCCCAGGAACAGCAGGCAGATGAGGCCCACCGCCAGCACCGCCAGCAGGAATTCCTTGAAGGTGTCCTTGACGGTGGCGCGGGTGGTCGTCGTCGTGTCGCTGGCGAGCGTGAGCTTGTACCCCGCCGGAAGCGGCTGGGTCTGCATCGCGGCCCGCACGTTGTCGGTGACGGCCACCGAGTTGCTGCCGCTGGCCTTGCGGACATTGAGCAGCACGGCGCTTTGACCGTTGACGCGGGCGTAGCTGTTGGCGTTGGCACTGGCATCGCGCACCGTCGCCACGTCGCCCACGCGCAGGCCCGTCGCCGGGTCAACCACGATGCGGCTCACGTCGGCGGCGCTGCGGGGGGTGTTGCGGGTGCTGTAGCTGGTGGTGGCCCCGCTCTGGTCGAGGGTTCCGGCAGGCAGGTCGAGGGCCGAAGCGCTGATGGCTCCGCTGACACGGGCGGGCGACAGGTCGAACCCCTGCAAGCGGGCTGGGTCGAGCAGCACCTGCACCTGCCGTTCCGGGCCACCGCTCACGTTCACGTCCGCTACGCCCTCCACCCGCTGCAGCCGGGGCACCAGGGTGTCTTCGGCAAAGGTCGTCACCTCGCTGGGCCGCGCCGAGCCGCCGAGCAGCGCCAGCGTCAGAATCGGCTGGGCGTTGGGGTCGAATTTCTGCACCACCGGGGCCTCGGCGCCGCCTGGTAGCGTGCCGCGAATGGCCGCCACCGCCTGCGACACCGAGTTGGCCGCCGAGTCGATGTCGGTGGAGTCGCTGAAGGTAATCACCACCGCCGACTGGTTGCTGACCGACGTGGTGTTGATGTCGGTGACGCCCGCCAATGTGCTGATGGCGTCCTCAACCTTGCGGCTCACCTCACGGTCAACTTGGTCGGGGTTGGCGCCGGGGTAGGTCGTGCTGACCGCCAGCACCGGAACCTCGAAATTGGGCAGCAGTTCCACGCCCAGCCGGAAGGTGGACACCAGCCCCAGCAGCACGACCATCACGAAAATGCCGATGGAAAAGACGTAATTCTTGACGCTGAAGCGCACCAGCGGGTGAACGGCGGGTTCGGGCGTGCCGTCGGGCAGCGTGCCGCCGGACTTGAATTCGGCTTCGTCGAGGTGGGTACTCATGGCTGCTCCTGCGGAGCGTCAGAGGTGGAGGGTGGAGAGTAGAGGGCAAAAAGCCATTCGCCATCGGCCAGCGGCCAGCGGCCTTCTCCCCCCCTCACTTCACCACCACCTTCGCCCCGTCCTGCACTCCGGCGGGCAGCGGGCTGATGACCGCGTCTCCGTCCTGAAGGCCCGACACGGCGAGCTGGTTGCCACTTTCGGCCACCACGTCCACGACCTGCCGCTGCGCCCGGCCTGACTCGGCGGTGTAGACGGCACTTTCGCCGCCCTCGACTTGCAGCGCCGCCGAAGGAATCAGCACGCCGTCGCCCAGTTTGGCGCGGTAGCTGGCGCGGGCGTTGGCCCCGACGGGCAAATCCTGACCGCCGTCTATGGTCGCAGTAATCGGCACCAAGCGGTTCTGTCCGGCGATGCCGGTGCTGTCTACCACGGTGGCGACATAGCTTTTGCCGCCATAGGTCAGGTTGAACTTGACGCCCTCGGTGAGTGTGGTGGCGTCGGCGGTGGGCACGCTCACGCGGGCGCGGAGCGAGGTCGGGTCAACGAGGCGCACGACTGCCGTGCCCTGTGCGGCGAACTCGCCCACTTCGGTCAGGACTTCGGCGACGGTTCCGGCAAAGGGTGCGCGCACGGCGGTTCGGCGCAGGTTCTCCTCGGCCTGACGCACGGCGGCCTGGGCGCTTTGCAGTTGCACTTGCGAGAGCGGCACCGAGTTCTGGGCACTGCGTCCGTTCTGCTCCAGCGCGTTCTTGGCCTGTGCCAATTGCGACTGCGCCTGGGCCAGTTGCGAGCGGGCGGCTTGCAGGTCAGCCAAGCTGATGCCGCCCAGATCATAGAGGTTCTCGGCACTGGCGGCGTTTTGCTGGGCCTGGGCCAGGGCCGCCTGCGCCGAAGTGACGCTGGCCTCCAGCGCCCCCGTCGCCTGGGTCGTGCTTTGCTGCGTCTGCGAGAGGCTGACCTCGGCCTGGCGCAGTTGCAACTGGGCATTTTCCAGCGCCTGCTGCTGCCCGGTGTCGTCCAGCTTGACGAGCACCTCGCCCTTCGCCACGGCCTGTCCCTGGCTGACGGGAATGCTCTGCACCGTGCCGGAGGACTGGGTCGCCACCCGGCTGTCGCGCTCGGCCTCGATGGTGGCGCTGGCGCTGCGCTGCACGGTGAGGGTGCCGGACTTGGCGGTCACGGTCTTGACGCTGAGGGTGGTGGTCTTGGGCGGCGCGGCGTCGAGGTCGTTGGTTTTGGTGGCGGTCTTGGGCGAGCAACTGGCGAGCAGGAGGGCGCTCAGCAGTAGGCCCGCGACGGGAGCGGCCTTCTGTGGTCTCACGCCTTACTTCACCAGCCCCGTCACGTCCACGCTGCTGGCGGCTCCCAGCGCGGCGAGGGCCTGCCACAGTCCGTCCTGTGCCTGCTGCACACCCAGCGCGGCCTGCTGCGCCTGCACCTGCGCTTGCTGCACTTCGACAGCGGCGGCGGTTCCGGCCTTCAGGCGGGCCTGGGCCTGGGCCAGCGCGGTCTGGGCGTTGGTGGCCTGCTGCCCAGCGATGTTGACCTGCTGCTGGGCATTTTGCACGGCGCGGTAGGCGTCGCTGACCCGCGTGCTGCTGGCGCGCACCGCGTCGTTCAGGCTGCGCTGGGCGTTGGCGAGGGCAATCTGGGCGTCTTGCAACGTGCGGGCAGGGGTGTAGTCGTTGTTCGACAGCTTGACCTGAAGCTGTGCCAGGGCCGCGCCGTTCGCCGCCTGCACCAGCGCAGGCAGCCGCTTGTCCAGCCCGCTTTGCAGGGTGGCGAGGCTGACACTCAGCTTGGGCGGTGTGGGCGGGGCCGCCAGCACCAGATTCGTTCCGGCACTCAGGCCCAGCGTGCGCGCCAGTTGCGCTTCCAGCACGGGCAGTTGCGCCTGCGCGTCGGCGAGTTCCTGACGGTTGCTGTTCAGGCTGGTCTGGGCGCGGTTCACGTCGAGTTGCGTGGCGACGCGGGCGGCGAGGCGGGCGCGGGCGATTTGCAGGTTGCGTTCGTCCAGCGCGACCTGGGCGCGGTTGAGGTTGATGCGGCCCTGGGCTTCATACGCCGCGACGTACTGCCCGATGACCGTCTGGGCCACGTTCAATTTGCTGCCCTGCAAGCTGGCGAGTTGCGCGGCGGCGTCCTGCTCGGCCTGGGTCAGCGTGGTGACGATGGAGGTGGGGTCGGCCCGCACCGCCCGCAGGTTGGCCTGGGCTTTTTGCAGGTTGGCGCGGGCGCTGGTCACGTCGGGGCCGCTCTGAAGCGCCTGATTGACGGCGCTGGCGAGGGTCAGCCGCGTCTGGGCGCTGGCGGCAGGGGAGAGGGCGAGGGTAAGCAGCAGGGCAGAGGCAATTTTTTTCATGGGCGTTCTCCGAGTGGGGTGAGCAGAGGTTGGGTGAGCAGGAGGGGGTCGAGGTCGCCCGTCGCCTGGGCCAGACCCAGGGCAGCGAGCGCGACCTGGGCCTCCAGACTGTCGAGGGAGTTGCGGGCCTGGGTCAGTGCGAGTTCGGCTTGCGCGACTTCGAGGGAAGTGCCGAGTCCAGCGTCCAGCCGGGCGCGGGCGTCCTGCACGGTCTGCTGGGCGCGGGTCAGTGTGGTCTGGGCGGCGGTGAGGCTGTCGCGGGCGTTTTCCAGGTCGGCAAAGCGCGAGCGCACTTCCAGTTCCACGCCCTGCCGCGCACTTTGCACCGCGAGGGCCGCCTGCTCGGTGGCCGCCTGGGCCTGGGCGGTGGCCTGTGAGCGTCCGCTGCCCAGCAGGGTGAAGGTGCCGCTGAGGTTGAGCGCCACGCCACTTGGCAGCGCCGTTTCGGTGGTGACGGGCTTGCCGTCCGGCCCCGGCGCGGTCACGCCGCGGGTGGTCGGTTCCTTGAGCGGAAAGCTGACCTGCCCCGACACCGTGCCGGACTTGAGGCCGAAACTGCCGCCCACCGTGCGCCCGCCGCCGCCCGTGCTGCCCAACTGCCCCGCCTGCACCGACGCGGTGATGTCCGGCAACCGCTGGTCACGCTCGGCACGGGTCAGGGCGGCCTGGGCATCGGCCAGACCTGCCTGGGCGCGGGCAATTTCAGGGCGCTGGGTCAGGGCGCGGGCGATGAGGGCGTCCAGCGGCTCTTGCAGCAGCCCCGCCGGAACCAGGGTGCTGACGGGGGCATAGTCGGCGAGGTTGCCCGACAGCGTCACGCTTTGCCCGGTCAGGCGCGAGAGTTGCGCGGCGGCGAGGGTCAGCCCCCGGCCCGCTTGTGCGACTCCGGCGCGGGCCTGCTCGACGCTGGCCTGCCGTTCCAGCAGCGCGGTTTGCGGAATCAGGTTGTCCCCACGCTGTTGCTGCGCGACCTTGAGCAGACTTTCGGCGAGGGCCAGTTGCGCGGCGGCCAGTCCAGCGGCAGCGGCGGCGCTGCGGGCACCCGCATACGCCTGCGCCGCCTGCACGGTCAGCCCCGCCCGCGAGGAACGCAGTTCGATGGCGGCAGCCCGCAGGGTACGTTCGGCGCTCTGCACCGCTTCCCGCTGCGGCGACCAGGGCAGGACGGGCAGGGCAAAACTGGCGTTCACGGCAGGCGAGAGCGTCCAGTCACCCGTGTCCCAGGGAAATTTGCTGAGAGCCGCACTCGCCCCGGCTTGCACGGTGAGTCCGGCGCGGGCACGGGCACTTGCCAGCCCCAGCTCGGCGGCGCGGTAGGTCAGGTCGGCTCCCCTCCACCCCGGCGACGTGCGGAGGCTTTGCAGCAGTGCGGGCAGCGTCAGGGCAGGCGCGGGCTGAGCTTGTGCGGGTACAGGCAGGGGCGCAGGCGGACTACTCTGCGCCGGGGCCAGACCCAGCAGCAGCGGCAGCGAAAAAAGCAGAAAACGGTGTCTCAAGGCAACCTCGGCAGAAAAGTGGGGCAGGAAAGTGGGGAAGAGAAAGGGAGTACGGACTCATTATTTGACCGCTCGGTCAGAGTCTAGGGCTTCAGCCCAGGCCACAGCAGGTCGAGTAGCCCGCGCACGAAGCGCCCGCTGTCCATCGCCCCGCCTGGTGGCCCCGGCGCAAAGAGGTATTCGCGGTGAATGAACTGCCCGATGGCCCCCACGATGCACAGCGCCACGACCTCGGTGTCGTGGGGGCGAACACGGCCCAGCGCGGTTTCTTCGCGCAGGTAGCGGGCCAGGGCGTCGGTGTCCTGGCGCAGCGGGTTGTCCAGCCGTTCCAGCAGCGGGTTGTGTTCGGGACTGCATCCCCGCGCAAAAACGGCGGTCAGGTGCGGCAAAATGCGCCTCGCCTCGTCGATGTGCGCCAGGGCCGCCCGTTCCAGATTGCGCCTTACCTCGCCTTGTCCGACCTGGGCCAGCAGGTCTTCGCGCCAGCGGGCGTACTCGTCCAGGCCCATCGCCGCCTCGAACAGGTCTTCCTTGGTCGCAAACCGCTTGAACAGCGTGCCTTCCGACACCTCCGCCCGCCGCGCGATGGCGGCAGTGGTGGCCGAAAATCCCTGTTCCAGAAACACTTCGCGGGCCGCTTCCAGCAACCTTTCATCGGGAATGGTACGGGGACGGGCCATAAGTGAGTATAGGCTCACGAATTGCCTGACTGTCTGTAGGCGGGTCTACCAAGTTGGTTCGTGGCGGGTGGGGCGGGTTAGCCCTCTTCGACCTGCCGCAAACGTTCACCGCGCTCGTAAAAGTCCCAACACTCTGCCGTCCAGGTCGCGTAGATCAGGCGGCGGTTCTGGGCGTCTGCCGCTTCGAGCGCCTGCCCCAGCGCCCGGAAAAAGCGGCTCCCCTGCTCCTGCATGGCGCGGGCTATCCAGTACGGCTCAGCGGCGAGCAGGTGGGTCAGGCGCGGGTCAGTACTCATCGGCACGTCCCCTCAGCCCACTTCCTTCGGCCCCTTCAGCCCGCTTTTGCCCTCGCGCTCCCTCAGCACGGCGGCCACGTCGGCGGGGGTCACGCCGATTTCCGCCATCGCAAACAGGGTGTGAAACATCAGGTCGGCCACTTCGGTAGACAGCTCGGCGCGGTCGGCGTTTTTGGCTGCCAGCAGCACTTCGCCCGCTTCCTCGCTGATTTTTTTCAGCACCCGGTCAATGCCTCCGGCGTGCAGTCGCGCCACGTAGCTGCCTTCGGGCAAGGTGGTCAGCCGCTCGGTGATGGTGCGGTAGACCCGTTCTAGCGTGCCGTCCAGCGAGATTTCCGTTTCGGGATTGGTCAGCAGCGGGCGGTGAAAACAGGAGGTTTCCCCGGTGTGGCAAGCCGGGCCGGTCTGCTCCACGCGGTAAAGCAGGCTGTCGCCGTCGCAGTCGGTCACGACTTCCAGCACGCGCTGGGTGTGCCCGCTGGTCTGGCCCTTGACCCACTGTTCCTGACGCGAGCGACTGTAGTAGGTCGCTTCACGGGTGGTCAGGGTGCGCTCCACGGCGGCGCGGTCGGCATAGGCCTGCGTCAGCACGGCTCCGCTCTGGGCGTCTTGCGTCACGACGGGAATCAGGCCGTCTGGCCCGAAGCGCAGGGGGGAAAGGTCAAGCATGGTCGGTCTCCTGGGGGTGGAATGTCTGCGGCGCGTGCCACTGCGGGCGCACCGCAACGCCCTGCTGCGCCAGATACGCCTTGACCTGCGGCACGGTCAGGTCGCCAAAGTGAAAGACGCTGGCCGCCAGAGCGGCGTCGGCCTCGCCTGCGGTCAGCACGTCGCGAAAGTCTGACAGCTTTCCTGCGCCCCCGGAAGCGATGACCGGAATGTCCACCTCTCGGGCCACGGCGCGGGTGGCCTCCAGGTCGAAGCCGGCGCGGGTGCCGTCGGCGTCCATCACGTTCAGGCACAGTTCGCCCGCGCCGAGTTCCTGGCCCTGCCGCGCCCAGGCCAGCAGGTCGAGGCCCGTGTCCACGCGGCCCCCGCCGACATGCACTGTCCAGCCCTGCCCGTTGGGGCGGCGTTTGGCGTCTATGCTCAGCATCACGCACTGCGCTCCGTGGTGGTCGCTGGCTTCCCGAATCAGTTCGGGCCGCCGCACCGCGCCGCTGTTGACACTGATTTTGTCGGCCCCAGCCAGCAGCAATTGCCTGAAGTCGGAAAGTTGGTTGACCCCGCCGCCGACGGTCAGCGGCATCATCACCTGCTCGGCCACGCGGGCCGCCACGTCCAGCATCAGTGAACGGCCCTCATGGGTGGCGGTGATGTCGTAAAAGACCAGTTCGTCGGCTTGCTGCGCCTCGTAAGCCTGCGCCAGCGTCAGGGGGTCGCCCGCGTCCCGGTGGTTCTCGAAAAACCGCACGTTTTTGACCACACGGCCGTTCTGGACATCCAGGCAGGGAATAATGCGTTTGGCAAGCACGCTTGGCAGCATACCCGGCGGCGTGTGGTGGCCCCGACGTTGTGCAGATGCCTGGGCCGCATCCGCCCCCTTTCTCATCTGACACTTGATAGATTGTTGACGAAACCTTGATACTTTTTTAAGGCAAAGGGTATGGTCGGTAAGGCGAACTGAGCGAGGCAAGGAGCGCGTTCTATGAACTGCCATTCACTGCTACTGATTGACGACAATCCACACGACATAGAACTGACGCTGGCCGCTCTGGGCGACGAACCCGACCAGGACGTCAAGGTGGTGACGAGCGGGCGCGAGGCGCTCGACTATCTCGCCAGCCATCCGGAAAAGACGCCCGACCTGATTCTGCTCGACCTGAACATGCCCCACATGAACGGCCTGGAAGTGCTCGACGCCCTGCGTGCCCAGGAGCAGACCCGCGACGTGCCCGTGGTGGTGCTGACCACCAGCGGCGAGGAACGCGACCGCCGCCAGTCCTATGAACATGGCGCGAGCGACTACGTGGTCAAGGCGCTCGACCTGTCGCAGTTTTACGAGGCGATGGACCGAGTCAAGGCGTTCTGGCGTGCCCTGCGCCCCCGCACTGCTCGCACCTTTTGACGCTTGCTTGAGCGGAGGGAAATGGCCTATACTTTTCCGGCCCGGTTCGCCTCAGGCGAGCCTGTAAAGGAGTAAGAACGTTTCCGCCCGCAGAACGTGGGAGTGAGAGGCGGTCCGCTACCCGAAGGAGCGACAGTATGCAGACCCATATCAAGATCAACCGCGGCGAATTGCTGCGGGGCATCGAGAAAGACCACACCCGCCAGCTTCCCGACTTCCGCCCCGGCGACACCGTGCGCGTGGACACCAAGGTGCGCGAAGGCAACCGTACCCGCAACCAGGCCTTTGAAGGCGTCGTCATCGCCATCAACGGCTCGGGCAGCCGCAAGAGCTTCACCGTCCGCAAGATTTCCTTCGGTGAAGGCGTCGAGCGCGTGTTCCCCTTCGCCAGCCCCCTGGTCAACAAGGTGACGGTGCTCGAGCGCGGCAAGGTGCGCCGTGCCAAGCTGTACTACCTGCGCGACCTGCGTGGTAAGGCGGCCCGCATCAAGTCTGACCGCAGCCGCGTGATGAAGGACGCCGCCCGCGCCCAGCAGGACAAGGCCAGCGCTGCCGAAGCCGCCGCCGCGCCCGCCGAAGTCGCCCCCGAAGCCGTCGCTCCCGAAACCCAGGGCGAATAAGCCCCCGCAGCGGCCTGTGCCGCTCATCCTCCCGCTTGCTCCCCAGGGGCAGGCGGGATTTTTTGTGGAGGGTTGAGTGTGGAGGGTGGGAAGGACGGTGTTTTTAGCCGCCTTGCCCTTTGACGAAATTTGCCTTACAGATAGGCCAGCGCCCACCGCGTCTCCCCGTGCGCCAGTCCGGCCCGTAGCAGTGCGAGGCCGCTGGGGTGCGGGTCGCGGTGGTGGGGCAGCCCGCCTAGTCCGGCCTCGAACTCTTCGAGATTGCGCCGGGCGACAGGATGCAGTATGTCCGTCACCGTGCCGCCACTGACCTCGTAAACAGCGCTGTACACGTTGCCTTTGCGGGCGTCCAGGCTCACCGCTTGCGGCCCCTCACCGCTCACCAGACTTTCCAGGGTGGAGACGCCGCGCACCTGCGCCGCCCAGACCCGCCCCAGCCCCAGCGCGTAGCTGGCCCCCACCCGCACCCCGGTATACGAGCCAGGGCCGGTGCCGATCACGATGGTGTCGGCATGAAAGGGCAGCCCCGCCCGGCGGAACAGGGCGCGGGTTTCGTCGGCCAGTCGCTCGGCACTCGCCCGCCCGACCTCCTGCACGGCTTCCAGTTCGCCGCCGGGCCACGCCAGCGCCAGCGTCAGAAACGGGGTCGCGGTGTCGAGCGCCAGGGTGACATGGGGAGCAGGAGCAGTCATCGCGTGGCATTAAAGCAGATGCGCAGGCCTTGTCACCGCAGCGGGAACGGTGAGTAAACAGCCCCGGACGCAGCGCAGCGGGCCAGATGTTATCCTGCGCTTACCATGTCGAATATTGCCAAAGGGCTTGAAGGCGTTCTCTTTACCGAGAGCAAGCTGACGTTCATCAATGGTGCCGAAGGCATCCTGACCCACCTGGGCATTCCGATTCAGGAATGGGCCGAAAAGAGCACCTTCGAGGAACTCAGCCTCGCGCTGCTTGACGGCGAACTGCCCACCGCCGAAGAACTCGCCAAGTTCGACGCCGACCTCAAGGCCAACCGCGCCATTCCCGAGCAGCTCGTGCAGATCATCCGCGACATGCCTAAGGGTGTTCACCCCATGCAGGCGCTGCGTACGGCGGTTTCCTACCTAGGTCTGCTCGACCCCCAGGCCGAAGAAGTCACTCCCGAAGCCCGGCGTGCCATCAGCACCCGCCTGATTGCCCAGTTCGCGACCATCATCGCCGCCATCAACCGCGCTCAGGAAGGCCAGGACATCGTCGCCCCCCGCGCCGACCTGACCCACGCGGGCAACTACCTTTACATGCTGACCGGCAAGGAGCCGACCCCCGAGCAGGCCCGCTTGTTCGACATCGCGCTCGTGCTGCACGCCGACCACGGCATGAACGCCAGCACCTTCACCGCCATCGCCACCAGCTCGACCCTCAGCGACATGTACTCCTGCATGGTCAGCGCCATCGGTGCGCTCAAGGGACCGCTGCACGGCGGTGCCAACGAAGCCGTGATGGACATGCTCGACGAAATCGGCACGGTGGACAAGGCCGAAGGCTACATCACCAAGAAGCTCGACAACAAAGAGAAGATCATGGGCGTGGGCCACCGCGTCTACAAGTACTTCGACCCCCGCTCCCGCGTGCTGCGCGACTACGCCGAAGTGGTCGCCAACAAGGAAGGCAAGAGCGACTACTACCAGATCCTCGAGAGCATCGAGAAGATCATCGTGGACCGTATCGGCTCCAAGGGCATCTACCCCAATGTGGACTTCTACTCGGGCACCGTGTACAGCGACCTGGGTATCAAGAAGGAATACTTCACGCCCATCTTCGCCCTGGCCCGCATCAGCGGCTGGTGCGCCAGCGTCATCGAGTACAGCCGTGACAACCGCCTGCTGCGCCCCGACGCCGTGTATAGCGGTGCGACGGACGCGCACTACGTGGACATCAAAGACCGCCAGTAAGGGGATGGCTGATAGCCAATAGCTCAAGGCTCAAAGGACAGGTCGGAGCGAGATGCTTCGGCCTGTCTTTGCTTTTTGCCATCTGCCATCCGCTCCTTACAGCAGACGCCCCCCGTCCTGTGGCTCTGGTGCCCGCACGGGTATGCCCCGCGCATTCAGCGCCTCGCGCAGCATGGGGATGTTGTGGAGGGCGTGGCCCTTGGTCGTGTTCTGGAAATAGACGTACAGTTCGGACAGCTCTCCCGCCACCGCTGCAATTTTCTCGGCCCATTCGTCCATTTCGGCGCGGTTGTAGCGGTAGTCGTGGCGCTCGCTGGCGCTCTGGCCTTCCCACCACGTCTCCCGGTTGCGCCCGTGCAGCCGCAGGTAGCCCACGTCGCCCGTGACATGCACTTGCGGCTCGGGCATCCCACCGACGGGTGGGTAGTCCGGGCTGACCCAGATGAGGCCGAACTCGCCCATGCCCCCCCGCACTTCGGGCTTGTCCCAGCTGGCGTGCCGGAGTTCCACCGCCAGTTCGTGCCCGGCAAAGCGTTCGGTCAGCGCTGCCAGATACTTGCGGTTGGCAGGCGTGCGGTGAAAAGAGTAAGGAAACTGCGCCAGATACGGCCCCATCACGCCCGCCTCGCGCAGCGGTTCGGGGCTTTGGAGCATCCGGTCAAAGTCGGCGTCGGTGGGGGCGCGTTCGTGGGTGAATGCCTTGTTCAGCTTGACGCTGAAGCGCACCCGCCCGCCCGATTTGCGGGCCATGCCCTCGAACGCCTTGAGGCCGGGAATCGCGTAAAACGACGAATTGAGTTCCACGGCGTCGAAATATTCGGCGTAGGTTTCCAGGAAGGCGTCCTTTTTGACCCCCTCGTAAATCAGGCCAGGAGCCGTCCAGTCCTCGTTGGTGTAGCCGCCGCAGCCGATATAAACGCGCATGGGGGAGAGGGTAGCGGTTGGGGGCCGGGAGCGCCCTGAGCCAAGCTTCACAACACCCCCGCTGCTCACTGCCCCTTACAATCTCTCCCGTGACCCGACCCTACGCCGACCCCTTCGCCCACCCGCCCGAAAGTTCGCCCGCTGACCTGATTGCCCACCTGACGCCCGGCGCACGCTTTCAGGGGGTACGTTTCGAGAATTACCAGCCCAACCCGCAGTTTCCCAGTCAGGCGCGGGCGCGGGAGTTGCTGGAAGGCTTCGTGGCGCAGGCGGGGCAAAGGTCGGGGGGCGGCGGCTTCTGGCCCTTCAAGCGCAAGACAGCGGAAGGGCGCGGACTGTACCTCGACGGCGGCTTCGGCGTGGGCAAGACGCACCTGCTGGCAAGTACCTACCACGCGGCGGGCGGTGGTGGGGACGTGGCGTTCATGTCGTTTCAGGACTTGATGTACCTGATTGGCGCCCTGGGGATGCCGCAGGCCATCGAAACCTTCCGCAGCCACAAACTGCTCTTGATAGACGAATTCGAACTCGACGACCCCGGCAACACCCACATGGCGAACACCTTTCTGGGCGGGCTGATGCTGGGCGGCGTGAGCGTGGTGGCGACTTCCAACACCGAACCCGGCGCACTGGGCGCGGGCCGTTTCAATGCCGAGGATTTTGCCCGCCAGATTCAGGGCATCGCGGGCCGCTTCGAGTCGCATGGGGTGGACGGCCCCGACTACCGCCACCGGGGAACCGAACCCGCCCAGCCGCTCTCGGACGCCGAGTTGAGCGACTGGCTCTCGCGCCAGAATCCGCAGACCACCGCCCTGCTCACCCACGAGCAACTGAACCGCGCCCTGCTGGGCATTCACCCCAGCCGCTTTGCCCGCGTGCTGGAGCAGGTCAGTGGGGTGGCGGTTACGGGCCTGGGGCCGATGCCCGACCAGAACGTGGCCCTGCGCTTCGTCCATTTCGTGGACAAGGTGTACGACCTCGGCCTGCACGCGGCCTTCACGGGTGTGCCGCTGGAAGCGCTGTTCGACGACATTTATCGGCACGGCGGCTACGCCAAGAAGTACAGCCGGGCGCTGAGTCGCCTCTCCGAGATGCTGCGCGAGGCGAGAACGGCGGAGGGCAGAGAGCAGATGGCAGATGGCTTGACCTAAGCTGAGGCCACAGCTCCATGTTCTTTTCTCCTTCCCCTCTCCCCTCCACCCTCCGCGCCCTTCTGAACCTAAGTGACGCGGAGGCACGGGCCGTCTTGCCACTCGTCCGGCAGACCTTCCGGCGCGGGGGCGTGCTGGGCGTGTCGCGGGGGGGGCGGTGGGAGGTGCTGCCCCTGGGCGGCGTGCCGCAAGGGGGCGTCTTCGAGCTGGCAAGCGTGACCAAGCCGTTTACGGCGGCGCTGGCTTCGGCACTGGTGCGCGAGGGCAGGCTGGACTGGCACGTGCCCCTCTCGGCCCTGGGTGGCCCGCTGCGGCGCTTACCGCGTGCGCTGACGCCGCTGGCGCTGGCGACCCACACGGCGGGGCTGCCCCCTCATCCGGCGCGGGCGACGCTGACCACCTTTACCCGTTTTTCCGACCCCTACGGCGGCATGTCGGCGGCAGACGTGCTGGCGAGTGCGCGGCGCTGGGCCAATCCGGGGCAGGCGGGGCGCTTCGTGTACTCCAACCTGGGGGCCGGGGTGCTGGCGCTGGGGCTGGCGTACGCGGCGGGCGAGGAACTGTCAGCGGCAGGCTACGAGCGGGCGCTGCGAAGGCACGTCACCCTGCCGCTGGGCTTGCCGGGCGTGGGCCTGCTTCCGGCGGGCGAAGTGGTTCGGCCCTACGGCGTGCTGGGCGGGCAGGACGTGACCGGATTTGCCGAACTCGCGGGAGCGGGCGGCCTGTTCGGAACGGCGGCTGACCTGCTGCGTTTTGGCGAGGCCTACCTGCGCGGCGAACTGGGCACCCACTGGCAGGAGATGCAGTTTCCGGCAGGACTGCCGCCCCTGTGCAGCGGAGTCGCGCCGGGCTGGTTCCACTCGGGCGGGGCGGTCTGGCACGACGGCACGGCGCGGGGCACCCGCACGGCCCTGGGCTTCGTGCCGCAGTCGGGGCTGGTGGTCACGTTGCTGGTGCGCGGTGCAGCGCCCGTCGTCGGCGTGCGGACCGGGGTGCCGCTGTTGCTGATGCGTTTGCTGAAGGCGGAGGGTTGAGAGGAAAGGGCGAAGGGTCATCTTCTCCGGCCCCTTGCCATCAGCCATCAGTTCTCAGCCATCCGCCATCTGCCCTCCTCCCTCAGCCCTCGCCCCTGAACCTCTGCCAACTCTCCGCCGTCCTGACTCCGCCCTGCCCTTCGCTCCATTCCCAGTAGGGCGTGTACAGGCTGCGGGCGGTCAGCAGTTCCTCATGGAAAATCTGGGCGCTGAGGCCCGTTGCCAGCAGGCCACTCGTTTCGAAGCGTCTCAGTACGCCGCTGCGGTCATAGTCCACCCGGCGCAGTTGCACGTCCCAGCCCTGCGGCGTTGCCGTCAGCAGCAGGTACCCGGCGCGGGGGTCGCCGTCAGCAGGAGAACCTACCGCGCCCGTGTTCAGCACCCGCACGCCGCCCAGCACCGCGTCGGCCTGACGGTGAATGTGCGAGCCGACCAGCACCCCCGCGCCGTGTTCGTGGGCCAGGCGGCGCACCAGGGCCGGGTCGGTGCGTTCGCTGAGGCCCCGGCGGTAATCCTCGGGGGTGCCGTGCGCGATGAGGACGCCCGGCAGCCCCGGCACGTCCAGCCGCTCGGTCAGGGGCCAACTTTGCGGCACGTCCAGCAGCCCCGCCGCGTGCAGTTGTTCGGTGCTCCACGCCGTCGCGCCCCAGAAGGGGTCGGCGTACCAGCCTTGCGGCAGCTTTTCGCTGCGCGTGTGCCACAGCCGCAGCAGGTCGTCGTGGTTGCCCAGTACGAAGGTCACGTCGCCGCGTTCCAGCAGCGTCTGCAACACTTCCACCGAGTCCGGCCCCCGGTTGACCACGTCGCCGTTGACGATGAGCCGTTCCGCTCCCTGCGCCCTGGCATCGTGCAGCACGGCCCGCAGCGCGTCGGCGTTTCCGTGAATGTCCGCCAGCACAGCAATTCTCACGGCAGGCATTGTAGGCGCAGAGCGTGAGGGCAGGGTCTAGGAACTCTCTCTGGTCGGGGCCGAACACCTTTGCATAGAGTGCCACCATGAAATTTCCTGTGCTGGTTGCCGCGCCTCTGCTCGTGTTAGGCGCTGTTTCTTCCGCTTCTGCCGACACCGTGACTGCCGCCGTGCGTTCCGAGGCGAGTGCGCTGGCCCGCCAGTACACGGGCCGGATCTGCCAGGGTGACTACGACCTCGACACCGACCGCTACAGCAAGCCCCTGAATGCGGCGCAGCTCAAGGCCAAGCGCACCGCCATCTACAACGACTGGAAAGAAGACCTCGCCGAAGACGCCCGCGAGGACGGCGATACCTACCAGATTCGCTTTCAGGACAACCGCGTGTGGTACTGGAAACGCGATGGCAAGAACGGCGAACGTGAATTCAAGGTCGTCATCCTGTCACCGAACGGCGAGCGCGAACTGAGCTGCCAGCTCTGACGCTTGCCGCCTGCACGCGGGCGAAGTGCGCTTGTTGAAAACTCAGTCAGGATTTGTCCGGCGCGGCTATCCAGTAGCGCCGGATAGGTTTTTCCTGGTGCTGCGGCACCTTGAATTCGCCTTCCAGCACGCCCCCGTTGGCCTCAATGACCCCGCGTGAGCCGAGGTTGTCCACGTCACAACTCACCAGCACGTCCCCGATGCCGATTTCCCGCGCCCGTTCCAACGCCAGCCGCAAAATCAGCGTGCCGTAGCCCTTGCGCCGCGCCGAAGGGCGGATTTCATAGCCGATGTGCCCACCGAACTCGCGCAGAGAGTCGTTCAGCGTGTACCGGATAGACACGCGGCCCAGATACTCCTCGCCCTCGACCAGCCAGCGGTATTCCGAGTGAACGAAGCCGTCCGGCAGGTCGTTGCCGGGTTCGTAGCGGCTCAGGTCGCGCAGCAAGCCTTCAAAATCGGCGCTGATGTCGTCCAGATTCCACTTGAGCGTGTCGCCCAGGCCGCTGCCCGTGGCCTGCGCCTCGCGCACCGCGTCCAGAAAGCTGCCCTTGTACTTCGCGGAAGGTCTGACCAGTTCGGGCATGGGTCAGGATAAAGCCAGGACAGCGGCCACAGTCTGCTCGGGCGATTGCTGAGCGTTGTCGATGACCTGCCAGCCAGCGGCCCGGAATTCGTCTGGGCGAAGTGCTGGGGCTAATGCGTCAATGAGTGGAACGAGCAGTTGAGGGTCAAAGGCTTTGCTGGTGCGTGCGGCGTTGCGCTGCTGGGCGACCTCGCGCCCTGGGGCCAGCAGGACGGGCCGCACTGTCAAGCCCTCCCAGTGGGGCGAAAAGAGGTTCAGGTCGCCGGGCCACAGCACGTCGTCCACCACGACGGCAAAGCCAGCTTCGGCGTAGAGGCGGGCGGTCTGTGCAGCGGCAGTGCGGGCGAGCCGAAATTGCCGCGCCGTTTCTGGGTTGGACAGCAAGCTGGGGTGAGCGATGCCTGACACGACCCATTCACGTAGGTCGTCCACCGGAAGATGCAGGCCGAATTCAAAGTGCTGCAAGAGCGCATGGGCCACCGTGCTTTTACCCGCGCCCGGACTGCCGCTGAGAAGATAAATGGGGGGCGTCATCTGTCCCCAGTTTGCTCCGGATGGTGTGTTTTGGCACCTGCCCGCCAAACCGTTTTGACCTCCGGCTCTGTTCCGATTCACCAGCCGCACTGGTCAGTCTGTCCCGAATAGGCGTTCAGCGGCACAAAATGGCGCGGGGCCGGGGCGTACAATTCGGGCCGTGACCGAGACTGCGG
>NZ_JAUNHK010000001.1 GCF_030523985.1 Deinococcus sp.
ACCGCGACACGCTGGAGCAAGACCGCGTGAAAATTAGCGAGCTGGCAGGCTGGATAACCGAGAAGCTGAAGTAAGCTCTAAAGCTCTAGCGCCAGAATACGCCGTCCTAGTGCGTGTTCTGGCGCTTCTTTGCCTGGTCAATCTTCAAGGAGTTCGGGCGGAAACGGGGCTACTTCCCATTCCGTCCCACCTATACGCAAGGAGATGCAATCACCTGCGGCGAGTGTACCGAGCAAGTTCACTTCCATGTTGAGATGTTGACTGTCCCCTCTATGTAGGTTCCACTCAAACCCCAGCTCAAGCCACTGCTCCATCGGAGAAAAGCGGTAGTCCACGACACTGTCAGGGGAAACGGGCGAAAGGTACAGCCCTAGGCCTTCCAAACTCAGGGTGAACGTCTGGTTCAACTGGTAAGTCCAGTGCTCTTCTGCAAGACGCTGCCACTCACTCATGCTCAACCTCCCATGAACTGGCCCGCGAAAAAGCGCCGAGAAGCTACAGACCATCCTCAAGAGCGGGGGCCAGCGCCTAAGCATCTGGCCCCCGCTCTGCCCTCAATTCTCCGCCGTTATTCCAGCGTCACCAGATAATCGTACAGGTCAGGGCCGCCCGCGTGGGCTTCGACCTCTACGTCGGGGAATTGGGCGCTGATGCGTTCGCCCAGGGCTTCCAGGTCTTCGGGGGTCTTGGTCGGCCCGCCGAAAATGGTCAGGATCTCCTGCCCAGCATAGGCGCGGCCCAGCATCTCCAGCACGCTGTCCTCGGGGGTGCCGCCCGCCTGCATCAGTTCGTCGTCTTGCAGGCCAATTACGTCCCCTTCGGCAATGGCGAGGGTGCGCCCGTCCTTCGTGGTGATGTTGGTGGTGCGGCTCGCCCGCGTGATTTCAAAGGTGGTGACAGCTTGCGCCCCCTCGGTCATCGCGTCCTTGAGTTCGTCGGCGTCGGCGTCAGGGGCGAAAGCCAGCGCCGCGCCCAACCCTTGACCCAGCGTGCGGGTGGGAATCACGACGGCGCGGCCTTCCATCAGTTCCATCGCCTTTTCTGCCGCCATCAGCACGTTTTTGTTGTTGGGCAGGATGATGACTTTTTCGGCGCTGACCGAGCGAACGGCGTCCACGATGTCCTGCACGCTGGGGTTTGCGGTTTGCCCACCCGAGACGATGCGGGCACCCAGGGCGCGGAACTGCTTGACCAGCCCGTAGCCGTTGGCAACCGCGACCAGGCCGGATGAGGGGATTTCGTCCTCGGCCTTTGCTGCCGCGCCTGCCATGCCCAGGATTTCGGTATGCTGCTCGGACATATCCTCGACCTTAGTCTTGAGCATCTTGCCGTAGCGCCCCACGGTAGAGAGCAGTTCGTCGGGCTGGTTGGTGTGGATGTGGCCCTTGACGTAACCCTCCGCGCCCACGACCAGCAGCGAATCCCCGAACGGGCTGACCAGTTCGCGGATTTCTTCAATCGGCTTGGTCGCCTCGCTCATCAAAAACTCGGTGCAAAAACCGAATTCTTCGTTCTCGAACTGCTGCTGGGCGTACTGGGTCACTTCGGGCACCGAGGGCAGCGCGTCGCCCCGCAGCGCCGCCAGCATTCCCTGCACGACATACAGGTAGCCCTGACCGCCCGAGTCAATGACGCCCGCCTGCTTGAGCGCGGGCAGCATATCGGGGGTCTGGTCGAGCAGTTTCTGGCCTTCAAAGAGGGCGTTTTCCAGCACGGCTTCCACGTTGTCGGCTTTCTTCGCCGCACCGTCCGCCACGCCCCGCGCCACGGTCAGGATGGTGCCTTCCACAGGCTTCATCACTGCGCCGTAGCCGCTTTTCTGGGCGGCCTTGAACGCTTTGCCGAGCCTCGCCGCGTCCACTTCGCCGCCGTCGCGCACTGCTTCGGCAAAGCCCTTGAGCAGTTGCGAGAGAATCACGCCGCTGTTGCCACGTGCGCCGAGGAGCGCCCCGTAGCTGATGGCGCGGGCCACAGCGGGCATAGAGCGGTCGTCGGCGGTGTCCAGTTCGCGCCGCACCGACTGCATGGTGAGGTGCATGTTGGTGCCCGTGTCGCCGTCGGGGACGGGGTAAACGTTGAGCGCGTTGACCTGTTCGCGGTACACGCCCAGCCAGTCGGTGGCGGTGCGGAACATGCGGGCGAGGTCGGCGGGTTTGAGGGTCTTGACGGGGTTAGACACGCTGAACCCCCACGGCATGAACCCGCACGGCGGCGAGGTCAATGCCCGCCTGCGCCTTGACCACGTGCGTCACCGTTTCCACGATGTTGCGGGCCACGTTGGGAATATTGACCGAGTACGCCGCCACGATGTAGAGGTCGGCGGCGAACTTGCCCCCCTCCTTGCTAATCAGCACGCCATCGGAGGCGTTGGCGCGGCCCAGCACGCGGGACAGGCCCTCTTTGAGGTTGGCGGGAGCCATGCCCACCACGCCAGGAATTTCATGGGCGGTCAGCCCGATGAGGGAGGCGAGTGCCGCCTCGGTAATTTGGATGCTTCCACTCACAATACAGACGAGTATAGGGTGCGCGTGCTGCTCGAAACCCTTTTGCCCCCGCTGTCTTAACCCGCGATGCTGGTGTTCCCCAGCGTGCCGTCCTCGTTCATCACGGCGATGATGACATGCCCGGCAAACACGTCTCCGTCGTTGTAAAACAGTTCGGCGTCCCCGTCTTCATAGATGGAGAAGCTTTCGAGCGTCACCCGCTCCAGCAATTGCGGCGCGGTTAGGGGCATTTCGCCGTCGTCCTCCTGCCACTCCTGCGCCAGCGGCAGCATCCGCTCGGCCATCTGCCGACGGAGGGCGGGTTCGTCCCTTTCCAACCGCAAGAAGGCCATGCGGTAGCGTTCCAGGGTCGCCGCGTCTTCGGGCAGCCCACGCTCACTCTCGGCAAAGGTATGGGCACTGAGCGAAAACGGCACGCCCAGCACCGCCGAAGCGCCGTCCCAGCGGCTCAGGCGGTCGTCGTAAGTCAGTTGGCCCAGCACCCCGTCCCGAAAAGTAGACACCATGACCCGCATGGTAGAGGCTGCGCCCGCCCCTATCCTGAGGGGCATGGGCAGACGCGAACGCTTTTCGCAGTACCAGTGGGCCACGTGGCCGGATGAGGGGTTGGTCGAGGCTGCCGCTCATCTCTATATGCCCGCTGTCACGCGGGTAGAGCAGCGGTTAAACAGTCTGACGGCGCTGGTCATTGAGTTTGATGGCGAGTATTTTGCCGATGTCGCGCAGGTCAAGGCCAAGTATGAGGCTTATGGTCACGGGGTCAGCGGGCCAAGGCGGGCGCTGCGGCTGACCTGGGAAAACCGCTGGGAGGAACGGGACGGCGGACTGAATGGGGGCGGGGTGACGGTGTTTCATTCCGAGCGCATCTTTTTCCTGCAAACCTACGAGGAGTTTTACGCGGGGCCGTTTGGCACCTTTCACCCGCTTGAGCAGGGCATAAAGTCCAGTGGGCTTTACGAAGTGGTCAACGACCCCGACCCCTGGATTCTGGAAATTCTGCGCGAGAACAACAACACTGATACCTTCCCACCCTACGCACCGAAAGTGCTGGAATATGACCGCGAGACCGATACATTTAGCGGCGGTGGGCGTTTTGCCTCAGCAGAAACGGTCAGCAGCCGCGACTATTTCTGGACGGGTGAAACCGAGCCGACGCCAGAGCAAAGGGCCGAATTTGACGCCGCTGTAAAACGCAATCAGGAGGCTCAGGCCGCGCTGGAACGCTCACGCCCGCGCTACCGCCACCTTTTCATTTCCTCCAATTCGGTGATGGTGGAGATTTTGTGCGAAGGGCTGCCGCGCTGGGAGTGGGTGGAGGTTGAAGGTGATAGATGATGGTTCCGCGTCTTGGGCAGAACAGCACCCAGAATGGGGCTTGCCCGCTGCGCTGATGGATGATGGAGAAAAAAGGAGGGACAGACAACGGTAGGCAGGGGGTGAGCGCCTAAACTGTGCCCATGAGCTTTGACGCGCTGCCCGCCCTGCCCCTCCAAGGTGAACCCAGTCAGGCCCGCCGCCGCCCCACCGTGAGCGTAAACGTGGGCGGCGTGATGGTCGGCTCGGCGCACCCCATCGTGGTGCAGAGCATGACCAACACCGACACCGCCAACGCGGAGGCCACCGCCATGCAGGTCGCACAATTGGCCCGCGCTGGCTCGGAATTGGTGCGCGTGACCGTGAACACCAAAGAGGCGGCGGCGGCGCTTCCCGAAATTGTGCAAAGGCTGGCGGATATTGGCGTAAACGTGCCCATCGTGGGCGACTTTCATTACAACGGCCACATTCTGCTGCGCGAGTACCCCGAAACGGCCCGCCTACTCGCCAAATACCGCATTAACCCAGGTAACGTGGGCGCGGGCGCGAGGCACGACGAAAACTTTGCCACCATGATTGAGGTCGCCAAAGACTTTGATAAACCCGTTCGCATCGGCGTGAACTGGGGCAGCCTTGACCAGAGTGTTTTGGCCCGCCTGATGGACGAAAACGCGGCGGCAGGTCATCCCAAATCGCCCACCGATGTCACCATTGACGCGATGGTGGTTTCGGCGCTGGAATCGGCACGGATGGCGGAGGAACTCGGCCTTGCGCACGACAAAATCCTGATTTCGGTCAAGGTCTCCAGCGCCCCCGAACTGTGGCAGGTCTACCGCCAACTCGCGCCGCTGTGTGACTACCCGTTGCACCTCGGCCTCACCGAAGCGGGCATGGGCATGAAAGGCATGGTGGCGAGTAGTGTGGCCCTTGCGCCGCTGCTGGTAGACGGCATTGGCGACACCATCCGCGTCTCGCTTACGCCTGAGCCTGGGGCCTCGCGCAAACTGGAAGTAGAGGTGGCTCAGCAGATTTTGCAAAGCCTGGGCCTGCGCCAGTTTTTGCCGCAAGTGACCAGTTGCCCAGGCTGCGGGCGCACCACCTCCAGCTTTTTTCAGACGTTGGCGCAGAAGATTCAGGACTATATCCGCGAGCAGATGCCCGAATGGAAGGGCAAATATGCGGGCGTGGAGGACATGCAGGTCGCCGTGATGGGCTGCATCGTCAACGGCCCCGGCGAGAGCAAGCACGCCAACATCGGCATCAGCCTACCTGGAACGGGCGAAGACCCCCGCGCCCCCGTGTATCAGGACGGCAAATTGCTGACCACGCTGAAGGGGCCGCGCATTGCCGAGGAGTTTCAGGAGTTGCTGGAAAAGTATGTCGAAGAGCGGTATGGGCGGGGCGTGAGCTAAGGCCCTTTTCAGGGTGAAGGTGCCCCATTCACCTCGAAAATCTTTCCCTCAAAGGGCTGGGGAAAGAAGCGGCGTACACAGTGTCGTTAGACCCACTTCATTTGTCACCCGACTCTGCCCTTTCCTTCCAAAGTCGTTTCGCTTTTTGAAAGGTGCGGTAGTTCCTGACCAGAATCATGACGCTGACTGCACTCATGGCTACAAAGACTGTGTCAGGCGCGGGTGCAAAGCGCCGGATCAGAAAAGTCAGGAGGTAAAACAGAGCCAGTGTCACTACGGTAACCACGCCTAGCCCGTGCTGAGCGAATAAGCGGCTGAGGACAGGATTTTCCTCTTCACTTAGGTGTGGGTACTTTTTGAGGGCCAAGCAAGTCGTGACGATGTCAGTGGTGTACAAAGCATTAGATAGGAGCCATAAAAAAGTAAGACTGTCCATAGTTCAACCCCTCTCCGAAAATGCTGATATTCGTTTCCTCAACATTTGTTTTGACCCCATTTGTTTTACTGTATCCGACGAGTTGATTACTCTCCGCACGCAAGCTGCCGCTTCATCGGAGGAAGGGGGCGCTACCCTATCCCTATGAACCTCTGGGGAACTGGCCCTTTTGACAACGACGCCGCCAAAGCCTTCGCAGACGAGGTTTTGCAAGACGGCGACTACGCCCTGGACGAAGCCTTCGACGTGGTGCTGGACGCCGACATGGATTATGTGGAGGCTGAAGAGGGGTTTCGCGTGGTGGCAGCGGCTGAAATCCTGGCGGCGGTGCTGACGGACGACACCTCACGCCTGGTGGACGCCGGGCTGCGCGGCTGGGTGCAAAACGCCGATGCCAATGCTTTGGCCGCGCTGAAAACCTCGGCCCGTAACGCCCTGAAACGGGTGCTGAGTGACCAGAGCGAACTGGGCGCCCTCTGGGAAGAAAGCAGCGATGCCGAGGCGTGGCGCTCGGAAGTGGAGCGGCTGCGGGCGGCTCTGGACTGACGCCGCTTGCCGCCGAAGGGGGGTGAATGTGCCATGAGAACTTTCCTCAGAGGCTTGAGACGCTGCATCAGGCTCACGTCACGCACCCGCCGCACACTGACAGCCATGAAAAAGCTCCTGACCCTCACCGCCCTGACCGCCACCCTCGCCGCCACCGCTTCTGCTGCTCCGGTCATCAGCGCCCAGAGCATCATCGTCAACCCCGTGCAGAACAACGTGAACGTGCGCGTCTGGACCAACAAGGACAGCACCGGCACCCGCACCCCCAACTACGTGCCCGGCGAGCGCATCCAGATCTACACCAGCGTGGACCAAGACGCCTACGTCTACCTGTTTAACGTGGACCCCAACGGTCAGGTGGACATGATTCTGCCCAACCGCTACGCCGGCGGCCAGAACTTCGTGAAGGCCAACACCACCAAGGTCTTCCCCCCCGCAGGCGCAGGCTTTACCTTCGACATCGCCGCGCCCTACGGCCTGAACAAGGTGCTCGCCCTCGCCAGCCGCACCCCTCTGAACATCGACCAGATCGCCCAGTTCAAGAGCCAGCAGAGCGGCTTCGCCACCACCACCGTGCAGGGCCAGCAGCAGCTCGCCCAGGCGCTGAGCATCGTGGTCAACCCCGTCGCCCAGCCCATTCCCCAGAACTCCTGGGACTCGGCCACCGCGTTCTACAACGTCGCCCAGGGCAGCGTGGCCCAGCCCGCACCCGTGACCCCCACCCGCCCCGTCTACCCCTGGACCCAGGTACGCGTGTGGCAGAGCTACACTCCCTACACCCAGGGCACGACCGTCACCACCGTCTACCAGACCTACAACACCCAGTTCGCCAACCAGGGCTACCGTCTGGTGAGCCGCCAGCAGCGCGGTGACAGCCTCTACGCCACCTACCGGGGCGACGCGGGCACGGCCCAACTGGTGATCCGTCTGACGGGCGGCCAGTTCCAGATTCAGATCAACCGCTAATCCAAGTCGGAAAAGAGCCAGAGGATCAAACCTCTGGCTCTTTCTTTTTTACGCTCTGCTTTTGCCGCTCACCGGGCCAGCGGCGCATAGGCTTCCGCCCCCACACTCAGCGGCGAAGGCTCGCGCCCGGCACGCAGGGCGGCGGCTCCGGCGAGGGCGATCATCGCGCCGTTGTCGGTGTTGAGCCCCTTGCCGGGAAAAACCACCCGCAGCCCGGTCTGGGCAAAGGCTTCGCGCAGGGCACGGTTGGCGGCCACCCCACCCGAAACCACCACCGTCTGACGGCCCAGGTGTTCGGCGGCCCGCACCGTCGTCTTCACCAGAAAATGCACGGCGGCCCGCTCGAAACTGGCGGCGAGGTCTTCGGGTTTCGCGCCGCCCTTGTGGGCCAGCAGCGCCGCCGTCTTGAGGCCACTGAAGCTGAAGTCGAAGGCCTTCTGGCCCTTGAGCGGTTCCTTGAAGGGCACGGCGTCGGGGTCGCCCCGCGTGGCGGCTTGGCTGATGGCCGGTCCGCCGGGATACCCCAGCCCACACAGCCGCGCCACCTTGTCGAAGGCTTCGCCCGCCGCGTCGTCCATCGTCGCGCCGACCAGTCGGTAGTCACCTTCCGCGACCACATCGAACAGGTGGGTGTGACCACCCGACACCACCAGCGCGAGGTAAGGCGGCTGCAACTCGGCCTCGGACGCGGCGGCGAAAATGTGGCCCTCAAGGTGATGCGCGGCAAAAAACGGCACGCCCAGCGCCTGGGCCACGCCTTTGCCGTACATCAGGCCGACCAGCAGGGCGCCGACCAGACCAGGGCCAGCCGTCGCTGCCACCGCGCCGATGTCGGTCAGCTGCAGCCCCGCTTCGGTCAGTGCGTCGCCGAGAATGTCGTCTATGCGCTCCACATGTTCACGGCTGGCGAGTTCGGGCATTACGCCGCCGTACTGGGCATGAACGGCCTGCGACCACACCCGGTTGGCCCGCACCTCGACCCCGCCGCTGGGCAGCAGCTCCACGATGCCCACGCCCGTGTCGTCGCAGGAAGTGTCGATACCGAGAATGAAACGGGTCATTCGGAGAGTCTAGAGCACCCGGAAACTGAACCAACCCACCAGTACCCCAATCAGCGAACCGATCAGCACTTCGAGGTAGGTGTGGCCCAGCAGCACCTTGAGCGGCTTGGGCGCAAAGCCCTCGCGCACCACCGCCCGCAACTCGTCCACCAGTTCGTTGAGCAGTTTGGCCTGCACCCCGCTGGAGTGGCGCACGCCCGTCGCGTCGTACATCACAATCATGGCGAAGGCGGCAGCGACGGCAAAAACAGGCGTGTTCCAGCCCTCGGTCAGCCCGACCCCGGTGCTCAGGGCCGCCACCATCGCCGAGTGGCTGCTGGGCATCCCGCCCGTTTCCATGAAGGCCGCCGGGTGCCAGCGCCATTCCAGCAGCAAAATTAGCAGCACCTTGAGCAGTTGCGCCGAGGTCGAAGCCACCACCGCCGTCCAGAGCCAGCGGTTACTGAGCAGTTCGGTCAGAACGGTCATGCAGGGCGCACCGGGATAGGCGGAGGCTCAGCCTTCGCTGCCCGCGTCGCCGCGCAGGTTCCGCGACAGTCCCGCCAGCACGCCGTTGACGAAGCGGCCCGAATCGTCGCCGCCGAACTTGCGGGCGATACGCACGGCGCTCTCGATGACAGGCGGATGCGGTTCGGGGGTGTACATCAGCTCGTAGGTGGCGAGGCGCAGCACGTTCAGGTCGGTCTGGGCCATCTGGTCGAACGTCCAGCCGCGAATGGTGCGGTGCAGCACGTCGTCAATCTCGGCGCGCGAGCGTTCCAGGCCGCGCACCAGCTGTTCGGCAAATTCCAACGCGTCGCTGCCCAGTTGCGGGAAGGTGTCGTCGCCCTCGCGCATGGCACCCTCGGCGCGGGTAAACACGGCTTGCAGCGGCATGTCGCCACGGTCAGCCTCGAACAGCACCCGGAACACGAATTCACGGGCGGCGCGGCGGGTGCCGACGGGTTGCTGTGCCCTCTCACGGCGGCGGGTCAAGAGTTCGCCTGACCTTTGGGCAAGCAGATGCCCTGCACGGCGACGTTGACGCTCTTGACCCTGAGTCCGGTCATCAGTTCGATGTTCTCGCAAATCGAGCGCTGGGCCTGCTGCGACAGTTTGACGAGGTGCTGACCGTAGTCGATGTTGACGCCAATGTCCACCGTCACGTCCTGGCCTTCGCGCACGACGCGCAGGGCACGCGGGCGGCGGCTGCCGGGCTGGTTGCGGATGACTTCGCCCATCTTGAGCGGTGCGGGAGCAATTTCAATGCCTTCAATGCCTTCGAGCGTGGTGGATGCAATGTCCAGCAACACGCTTTTGCTGATGTCTACTTCGGTCATGCTCGTGTGCCTCCGGGCGTGGGGTGAATGCCTGCCGCGCCACTTATGAGAACTAGGGTATCAGCCCTCCGACTCCGGGACGCCGCCTTGCGTCACGCCCGGCTGTTCCGAACCTCCCTCCACCAGTCCCTTTTCCGCCAGCAGCGCCGCCAAGCCCGCCTCATCCAGCACGCTCACGCCGAGTTCCTGGGCTTTTTCCAGCTTGCTGCCCGCTTCCTCGCCCGCAATCAGGTAGGAGGTCTTTTTGGTGACGCTCCCCGTGACGCGCCCGCCTGCGGCCTCCAATTCGGCCTTGATTTGGTCGCGGGGACGGCTGAGCGTGCCGGTCAGCACGAAATTCAGGCCCGCCAGATGGTCGGTGCGGGTCACGGCCTCGGCCTGGGGACTTACGCCCGCCGCCCGTAGCTTTTGCAGCATGGTCTGGGTTTTGGGCAGGGCCAGCGCCGAAACGACCTTGCCCGCCAGCACTTTGCCCAGCCCGGGCACGGCCTCAATCTGTTCGGGGGTGGCGGCGATAAAGGCGTCCAGCGTGCCGAACGCTCCCGCCAAAGCCTGCGCGTTGCGGCCCCCCACGCCCGGAATGCCCAGCGCGTTGATAAAGCGCCACAGCGGTTTGGTTTTGCTGTCCTCCAGTTGCTTGAGGATGTTCTGCGCCTTCTTCTCGCCGCCGCGCTCTAAGCCTGCCAGTTGCTCGGCGCTGAGGCTGTAGAGGTCGGCGGGGTCCCCCACCAAACCCGCGTCCAGCAGTTGCAAAATCAGCTTTTCGCCTACGCCCTGAATGTCCAGCGCCCCACGACTCACGAAGTATTCGATGGCGCGGAAATCCTGCGACGGGCACAGCGGATTCACGCAGAAGGTGTTGGCGTCGTCCTCGTGGCGCACGACGCTCTCACCGCAGGCGGGGCAGTGGGTCGGGAAGACGTAGGGGACAGCATCAGCGGGCCGTTTTTCTAGTACCACGCCCATAATCTGCGGAATCACGCCGCCCGACTTGCGTACCCGCACCGTGTCACCAATCCGCAAATCCATATCGCGGATGTAGTCCTCGTTGTGCAGGGTGGCCTTGCTGACGGTGCTGCCTTCAATCAGACGCGGCGAAAGGTGGGCCAGCGGCGCGAGCTTGCCCGTGCGCCCCACGCCGATGCTGATGCTTTCCAGCACAGTTTCCACCTCCTCCACGGGGAATTTGTAGGCAATCGCCCAGCGGGGAGCGCGGGAGGTGAAGCCCGATTCTTCCTGCAATTTGAGGCTGTCGAGCTTGAGCACCGTGCCGTCGGCATCAAATTCAAAGTCGGCGCGGGCGGCGGTCATGCGGGCGTGGTAGTCGGCAGCGGCTTTGAGGCCGTGCAACTGCTCGGAGTAGCGGCTGGTCGGAAAACCGCGTTCACGCAGCCAGTCCAGCACTTCCCACTGGGTCCGGGCGCTCACGCCGTCGCGCTTGCCAAGGCTGTACAGAATCGCCTTGAGGTTGCGGGTGCGGGTCACTTCGGGGTCTTTCTGGCGCAAGGCTCCAGCGGCTCCGTTGCGCGGGTTTTTCAGCAGCGGCTGGCCCAACTCCTCGGCCTGCGCGTTGTAGGCGGCAAAATCGGCACGGGAGAGATAGACTTCGCCGCGCACCTCCAGTTCGCCCGTCAGCCCGTCCAACTTTTGCGGGATTTCGGGAACGGTCAGCACCTGCGCCGTCACCATCTCGCCCACGCGCCCATTGCCCCGCGTGGCGGCCCATTGCAACGCGCCGTCCACGTAGTACAGATTCACGCTGAGGCCGTCAATTTTCAGTTCGCCCGTAAAGGTGAAGTCGTCGTGGTCGGGTGGCAAGTTCAGTGAGCGGGCCAGTTTTTCCTGCCACTCCGCCAGCTCCGCGTCGTCAAATACGTTGTCCAAGCTGGTCATCGGCGTGGGGTGGGTCACGCTCTGGAAAGCCGCCGAGGGTGCGCCGCCGACCGTCTGGGCGGGGCTTTCTTCGGCTACCAACTCGGGATACTGGGCTTCCAGTTCGCGCAATTCGCGCACCAGACGGTCATATTCGTCGTCGGGAATGGTCGGCGCGTCCTGCTCGTAGTAGGCGCGGTTGTGCGAGGCGACCTCGGCCCGCAGCGCGAGGTAACGGGCCTGCCACTCTGAAGCGGAAGCGGGGTCGGTCATACGCTCAGGGTAGCGTATTTAGCTGACAACAGAATCAGCCCTCCCAACACCCCCCATCCCCCCTACCGAGTGGCACGCCAAAGTCAGTCCAGCGTCAGATTTCTTGCGTTGTCCTCACTCGCCGGACTCTATACTTGCGTGTCGGCTAGACAGACCCGAAGTTCCCTTCTCCCTCAACTAGGAGTTGTCATGAAAAAAATCGTTACCCTGGCCCTTGCCCTGACCGCCCTCGGCACTTCCGTCGCCTCTGCCCAGGCCCTCCGTATCGGTATGGCCTACGACGCGGGCGGCAAGGCCGACAAGAGCTTCAACCAGAGCGCCTATGAAGGCAGCCAGCTCGCCGCCAAGAAACTGGGCGTGCAGGTCAAGGACTTCGAGCCCAGCGACCCCAGCCAGATCATTCAGGGCATCCGTTCCTTCGCCAAGGAAGGCTTTGACCTGACCGTGGGCGTGGGCTTTGCCAACAACGCCAGCATCACCCAGGTCGCCAAGGAAAACCCCGACCTGTACTTCGGTCTGGTGGACGACGTGAGCACCGCCAAGAACGTCGCCAGCCTCGTCTTCAACGAGGAGCAGGGCAGCTACCTGGTCGGCTACCTCGCCGCCATGAACAGCAGCACCGGCGTGGTGGGCTTTATCGGCGGCATGAACATTCCGCTGATCCACAAGTTCGAAGCGGGCTACAAGGCGGGCGTGAAGGCCGCCAACCCCAAAGCCGTCATCATCTCGCAGTACGTCGGCAACACCCCCGACGCCTGGAACAACCCCGGTAAGGCCAAGGAAATCGCCGCCAGCATGCGCGGACGCGGCGCGGACATCATCTTCGCCGCTGCGGGCGGCTCCGGCAACGGCCTGATCGACTACATCAAGCAGACCCCCTGCCTCAAGGCCGCGCAACTGCCCAAGGGCGTGACCTTCAAGTCCGACAACTTCAAGAACGTGAAGAAGAGCGCCGCCTACACCAAGGCCTGCGCGGGCAACACCCGTCCCATGTTCTTTATCGGCGTGGACAGCAACCAGAACTACCTGGGCGACTTCGACAAGAACCCCGCCACCATGAACCACGGCCTGACCAGCATGGTCAAGCGGGTGGACAACGCCGTGTACGCCCTGATCAACGATGTCAAGAACGACAGGTTCAAGGGTGGCGAGCGCCGCTTCGGCCTCAAGGACGGCGGCGTCACCTACGCCGTGGACCAGTACAACAAGGGGCTGCTGCCCTCCGCCCAGATCGCCAAGGTCGAAGCTGTGAAGCAGAAGATCATCAAGGGCCAGATCAAGGTGCCCACCAAGTAAAGCGCCTCACTCAAACGCCGCTCCTTCGGGGGCGGTTTTTTCGTGGTGGAGGGTTGAGGGGGAAGGGAAGAAGAAGGCCCGGCCCCATCGCGGAGAACCGGGCCAAGCAGGACCGAACGCTTCAGGCTCCGGCGGCTCCGCGCTCCTCGACCACTTTGGCGACGGCAGCGGCAATTTCATGAATCTCGGTTTCGTCCTGGCCCTCGACCATGACCCGAATCAGGTTCTCGGTGCCGCTGGGCCGCAGGTTGATTCGGCCCTTGCCCGACAGCCTGACCTCGGCCTCGGAGACGGCTTTTTGCACGGTGGCGTCGCTGGCAATGGCCTTCTTGTCCTTCACGCGCACGTTGACCAGGGTTTGCGGAAACATGACCAGGTCGTCGTGCAACTCGTCCAGGGTCGTGCCCAGCTTTTTCATGCTGGCGAGGGTCAGCAGTGCGGTCAGCACGCCGTCCCCAGTAGGCGACACGTCGAGGAACAGCACATGCCCGCTCTGCTCGCCGCCCAGGTTCAGGCCCTTGGAGTGCAGGCGTTCGTGAACATAGCGGTCACCGACAGCCGTGCGTTCCAGCGGAATTCCAGCTTCGCGCAGTTTCACTTCGAGGGCCATGTTGGTCATGATGGTCGCCACCACCGACAGTTCGCCACGGGCGCGGGCGTTGAGCAGCAGCATGTGGTCGCCGTGAATGATGTTGCCGCGCGAGTCCACGAACAGGGCGCGGTCGGCGTCACCGTCAAAGGCAATGCCCAGGTCATAGTCGCCCTGGGCCACGATCAGGCGCAGATGGTCCATGTGGGTCGAGCCGCAGCCCCGGTTAATGTTGCGCCCGTCGGGGTTGGTGTAGACGGCGAACACGTCGGCCCCCGCCGCCTGGAACACCTTGGGGGCCACGCGGTAGGCAGCACCGTTGGCACAGTCGAGCGCGATTTTCAGGCCGCTCAGGTCGGGCGCGTGCGAGCGCAGGAAGGCACTGTAAAGGCGCTCGGCTTCGGCGTAGTTGGTCACGCCGCCCATGTCCACGCCCGTGACGGGGTCGAGGTTCGCCACTTCGTCGATGGCTGCTTCGATTTCCAGTTCGGTCTCGTCGTTGAGCTTCTGCCCGTCGCTGCCGAAGAACTTGATGCCGTTGTCCTCGTAGGGGTTGTGCGAGGCGCTGATGACCACGCCCGCGTCGGCCTGAAGGTGGCGGGTCAGGTAGCTGACACCGGGGGTCGGCAGCACGCCGAGGTGAATGACGTTGACACCCCGGCTGGTCAGGCCCGCCGCCAGGGCCGCTTCGAGCATGTCCCCACTCTGGCGGGTGTCCTTGCCGATGACTACGCTGGCGCGGGGGTTGCGGCGCTTGAAGACCTCGCCCGCCGCCGCGCCGAGTTGCATGACCCACTGCGCCGTGAGGGGATACTGACCGGCCACGGCACGCACGCCGTCTGTTCCGAAATAGTTGCGTTCCGACATAACGCCGCCATGATATGCCGATGAGTGGGATGTGTAGAAAGCTCATCATAAGGCTGACGCTTATCTGACGGGAACATAAAGGCATGTCTCGCAACCCGGAGGGCGTCCAGACCGTACCCTGACTTATGAGCAGCTTTTCTGGCGGTGGATTTTTCGGACGCAGTCATTCCAGCGGACATCGGCGCGGGGGCATGGTGCGCGGCTACGGGCACTCGCATTCCAGCGGGCACCGTAGGGGCGGCTTTTTGGGCGGCAGTCACAGCAGCGGCGGGCGCGGGCGCTACGTGCAAGGCGGACACCTGCGCCCCGTACACAGTCGCGGGCCGCGTGGGTGCCTGGGAGCGTTCCTGGTCGGCGGGGCGCTGGTCGGCAGTGGGCTGGCCGGGCTGGTTTCACTACTGGCGTGAACGGCCCCCGGCGGCTGAGCCACTGGTTGGAGGATTTCCGGGCGGCCCGACGCGGCGACGGCCCGGCCTCTTTTGCCCGCTGGTGGCCGCGTCACCTGCGGGCGGCTTTTCCTGGCCCGCGTCGTCTGACCGAGCAGTGGGCGGGCGACGGGGCGAGTTTTGCTCGGTACGACACGCCGCACGGCCCGCTCTTTCTGAAGTGCCTGAGCGCCGGAGAGCGTGAGGGGCGCTATTTTCGACGCTTCCGGCGCGAAATCGAGTACCTGCGCGACCTCGCGCCGCTGGTGGACGTGCCGCACGCCCCTCTGCTGCATGCCGAACTGGACGCGGCGAGGCGGCGGGCGCACCTGCTGACGCCCGACCTGACCGCCCGAACATGGGGGTGGGGCCGCTTTCAGACCGAGGCCGAGCGGGAAGGCGGTTTGCATGACATTGCCCGTCTGCTGGCGCACTTTCATGCGGCCTGGGCCGGGCATTCGGCGCTGAAGGGCGTGTGGACGTGGCAGCCTGACGCCGTATGTACCGAAGCCGCCGAATTCGCCCATGCCTACGGTGGCCCACATGCCCCGGCTGTGCAGCAGGCCGCCGCGCAACTGCCTGACCTGCTCGCTGCCGCGCCGCACTGGGGACTGGTCCACGGCGACATTCACGCAGGGCAGGTGGTCTGGCCCCGTGACGGCTCTCCCCCGCTGCTGCTGGACTATGGGCAGGTTCACCCCGGTCTGCCCGGCGAAGACCTCGCCCACCTGCTGACCGTGCGGCTGGATGCGGGGGAACGCGCCCGCTACGGCGACGGCGTGCGGGCGGCCTACTGGAACGAAGTGGCCCGGCGCGGCCTTGACCTGACGCCCGCCGAACAGATGGCCCAGGAACGGGCGGGAATCGCCCTCAATCTGCTGGCAACAGCGCGGCAGGCCCAGCGGGAACCGGGGGAAGGGGTCAGCGCAGCGTTGGAGAACGTGGTCCAGGCCTGGCGCGACCTCAGGTGAGGTTCAGGAAGGCCCGGTAGCGCATCAACTCCCGCTCTACGCCCCCAGTCAGCGCCTTCGTCTGCCGCACACCGGGGATGAACTGGCACTCTGCCCTCAACTCTCCCCCCTCTACTTTCAAATTGGCCCAACCCACCGCCTTTTCCCCGCTGAAAATGGGCAGAGCGTAGTAGCCGAATTGCCGCTTCTCGGCAGGCGTGTAGGCTTCCAGCTTGTAGGCCCAGCCGTGCAGATGCTCGAAGCGCCGCCGATCCCATACCAGCGGGTCAAAGGGGCCGACGATGCTCACGCCCTGCGGTGTGGAGACATTTTCCAGCACCCACTCGGCAGGCCAGACGTAGCGGACGCCTTCCACCTCAGCGCTTGCCAGTTCTTCGCGCACGGCAAGTTGAAACGCCGCCCTCAGTTCGCCGTGCAGATGCGGAAAGCTGTAGCGAGACAGGTTGACCAGCCCGCGCAAACTGGCCTCGGGGAGGGGGCCGTAGAGTGCCGCCAGCAGATGCACGGCGCCGCGCAGCCGCTTCGCGTCGGGGAGGGGCCGCTCGCGCAGGGCCGCCAGATGGGGCGCAGGCCCGTAGAGCCGCACGCCCGACACCCGCCGCGTAACCCTGGCCTCGCCCCGGTAGTGCAGGGCGTCCAGGGCGCGGGTCGTGGCGCTGGACTGCCCGCCCCAGGCATTACCGACCCGTCCACGCCCCACCAGCGCGTCGGCTTCGCGGGGGTGCAACTCCTCGCGCTCAAGCAGGAGCGAGCGCACCTCGTCCAGCAGTTCGGGGTGTTCGCGCTCGATACGGGTGACGCCCACCTCACGCGGATGCAGCAGCTTCTGCGTCTCACGCGGGAAAAAGCCGTAGTTGGGCAGCATGTCTTCTTCGGCGTCCAAGGTGGGATACAGTCGCTCCAAGTCGCCCGCCCGATAACCCGCGACACGCTGCATCAGCGTCAAATCCTGCGCTCTGGCGGGGGCACGGATGGGGTCGGCCTGCACGAAACCCAACGCGTTCAGGGCGGTCTGAAGGTCGGGTTGCGGCGCGAGGGTGCGGAAGGCGGCGGCGCGGAGGGTAGAAAGGTCAGGCAACTTGGGCCTCGGCAAAGGTCAGGATGGCCCGCGCCGCTTGCTCGGGCGTCATCTGCGAAGTGTCCAGCGTGAGCATCCCGTCTGGCACGGGCAACACTCCGTTTTTGTCCAGCGTGGCCTGCAAGCGGGTGGGGTCGCTGAGTTTCAGGCGGGCGCGGCGCTCGGGCAGGGGCATGCGCCGCCGCAGTTCCTCGGTGGGACAGGTCAGATACACGGGAACGAACTGGGCGCCCCGCTCCCGCGCCAGGGCCGCGAAACGGTCAATGAATTCGGCCTCACCGGGCAAATCCGCCAGATAGTTGGTGAAAATGTGGCTGACCTCGGCAGGCGCGGCGGCGACGGCTTCCAGCACGATGTCACGCACTCGGCGCGTAAATTCCCAGATTTCAGGCGGGAGCGGCTTGTGACCATCCGCCCCCCACGCCGTAAAAATCGGATCATTGATGAGGTGGTTGTCCATCAGCGCCGCGCCGGTCAGCCGCGAGAGTTCCAGCCCGACCGTGCGTTTGCCACTCCCCGGCGGCCCAATCAGGTAAAAGAGGTGGCCCATGCCCAATTGTAGGAAGCTTTAACCCGCTTCCGCATCGTCCGAATCGCCCAACTCCGTCACCATCTCCATGCTCGGCACTCCGGGCGACACCCAGGGGTTTCCGCGTTCGGCAAAGCGCCAGGGCAGGTTGCGCCCCTCCTTGATGCCCACGCGGGCCGTCACCAGAATTTCGGCGTCGCCGAGCGGCTTCTCGGGGGCCAGCAGGTGCAATTCGGGACTGCTCACGGGGCGGTGGCTGACTTGCATCGGGTCAAGTCCCAGCGCATAGACCAGTTTGGCGGGGCCGTTGGTCAGGTCGCGCTGGCGGGTCACGGGGCGGTAATCCAGCATCTTGGGCACGCCTTCTAGCGGCTCTATGGCCCGAATCAGCACGCTGGCGCTGACCCCTTCTTCGCGGCAAGCGACTTGGAGCAGCGGGTGCCCATGTGCGAACCAGAACAGCCAGTGCCCCGGCGGAATGCTCATTTCCGCGCTGCGGGCAGCATGAAAACGCCCCGCCGTACAAGCGGGGTCACGCGGGCAGTCGTAGGCTTCGGTTTCCACCACGCGCCCGCTCAGGCGCAGGCCATCGGGCGTTACACGCACCAGGGTCGCGCCCAGCAGTTCACGGGCGAGGCGCACGGGGTCGGCATTGAAGTGGGCGGGAAGGAGGGTCAAGGGAATTAGAGTCTAAAGGGCAGAAGGCCGAACCGCTTTCGCTCTCTGCTCTCAGCCATCTGCCCTGCCCTCAGCCCTCCGTACTCGCGCCGGGCCGCACCGTCCACTGCGCTTCGGGCTGAATCTCCTCGCTGATGGCCTTACCGCGTTCCAGGCCGCTGTTTTGCTCGGTCTGCACGGGTTTCAGGGCCATACCCTCAGCGCACTTGATCTGGCAGGAGAGGCGCGCCGTGCCCAGCAGTCCCTTTTCGGTCAGCTTGTCGTGCTCGGCGATGGTCATTTCGTCGGGTTCGCCCGCCGTGAATTCCACGCGGCAGGTGGTGCATTTGGCAACGCCGCCGCAGCGGTGCAGGATATCCACGCCGCCGCGCTCCAGGGCCACGGCCAGGCGCTCGCCGCTGAGGGCCTGAATCTCGCCGTAGCCCTCCACGACGATGGTCACGGGCTGGCTTTCCTGCTGGGCAATCACGGGTTCGGTCATGCGGTCAGCATACGGGATACGGCTATGGAAGATACTCTGGGTCATGACCTCCGCCCCCGCCCTCGTGCCCGTCGTGGGCAGCCTGCACGCCCTGCAAGTCCCGATTCCCTATCCCATGAAGACCGTGACGGTGCTGATCGACGCCCCGGCGCGGGGGCCGCTGACGCTGGTGGACTGCGCCCTCAACACCCCCGAAGCGCGGGCTGCCATCGAGACGGGGCTGGCGCAGGTCGGCGCCCACTGGCAGGACATCGAGCGGCTGCTGATTACCCACCACCACCCCGACCACTACGGGCTGGCGGGCGTGATTGAAGAACGCAGCGGCGCGAGCGTGCAGATGCTGGACGTGGAAATCGGGCGCGGCGAACGCTACTGGCACATGCTGACCGAGTGGCTGCCGGGCCACCGCAAACACATGCGCGACCACGGCCTCCCCGAAGTGTCTCTGGAAGAACTGCGCGCCGAGAACCCCCACGTCCACCCGGCCCGGCAGGTGCAGCCGCTGCGCGAGGGCCAAACGGTGCCGCTGGCCGGGCAGGACTGGACGGTGCTGTGGCTGCCCGGTCACGCCGACGGACACCTGGGGCTGTGGAACGAACACGAAAGCCTGTTGATTGCCGGGGACGCAATTTTGCCGCGCATCAGTCCCAACGTCGGCCTGTACGCCTACACCCGCCCCGACCCGCTGGGCGACTACCTGCAAACGCTGGGCAAACTCGAAGCCCTTCAGCCGCGCCGCGCCGTGGTCGGGCATCACGGGCCGGTCATGGAAGGCGTGCAGGCCCGCGCCCGCGAACTCCGCGCCCACCACCACGAACGCCTCGACTTTATCGGGGCCGAAGCCCGGAGGGAGGCCCGCAGCGCCTACGCCCTGTCCTTTGCCATGTTTCCCCGTGACCTTGACCGTGGGGGCCGCCGCTTTGCGCTGGCGGAAACCCTGGCGCACCTGGAACATCTGCGGCTGCTGGGCCAGCTCTACCGCACCTGGGACGAAGCGGCGGGGGTCTGGGTCTATCACGGCTGACCTCTATACTCGGCCCCATGACGGCTTCTCAGAACGAACTGCGGCGCATCATCACGGCGTTGCAAGGCGGCGGCCTGACCACCGAAGCCATTGAAGACGGGGCGCTGGTGCGCGAGGGAGACACGCGGGTGGCCCTCTTTGCCGAGGCTGACCCGGCGGGCGGCGTGCTGGTTCGGCTCCATCTCGACCTCGACCTGTATGTGGAGGAAGATTCGCTGCCCGACATTCTGATGGGCATCAACCTGATGAACCAGGGTCTCGACTACGGCGCACTCAACCTCGACCCGGTCGAAGTCGAGGACGAGGATGGGCACATCCCCGACGACGCTCCACTCACCTTCGCGGTACTGGGGCGCAGCGTACTGTGGCTGCCCGACCTGAATGACAGCGAACTGGCCCGCCTGCGCGAGCATTTGCGCCGCTTTACCCAGGAAATCACCGAAACCGTCGAGCGTACCCTGCACGGCAGCAAGGGCCTGAGCGCCTAGGCATGGCCCGACTGCACCGCTGCCACTCCAGCGGACAACTTGTCACGACCCCTTACCTTGTGCCACTATGTAGTCATGCAAGGAAGAAGCTCTGACGGCAACCTGTTACGCGGCACGCTGGATTTTTTGCTGCTCGCCAGCCTGGAAGACGGCCCGCTGTACGGCCTGAGGATTATTCAGGACGTGCAGGAGAAGACGAGCGGGCACTTCAGCTTCAAGGAAGGCACCCTCTATCCCGCCCTGCACCGCTTGGAGGGGCGCGGCCTGATCAGTGCCGAGATGCGCCCCAGTGAGGCCGGCGGCCCCCCGCGCAAATACTACGAACTGACCGAAGGCGGAAAAACCGAACTGGCCCGCCAGCGTGAAGTCCAACGCGCCCATGCCCGCGCCCTGGCCCCCTTTCTGAACTTCTGGAGACTGGCATGAACGTCGAAACATTCATCCGCAGCGCCACACGGGGCCTGAGCCGCCGCAAACGGGCCGAAGCCCAGGCCGAGTTGCGTTCGCACCTGCACGAGCGCACCAACCAGTTGATTTTGCTGGGCAAGCCGCTGCCCTCGGCGCAGGCGCAGGCCATGCAGGAACTCGGCGCCCCCAGTGAGATTGCGCGGGGGTTACGGCGCACCGAGCATGTCCACCCATTGCTGAGCGCGGCGGTGCTCACGGCGCTGGCGGGGGTGCTGGTGGGCTTTCCAGCGGTAGACGCGTGGCTGGCTTGGAGAAACGATTCTAATGATGGTCGCAGACACAGCAGTACCGAAGCCGAACTCCGCGCCGAAGGCATGGTTTCGCTTCCAGAAGCGGCCCGACGCCTGCGCGAAAGCGGCGTCAGTCTGAAGTTTTTCGGTCCCTGGGCCAAGCTCGAAGCCGCTGGGCTGCCCACGGTTAAACTGGATATGTCCTGCCAGCAGCCTGTCTACGCCGACCCGGGCATGAACCGTCTTTTGCCTGAAGTGCGTCCGTCCCATCTCTACGTCTCGCCGGAAACGCTGACGGGTTGCCTCGCCAGTGCGGGCTGGCCTCTGGAAGTGACCCCCGACTCCGTGCTGTTTCGGGGCAAAACCCTGCCTTACCTGCCCCAGACGCTTCCGCCAGAGAGCAAAATCAGCCTCAAAGCATGGTACGACCTTTCACAAGGATGGCTTTACGGGCAACAAGTTGAAAAGCTACTCGGGTCTACTTGGTCACTCACCGCACTCAGTTCTGGCAAACCAGTCACTTACCGGGTCGCCGCGCCCGCGAACACCCCAGTCATGCTGCTGGTGCGGGCATCCAAATCCACGGCCTACCCGTCGGCTTTTACCGCCTTCAGGTGGGTCGGGCCTGACCAAACGGTGGTACTTCCGACCGAGCTTATGCGTAACGGCCTCAAGCGGGATTCCATTCAGCCCATCCTGCTGACCGACGACCTGACGAAGTGGCGCAGTGCTCCCGATTTCGTAAACTCCGCCATCCTCGTACCCCTCAGCACCAACACTGCCGACCCCATCCAACTCAAGCCGCTCAAGCTGACGCCTGTCCAGTAATACCACCCAACGAGAAAGCCGCCCCCAACACTCTCGGAGGCGGCCTCTTTCTTTGCCCGGTTTACGAACGGTTCTTCTTGCGCTCCAGCAATTCCGCCAGCAGGTCGTCAAACTTAACACCCTTGCGTTCCTTGGTGCCTCCCTGCGTGCGTTCGCGGACGCTGACTTCGCGGGCCTCGGCTTCCTTGTCGCCCACGATCAGCATCACGGGGATTTTGTGCAGTTCGGCGTCGCGGACTTTGGCCTGCATCCGGTTGCTGGAGTCGTCCACTTCGGCGCGCAGGCCAGCGGCGTGCAACTCGGCGCGGAGCTGCTCGGCGTACTCGTTGTGGCGGTCGGCAATCGGAATCAGCATGATCTGGCGTGGGGCCAGCCACAGCGGGAAATCGCCCGCGTAGTGCTCAATCAGGATGCCCGTGAACCGCTCCAGGCTACCGAACGGAGCGCGGTGAATCACGATGGGGCGGTGGTCTTGCCCATCCTCGCCCACATACGTCAGGTCGAAGCGCTCGGGCAAGTTGGGGTCCACCTGAATGGTGCCGAGTTGCCACTCGCGGCCCAGCACGTCCTTGACCACGAAATCCAGCTTGGGGCCGTAGAAGGCGGCGTCGCCGGGTTCGATGGTGTAAGGCAGGCCCACTTCGGTCACGGCCTCGATAATCTGTCCCTCGGCCATGTCCCAGTAGGCGTCCTCACCCACATACTTGTCGTTGCCCGGTTCGCGCACGCCCACGCGGAAGCGCACGTCGGTCATGCCGAAGGTCTTGAGCACCAGCACCGTCAGGTCGAGCACGCTCAGGAACTCGGACTTGATCTGGTCGGGACGGCAGAAAATGTGGGCGTCGTCCTGGGTAAAGCCACGCACGCGGGTCAGGCCGTTGAGTTCGCCCGACATCTCGTAGCGGTAAACCGTGCCGAATTCGGCGAGGCGCACAGGCAAGTCGCGGTAGCTGCGCGGCTTGCTGGCGTAAATCCGCATGTGGTGGGGGCAGTTCATCGGCTTGAGCATGTACTCTTCGTCGTCCACCTCAATCGGCTTGAACTGCGAGTCCGAGTAGTTCTGGTAGTGCCCGCTGGTGCGGTACAGGTCCAGGTTGCCGATGTTGGGCGTGACCACGGGCGAGTAGCCCAGGCGGAACTGCTGCTCCTTCATGAAGTTGGTCAGTTCCTCGCGCAAAATCGCGCCGTTGGGCAGCCACAGCGGGAGGCCCCGGCCCACCAGCGGGTCAATGGTGAACAGTTCAAGTTCTTTGCCCAGCTTGCGGTGGTCGCGCCGCTTGGCTTCTTCGAGCTTGTGCAGGTACTCGTCCAGCTCTTTCTGGGTGGCGAAGGCCACGCCATATACGCGCTGCAAAATGGGGTTTTTCTCGTTGCCGCGCCAGTACGCGCCGCTGGTGCTCATCAGCTTGAACGCTTGCGGCAGCTTGCCCGTGTTGGGGTAGTGCGGCCCCCGGCACAGGTCGGTGTAATCGCCCTGGGTGTAGAAGGTAATCGGCTCGTCGTCGGGCAGTTCGGTAATCAGTTCGACCTTGTAGGGGTCGTAGGCGAAGTATTCCAGCGCCCCTTGCTTGCCCACGTCCTGACGAACGATGTCCAGCCCGCGCCCGACGATGTCTTTCATGATGACTTCTATCTGGCGCAGATCTTCTTCCTTGAGCGGCTCGGGCAGGTCGAAGTCCTGATAAAAGCCGTTTTCGATGTACGGCCCCACGCCGCGCTTGACGGCTTCTTTGGGGTAGCCCTTGGCGACGTAGTACTCGCCCACCGCCATGCTGAGCGCGTGGCCCAGCGAGTGACGAAACAGCGGCGCGGCGTCGGCGGGATTTTTCTTGGTGATCAGCGTGATGCTCGCGCCGTCGGGCAGGGGCGTCATCAGGTCGGTCAGTTCACCGTTGGCGGTTGCGCCCAGCGCGTCTTGGGCCAGGCGGGGGCCGATGGCTTTGGCGGCGTCCAGGGCCGTCGCGCCTTGGGGCAGTTCGAGTTGTTTACCGTCGGGAAGGGTTACGTGCATAGAAAAACCTCGTTGAAACAGAATTGACCCAGTCTGACCGCGTGCCAAAGGGAGCGCCCGAAAACCGCGTGGGGGTTCTCAGGCGCTCAGAGTTCGCGTGGTCAGACCGTGCATGACATAACTTCGGCAACCCGCCGCGCACCTCACCAGACTGGAGTGACGGGCGGCGGGCTTCATGGGTTTAAGGATAGCGCGGGGCCAGGGTCAGGGTCAAAACAGCCTGTGCCAGCGAAAGTCACTCCCGTTTTGCACTCAGCAAAAGCACGCGTTTGGGAACGCGCCAGCCTTGCGGCCCCAGGCGCCCGGCGACCTCGTCGAGAAAGCGTTGCTCCGCGCCGGGTGGCACCTCCTCGTCAAACAGGCTGCGGAAATAGGGCAGCGCGTCTTCCGGCTGCGGAAAAACCAGGGCCGAGTCCAGCGTGTTGACTTCGACTTCCCCAAACACTTGCTCCACCCGCTCTGGCCCGCCTTTTTCCGTAAACCTCTGCGCGTCGGGGTGCTGTCCGCGAATGCCACTCAGCGCCGCATTGAACGGCACGTACCATTCCTGCATATAGTCGCTGGCATTCGTCACCGCCAGAAAAAGGCCGCCGGGACGCAGCACCCGCCACGCTTCTCGCAGGGCCACATCTATGTCGGGAACGTGATAGAGCATGTGCCGCGCCGTGACGACATCGAAAGAGGCCTCATCAAAGGGGAGAGCCTCGGCGTCCCCCTGCACGAACTCCACGCCCGGCGCCTGCATACGGGCCTGGGTCAACATCCCTTCGGAAAGGTCGAGGCCCACCAGTCGCCCCCGGTGACCTGCCTGCTGAAGCCGAGCCAGAAACACGCCTGGGCCGCAGCCGAGGTCAAGCAGGGCTTCGTTTCCCGTCAGGCCCAGCACACTGTCTACCGCCGCTTCCAGTTCCGGCCCCTGGGAATAGCGGCGGTGGGTTTCGACGCGGGCCTGCAACTTGTCGGGACTACCGTACTGGGCAGCGGCGTGCTGGGTCATGGGTTCAGGCTAACGCAGCGAAGAGGCAACTTTTGCGCTTCAAGGCCCGTAGTGGGGAGATGACCCTCCCCTCTCCCCAAGCCCTTGCCCCGGTGCAGGAGCCGACCCCGAAATGGTGGCCCTGGCTGCGCGTCGCTCTCGTGCTGCTGACGCTCTGGCCCTTGCTGGCCGTGTTCGCCCCCAGCGTGCTCCAGGTGCCGAGGTACGAAGTTTCAGGCGGGCAAATCGTGGCGCGTTCCATCGCTTCCAGCACGGTCATTCCGGCGCAAACCCCTGTGGAAGCCGTCACCCTGCATCTCAGCAAGAAGATGGGAACGTCGGGCGCAGGCTACAGCGCGGGGCGTTTCGACTCGGAGCGTGACGAGGTGGCGGTGTACGGCAACGATTCGCGGACGGGCCTGCTGTTCGGCACACGTCCGCCGACCTTCCTGACGCCGTCCGACCCCGAGGCGCTGCTTACCGCTTGGCGAGGCGGGCAAACGGCGACCTTTCGCCCTGCGCCTGTCCCCTTGACGCGGCAGCTTTGGCCGCTGCTGTTCTTGTTGCCTGCTCTGGGCGTGGTCACGGCCCTTTTTTTCCAGAAGCCTCGCCTGAGCTACACCATCGTAGGCGACACCCTGACCGTCCGAACCCGCGCCAGCCGCACCGAGTTTCCACGCGGCAGCACGCAGGCCAGCCTGACCACCGACCCGCTGGGCGTGCGCCTCTTCGGAACCGGGATGCCCGGCTACCACACCGGCACCTTCGCCACCAAGTCGGGCAACGTACAGGCGGCGGCGAGCACGGCCCGGCCCGCGCAGGCGCTGCTGCTGGAGCACGGCGGCAAACGCTACTACCTCACCCCCAGCGACCCGGCAGCGGTGGCGGCGTGGTTTGGGGAAGGCTGAGTCAGGGCTGCTCGGCCAGCACCTTCTTCAGCAGGTCGGGGCGGTCGGTGATGATGCCGTCCACGCCCATGTCGCGCAGGCGGCGCATCTCGGCCTCGTCGTTGATCGTCCAGACCTGCACGGCGACGCCTCTGGCGTGCATGGCCCGCACGAAGGCAGGCGTTACGACTTCGATGCCGCTTTGACGCACCGGAACCTGCGCGACCTGACCCGGCGCGGCGGCCAGCCCCGACAGGCCCACCTTGCTCAGCAGCACCAGCGGCAGCAGTTCCTGGGCGGTCATGGAAGTCACGACTTCGGGGCACAGGCGGCGAAATTCGTTGAGCGCCACGTCACTGAAACTCGCCGCAATGACGCGCCGGGTGGCCCCGGTTTCCCGCAAAGTCTGGCAGAACGGAGCGGCAATGCTGGGCGACGCCTGCTTGAGTTCGATAATCATGGGCGTATTCGGAAATTCAGTCAGCACCTCACGCAGTTGGGCCACCTGCACCCCCTGACCGCGAAACGGGAAGCCCTTGCCGCCCGCCGGGGTGAGGGTGTATCCGGCGTCGGCCTTCAGCACTTCGGCCAGCGTCATGTCCTGAATGCGGCCCCTCATGTTGGTCAGGCGGTCAAGCGTTTCATCGTGGGAGAGCACCAGCACCCCGTCGCGGGTGGCGTGCATGTCCATTTCCAGAACATCGGCCCCCAGATTCACCGCTCCCCGGTAAGCGGTCATGGTGTTGCTGGGCCAGAGCTGTTCGCCGCCCTGGTGGGCGATATTGAGCGGACGCGCTGCGCGGTAAGGGTTGCTAGGCACCGGAACGGAAGCGGTGCAGCCTGAGAGCAGCAGGGCCGAGGCAGCGAGCCAGATTCGGGACATGCCCACACTCTGGCGCATTCCGGTCAGGGCAGCAGCAAGGGGGCGACCCCGTGACAGAGCCGCCCCCTTACGCCCAGGGTTTACAGTCCGGCTTCCGCCAGAAAAGCGTCGAGCTTCTGGGGCCGGAATCCGCTGAGGCTGTGGGCCACCTCGCCACTGACCAGCGTGGGCACACTGCGCCGCCCGCCGTTGACACTCATCACGAATTCAGCGGCCTGCGCGTCCTGCTCGATGTTGATTTCCTCGAAGGCGATGCCCTTTTGCGTCAGCGCACGCTTGGCGGCGTGGCAGTCGGGGCACCAGGTTGTCGTATACATCTTGACCATACGTCTAGTTTACAAAATAAAGTATGCGCGGCAAGGTTGGGCAGCTTGAGCGGGGCTTGAGGAAAGGCGGGTCAGCGAAAAAGCCGCGCCAGCAGGCTGAGCACGACGCTGACCAGCAACATGCTGACCCAGGGCACGAAGACGAACGTGTTGCCGTTTTGATACCGGATGTCGCCCGGCAGCCGCCCGAACCAGCCGAACAGGGTTCGCAACAGCCCCGGCTGGTAGGCCCACAGCAGGCCCAGCACGATGGCGAGAACGCCCGCCAGGATCAGGAGCTTGGGAAGTGTGGTCATGGGGTGCAGGCTAGAGCCTCCGGGCCAGCCAAAGTTGAGGCCGACCAGAGCGAACGCAGATAAAAACCCGGCCTGCTTTCAGGGCAGACCGGGCGAGGCCGAAAAGACTTCAGGCGACGGGGGGAGCAGCTTCGGCAGATTCCGCCACGGCTGGGGCGGGCGCGGCTTCGGTGTCCTCGGGGCGCTCGGCTTTGTCCTTCTTGGGGGCCGCCGGAGCCTTGGGGGCCATGATCATGTTCATGTCCATGCCCATCATGCTGGGGTTGCCTTCGGGAGCACCGATGTCCGAGAGGGTCTCGGCCACGCGCACCAGAATGCGCTCGCCCAGTTCGGGGTGGGTGCGTTCACGGCCACGGAACATGATGGTGACCTTGACCTTATGCCCTTCTTCGAGGAAGCGGCGCACGTGGCCCGTCTTGGTCTTGAAGTCGTGGTCGTCAATCTTGACGCGGAACTTAATCGCTTTGACTTCCTGCGAGCGGGCACGCTTGCGGTTTTCCTTCTCGTTTTGCTGCTGCTCGTAGCGGAAGCGGCCATAATCGAGGAGGCGGCAGACGGGCGGCACGGCCTGCGGGCTGACCATGACCAAGTCCAGCCCCTTCTCGCGGGCCATGTTCATCGCCTCGCGGGTATCGATAATCCCAATCTGTTCGCCTTCCGCGCCAATCAGGCGGACCTGCCGGACACGAATCTGCTCGTTGACCTTATGATCTTTCGCTATTGTCATCACCTCCGCCGCGCCCCACAAAAAGCCCTTATGTTCTGGCTCCCGGTGCTGGGCGGCTCGACTGCGCCGTATCCCGGCGAGTTCGGAGGACAAGTCTATCACGCCTGCCCCTGGTTTCAGGCTTCTGCTTCCAAAGCTCAAGGTCAGGCCAGCTCCTCCCGGTGAGGCAGACCCGTGCCCGGCTGCCCGGCACGTCGGGAGGCCGGAAAACGCGGCGCAGCGCGGCCCCACTATGCTACCTTGACCCCCAAGACCACTTCGGTGTGGTGGGCGTTTTTCGGCGCCATTCCACGCGGCGACCCGCCCCACACCCCGCCTGGAGGCCCGAGTTGCCGCTGTATACCCTGGAGGACCTGACACCCGAGATTCACCCGACTGCCTTCGTGGCGCCCAGTGCCGACGTGATCGGGCAGGTCAGGGTGGACGAGGAAGCGAGCGTGTGGTTCGGTGCAGTCCTGCGCGGCGATACGGCCCCGCTGCATGTGGGTGCACGCAGCAACGTGCAAGACGGTGCCGTGCTGCACGCCGACCCCGGCTTTCCCTGCACCCTGGCCGAAGACGTGACCATCGGACACCGCGCCACCGTGCACGGGGCCACCTGCGAGGCGGGCAGCCTGGTGGGGATGGGAGCCATCATGCTCAACGGCTCCCGCCTGGGCCGGGGCGCGGTGCTGGGGGCCGGAGCACTGCTCCCTGAAGGCAAGGAAGTGCCCGACGGCATGCTGGCGGTGGGCGTACCGGCCAAGGTGGTTCGCCCGGTAGACGCGGCCCCCAACGCCGCCAACTACGTGCGAAACGGGCGACGCTATCTGGAAGGACTGCGCTCCTTCCCGCCGACCCCGCAAAAGAACGATGCAGGAGACCGACCATGACAGACTCCAAACGCCGCAACGTGTGGCCTTCCGAATCCGGTTTTAATCGCCCCTCTCCCGCCGCGCTCGACGAAGCAGCTTCGGCCATTCCCAGCGTGCGGGCCATTCGCAACCCGGCCGCTGCGCCACAGGCCCCGGCCGACCCTGGCGTGCAGGTGCGCCCGGTGCGGCGTCCGGCAGGCAGTGGGGGCGAGTCCTCACTCGAAGCCCTCAGCGGACTGGACACCCGACCAGAGCGTCCGGCCCAGACGGCGGCCCATGTGCGGGCCGTGCGCCGTCCACCTACCCCGGCGGAATTGCGCCGTCCCGAACCCGTGGCCCCGGCTCCGGCGACTCCTCCCGCTGCGGCCCCTGCACCTGCCGAGGAGCCCTCGGACACTCCGGCCCCGGCTCCCCAGAGCGGCTGGCTCAACCACGCCCTGAGCGACTGGCTCCAGGAACCCTCGGGCCACACCAAGACGCCCCAGGCCGCTGCGCCGCAGCCACAGACCGCCCCTCCTGCGGCCCCCAAGTTGCCCAGCGTGCGCCAGATTGTAGGAGCCGACGCGGGTGACGAAGCCGCGCCTGCGTCGCTCCCCCGCCAAGCGCCGCTGACCCTGCAAGAAGCCTTGGCCTCCGACCTGCTGCCCGACCTGCCTGTCGAGCTACTGGAGCGCCTCTGGCAGCAGGAACAGGCTGCTCTGGCACCGCAACCTGCCGCCGAAGCGGCCCCGGTTGCCTCCAACCCGCCCGACCCGCAGCCACCGCTCAGCGCCATGCCTGCGGGCCCGCATGTGGTCGTGCCTCATCTGGAACCGATGTTTCCGGGCGTGTCGCCCTTCCTGGCCCGCTTCCTGCCCCTGAGCGCCCCGCAGCAGATGGGCCTGAATGCCCGCTTCTGCGACCTGCACGCCTTTTTGAAGTATCTGCACGACCTGGGTTGGTACGGCTACCTGCATGTGGCGATGGGCGACCTCAGCACCTACGCGCTGGTCTACGAGGGCCGGGTGGTGGCGGCGGCGGCGGTCAACGCGACGGGCGAGCAAGCCCTGGGCGAACTGCTGTCCCTCTACGAACAGGGCGCGACGATGGCGACCTATCCCCTGCCGCCCGCCTACGCCCATGTGCTGAGCGGGGTGGGGTCACGGGCCTGGAAATTCGACCTGACCGAGGACTTTACCGGCTTGTACGCCGACCCGGAAGGTGCGCTGTTCTACTCGCGGGGCGAAGTGGTGGCGACCATGCCCGCCGGACTGCCCTACGAAGGCGCTTTTCCCGCGCCGCTGCGTCCGCAGACGCTCATCTTGCCGCGCTCCTTTGCGGGCTGGGCGCATCAACTGTATGTCCTGACCCTGCGCGGACGCGACGCCAACAACCCGATTACGGGCGTCTACCACGAGTTCCGCAGCAAGTACGGCGAGGCCGCCGCGCAATTTATCCGCGCCCTGGGCGAAAAGCAGACGCCCGCCGAGTACGCCGTGAAGACCGACGCGGCCCTGCACGACCTCGAAGCGATGCTGCTGGAATTCGCGCAGGGCGGCTACATCAAGGAACAGGGCCACTGAACCTGTCGCCACTGAATCCGGCGCCACCTTCAGAGTTCCCAGACCTTTAGCCTCGCCGCATGGCATTGCGCGGGAACTCACAACCGGCCCGCAGTCCACAGGCGCAGAATGCCGCCCATGTCCACTGCACCCACCCCAGTCCTTCGCGCCCTGGTGACAGGAACGCCGCCCTACTCGGCCCTGCAAAGCGAGGTGCAGGCGGCGGCCCGTACCCTTTTCCCGCGCATGAGCGAGCGCCGGGGCATGCTGGAGGTTTTCGGCAACGCCCAGATTGAGCGCCGCGTCCTCTCGCGCCCGCTGGACTGGTACCTGGAGCCGCACGGGTTTGCCGAGAAAAACGCCGTCTTTATCGAGGAAGCCCGTGCCCTGACTCTGCGGCTGGCCCGCGAAGCTCTGGCCCAGGCCCAGATTGCTCCTGCCGAAGTGGACGCGGTGGTGCTGGTCAACACGTCGGGCATCAGCACGCCCAGCCTGGACGCCTATCTCATCGAAACCCTGGGCCTCAATCGCCAGGCCGTCCGGCTGCCGCTGTGGGGGCTGGGCTGCGCGGGCGGCGCGAGTGGGCTGGCGCGGGCCGCCGACCTGGTGCGGGCCGGATACAAACGGGTACTGTATGTCGCCGCCGAACTGTGCAGCCTGACCTTCGTGAAAGGTGACGAGTCCAAGAGCAATTTTGTCGGCACGGCCCTCTTTGCCGACGGGGGCGCGGCGCTGGTCGTCACCGCGCCCGACGTGCCCGGCCCCGCTCCACTGCTGTCGCTGCACGGCCACTTTTCCACGCTGATTGAGGACAGCGAGGACATCATGGGCTGGGACGTGGTGGACGACGGCCTGAAAGTGCGCTTTTCCCGCGACATTCCCACGCTGGTGCGCGGCATGATGCAGGACAACGTGGCCCAAGCCCTGGCAAGGGCGGGCTGGACGCGGGACGACTTGCGGCAGTTCGTGGTTCATCCCGGCGGAGTCAAGGTGGTGGCGGCCTACGAGGAATCGCTGGGCCTGCCGACGGGAGCACTGGACGCCAGCCGCGACGTGCTGCGGCGCTTCGGCAACATGAGCAGCGCCACAGTGCTGTTCGTGCTGCAAGACGTCCTGAGCCGTAAGCCCCAGGGACGCGGCCTGTTGAGTGCGATGGGGCCGGGCTTCAGCGCCGAACACGTCCTGCTAGACTTCGGCGCATGATACGGATTTCGCTCCATTCCGCTGTGGACGGGAAAGCGCCGCCTACGACTCCATGCCGCGAAACCCGTATGCCATTCCCCCTCCTTCCAATCGGATTTCACCCCCCCTACTCTGGGATTCAATCGGAATCCATATGATCGACCTTATCGCCCGCAAGCGCCCCCCCGCCGGGTTGCGTCCGGCGCTGCGGGCGAGCCTGACCGCGGCAATGCAGCATTTCAACGTCGCTGAACGCGAGGTCACGGTGGTGCTGGTCGGTGACCGTGAAATCCGCGCCCTCAAACTCGAACACTGGGGCGAGGACGCCGCCACTGACGTGCTGAGCTTTCCGACCTGGGAACCGGGCGACCCCTTCATGCCGCCGCATCTGGGCGACATCATCATCAGCCTGGACACGGCGGCGCGGCAGGCGCAGGCGCGGGGCCACAGCCTGACCCGCGAGGTGGCGCTGCTGGCGAGTCACGGCCTGACCCATCTGGTCGGGCACGACCACCCCCACGCCGAAGGGCTGGGCTTTGAAGAGGGCGCGACGGGCGCAGAGTGGCAGGTGTTTCACGACGCCTGGGCCGCTGCTCAGGGTGGCCTGCCTGCCAGGAGCTGAGCTTGAATTCGGGTGGGTCGGCCCTTTCCCTGAAACGCTGGTGGCGCTCTGCCGGATTTGCCTGGGCGGGCGTGGCGCACACCTACCGCAGCCAACCCAACTTCCGCATCGAAACCTGGGCGGCAGTGGTCGCCCTCTCCCTGGCACTGTTGCTGCGTGTTCCGCTGGCGCCCATCGCCCTGAGTTGTGCGCTGGTGCTGGCGCTGGAACTGGTCAACACTGCTGCCGAGGCACTGGTGGATTTGGTCAGCCCTGAAGTTCACCCACTCGCCAAAGTCGCCAAAGACAGCGCCGCCGCCGCCGTACTGCTGGCGAGTTTCGGTGCGCTGCTGGTCGGGCTGAGCGTGCTAGGGCCGCCGCTGTGGGCGTGGCTCTCTGGTTGTCTCTAAGTACGTCGAACCTAACATTCCGCATTTTCGGAACAACACCGAAAACACTCCACTCCCGGTTCGACGTACTTTTTCGGTACTCGCTCCGCTCGGTTCATCCAAAGATGAACTTCGAGGTACTTAATCAGGCGGTCGGCGTGTACTGGGGTTCGAGTTGCACCAGCCGGGCATGGTCGGCCTGCTCGCTCTCGGCAATCAGGTCGGCCAGGGTGGTGCCGCCGAGCACGTCCCGCAGCGCAGCGTCCACCCGGAACCACAGGTTCTGCGTGCCGCACACGGTATGGCTCTGGCAAATGTGGTCGTCCTCCACGCAGGACACCGGGGCGATGCTGCCCTCCAGCGCCGTGACCACGTCGTAGGCGTTGATGGCCTGGGGAGGGCGGGCCAGACGGTAGCCCCCGTGTGCGCCGCGAACGCTCTTGACGAATCCGGCGCGGCGCAGGTTGCTGGCAATCTGCTCGAGGTAGTGCTGGCTCAGGCCCTGGCGCTCGGCCACATCCTTGAGGGGAACAGCTTCACCGCCGCGGCGACCTATTTCGACCAACGCCCGCAGGCCGTATTGAGCTTTGGTGGACACCCACATGAACGCCATTCTAACCCGTGAAATCCGGGCGAACTGTAGGGGTTTGCCGCCTTTCCCACAAACCTGGGTTTGCGGCCGCCAGGAGCGGTCAAACGCCCCCTGACCGTATGGTAGCCTGCGGGTCATGAAGAACACCTTCGCCGTCACCATGACGCTGCTGCTGGCGCTGACCATCGGCGGGTCTATCGCGGGCTACCGCATCGCCACCACGCCGCACCACGAAGCAAGCGCCGCTCACGGTGCAAAAGGTGGTGAAGAAGGTGCAGCCACCACCCACGACGCGACCACCACCGAGAGTCCGGCGGCCGAAGATGCGACCGGCACCGAAGCCACCCCCACCGCCAACACCGATACCAGCACCGCCACTGACGGCGTGAACAACGCGGGCAGCACGAGCGACACCAATGACAACGAACCCGGCACGACGGGCAACACCCCCGAGAACATGGCGGCGGCCCAGGCCGACACCAACGCCGCTAGCGCGGACGGAGACGCCGCCGCCGGAGCCGAGAAGTACGCGGCGAGCTGCGCGGGCTGCCACGGAGCGAACGCTGAAGGTGGCGTCGGCCCGGCCCTGGCTGACGCCAAAGACTGGAGCCTGGAAGATTTCACCACCGCCCTGCGTGAAGGCCGCGCTCCTGGCAAGACCCTCAGCCCGGTCATGCCCCGCTTCGTGGCGACCCAGGTCAGCGACCAGGACATCGCCAACATCCAGGCGCACCTCAAGGGCCTGTAAATCTAGGTTCCAAACGCGTTCTGTCTGCCGCCCAGCGCAAAAGCCGGGCGGTGGCCTTTTTGCCCGGCGGGAACTTTTCATGCGGCTGGCGCGTACCCTCTGAGGATGAACATTCCTTTTCTCGGTGACCTGCTCGACCTGCCCGCAGGCGTGACCCGCCCGACCTGGGTGGTGCTGGACGTGACCGGAACCTACCCGGAGCGCCAACCTACCCAGCCCCTCGCCGCGCTGCTGAACAAGGCCGAGAGCATCGAAGCGCTGAGTGCCAAGGCGGAAAAACTGGCAGAGGCCGACTGGCTGCACGGCGTCCTGGTGCGAATCAGCGAATTTGCGGCGGCCCCGGCAACTGCCCACGCCATCCGCGAGATTCTGCGCCGCCTGAGCGAGAAAAAGCGCACGGTAGCTTACGTGCCGCAGCTCACGATGACCACCCTGATTGCCGCGAGTGGCGCGAAGGAAATCGCCGCGCCGGAATCGGCGGACGTGCTGCTGGGCGGCTTTGCCACCGAACCGACTTACCTGGGCGCATTCCTCAAAAAGCACGGCATTGAGTTCGAGAACCTGCGCATCAAGGAATACAAGGCCGCGCTGACCCGCTTTTCGCAAGACCACATGGACGACGCCAACCGCGAGCAGCTCAGCGCCTACCTAAGCGGCCTGGAAGCGGCCTGGGCCGCCGACCTCGCAGCGGGGCGCGGCGTGAGCGAAGCCGAGGCGCTGGCGTGGCTGGACGCCGACCTGACCTCCGCCCAGGGTGCGCTGGATGCGGGCCTGATTGACCGCGTGGCCTACGAGGACGAACTCGTTGGCCCCGGCACCCGCCCGCTGGCGGCGGTCATTGACCTGTTGATGCCCAAAAAGCCCAGCGACCCCAAAGCGGGCAAAGTGGCGGTGGTGTCGGTGGTCGGCAGCATCGTGACGGGCAAGAGCAAGAACAACCCCCTTCCCCTCCCCCTACTCGGTGGGCCGATGGCGGGGTCGGATACGGTGGTCGCGGCCCTGCGACACGCCAAGGAGGACAAGGCGACCAAAGCCATCGTGGTGTATGTCAACAGTGGCGGCGGCTCGGCGCTGGCCTCCGACCTGATCTGGCGCGAAATCGCCACCAGCGAAAAGCCCGTGGTCGTCGTGATGGGCGAGTACGCGGCGAGCGGCGGCTACTACCTGGCGACCCACGCCGACAAGATCGTGGCGAGTCCCTACACGCTGACGGGCAGCATCGGCGTGGTGAGCGGCAAGCCCGTGACGCAAGAATTCAACCAGCGCCAGGGCTTCCGGCCCGAGCGGGTGGGCCGTGACCGGGCACTGATGTATAGCCCCAGCCGCCCCTACACCGACGAGGAGCGGGCGCACATCGAAAAAGGCATCTCCGAGGTCTATGACCGTTTCGTGACCCGTGTGGCCGAGGGCCGCGACCTGAGCAAAGAGCGCGTGAACGAGCTGGGGCGCGGGCGCATCTGGTCGGGCCACGACGCGCTGGAGCTGGGGCTGGTGGACGAACTCGGCGACCTGCACCGGGGCCTGCAACTCGCCCGCGAACTGGCTGACCTGCCTGCCGACGCCCCCACCTGGAACGCCACGCCGAAAAAGCAGGGACCTTTCCCCGAATTCGTGCAGGAAGCGTCTCAGGCTGCCCAGGTAGGCGTCTGGCCCTTCGGCAACGAGCGGGTGCTGACCTGGTTCGACCAGGAAGTGAAAGTGCGCTGACCCGGCTTTGGCAGCAGTCAGCGCCAGATGCTCACCATGCTTAGAGACGGGCGTGGTGAGCTGACGGGATGCTCAACGAACACGTCGTTCAACTGATTTCCATTCTCGGCGCCCTGCAGATTCTGACGGCCTACATCCTGGGGCAAACAGGCCGGATGAAGGTCGGCAGCCGTCCCTACAGCCTGCTCAACTTTCTGGGCAGCGGCCTGCTGGCTTTCGTCGCCGTGCTGGAGGTCAACTGGGGCTTCATCCTCCTTGAAGGCGTCTGGGCACTGGTCAGCCTGGCGGCGCTGCTGTGGCCCAGGCGCTTTGGAGGGCACTGATACGGCTTCGAAAAATAGTTTGGGCATCCAAACTATTTTTCCGAACGGAGTGAGTAGAAGAAGATACGGGACTGAACGGCGCGAAGGAGATGGCGGTGCTTTTCCGACATCTCCGAAGAATAGTTCAGTCCCGTATGATACCACTTTGAAAAATGGTTTGGATAACCAAACCATTTTTCCGAACGGAGTGAGTAAAAGAAGATACGGAGCTGAGCGGCGCGGAAGAGATGGCGGCGCTTTTCCGACATCTCTGAAGAAGAGTTCAGTTCCGTATAAGGTTTAGTCCAGCCAGCGCATCGCCACGCCTTTTTCTTCGACTGCTGCGTCCTGCATGGGGCCGTCCACCTGAGCGATGTCCAGCGGAACGTGCTGGTAGTCGTCGCCAAAGCGGTTCATCATGTCTATGACGTACACGGTTTCCCGCTGCGCGAGCGCCAGCACCTGCGCCAGCGTGGGGGCCATCTCATTGCGGCTGTAGCAAAAGAGTTGCGTGGATTCGCCGTCCAGATCCACCAGGCGGTAGAGCCAATCGGGGAGGTCGTAGTTCAGGCTGGTGCGGTCAGATTGCGTCCACTTCGCCACGTCCAGCTTGGTCTGCCAGAGTCGCTGGAATTGTTTCCCGCTGAACACCTTGCCTAGCAGCGCATCGCCTGGGGCCACAATTTCCAGCGTCAGGGCTTTCTTTTCGCGGTACTCTGCGCGGCGGTCACGCACCTTGACGCGCACCCGAATCCAGGCTTCGGCCTCGGCGGGGGTCAGTTCGTCGCGGGCGGTGGCGGGGTAGCTGACGCGCAGGGTTGGCGTTTTGCGCTTGAACGAGGTGAGGTAGTCGCGCCGCGCCGTCGGGGCGTTTTCCGCCAGGAGTTTCAGCAGGGCCGTAAGCATAGGCAGCGGGTAACGCGGAGCAATAGACCCTTCCAGACCGATGCGCTGCTGGACTCCGCCCGACCAGTTTTCACGCTTTTTGCGGGTCAGGCGGTGCTGCTGCAAATAGTCCCAGTCCTCGTCTGAAAGCTCAGCGCCAGAGTGGGCCAGATTGACTGCCTCGCGCCCGCCTTGCGCGACCACCGCCGCCATCATTTCGCTGCTGCGGCCCGCCAGTGCCACTTCCAGATAATCCGTCCAGCGCTCGAACAGCGACAGCCCGAATTCCTGACCGTTGTGCCCCATCACCACGGCGTACAGGCTGCGTGCCTCTCCATTTTCACCCTGCCACTGCACGAAAAGGGGGCGGTCATCCAGCCAGTTCCAGGGTTTGGCCTTCATAAAGCCGTCAAAGGCGCTCAGAAAATCTTTGGCCTGCTCGGGGGTATGGTTTTGCAAAAAGGGTGCGGCCTGTCCAGCGCCGCCATTCGCCATAGCCAGGGCAAACTGCTCGGCAGCCTTGCCCACCAGCGCGTCCAGTTCGGGGGGCACGCCCACGCCTACCCCAATGCCCGCCTCGCGCAGCAGGTTGCCCCAAGTGAACGCCAGTTGAGTGTCGTTGACCAAAAACTGCGCGGGGACATAGGGTTCCCATTGCCCTGCTCCCTCGCCCTGACCCATGCCCATGCTTTCCACCACGAACCGCAACAGTTCTTCGGCATTCTCCATCGGCTGAAACAGCAGCGGCTCTGGGATGTCGGGGCACACCACCAGCGAGAGCAACGCCTCCGACTCACCCAGGTTGACCTGATGCGTGACCACCAGCCAGCTTTCGGCGCGGCGCGGCAACGCTTCCAATTCCCCCGCGATGTATTCGCTGGTCATGGCGGGCGGCTGATGGCCCATGAAGAGCTGTCGAATGGCTTCGGCCAATTCGGGCGGCACTTCGGCGGGTTTGGTCTGTTTTTTGGGCATAGATTTAGAGTAAAGGGAATTGGCCTTTCGACATAAACTGGGCCATGGCTCCTCAGCAAAAAGGAATGTGCCGCGCCTGCGGTTACGTGGGCACCAAGGCCAGCATGACCAAGCATCAAGCCAGTTGTGAGAAGAGGCAGGCGACCTCTGGCAAACCCCGCGAGGTCTTCAGGTTGCGCGTCTCGGGTGGCGGCCCGTTCTGGCTGGATATCGAAGCGGTAGCCGATGCCAAACTGGACGATATAGACCGCTTTTTGCGCGGTATCTGGCTGGAATGTTGCGGACACCTCAGCGAATTCACGATTGGCCCCGAACCCGACTGGGCCGATGACCTCTGGGAAGTCAAGCCCAAGCTCAGAAGGGGCAAGAAGGCCACGCCCAAGCTGTCTGAAGTGCTGAGCGTGGGCCAGAAATTCGGCTACACCTACGACATGGGCAGTTCCACCGACCTGGAATTGACCGTGCAGGCGCAGGAAATGGCCTGTGGAACAAAGAAAGTCGCACTGCTGGCTCGTAACCTGCCGCCCGTATGGAAGTGCAGCGAGTGCGACCAGAGCGCCACCATGCTCAACAGTTGGGAATACGACGAAGAAACGGGCCTACCCCTGATGTACTGCGACACCCACGTCGAAGAAGCGGACGAGGACGCACTGCTTCCCGTGGTCAACAGCCCCCGCATGGGCGTGTGTGGCTACGACGGCGGCAACATGGACGAGTGGCCGCCAGCCGCGCAGCAATAGCGAAAGCCAGCCTCCACGTGGGAAAGCTGGCTGAATACGGTCTAAAGGTCTAAAGCGGAAATTCCCGACAGCCTCAGGCCGCCCCGACCTTCTCGGCAATGATGCCCTCGATGTACTTCACGACACTCTGGAGAGGCACCCGGCTCAGTACGTCTTCCAGGAAAGCCGTGACCAGCATCTTTTCGGCCAGCTCCTTGCTGATGCCGCGTGAGCGCAGGAAAAACAGCGCTTCCTGATCCACGGGGCCAGTGGTCGAGCCGTGGCTGCAACGCACGTCGTTGGCGTTGATTTCCAGCTGGGGCACGCTGAAATTGCGGGCTTCGCTGCTCAGCATCAGGGTGCGGTGCTTCTGGTAGGCGTCGGTTTTCTGGGCGTTCAGGTCCACCTTGATCATGCCGCTGAACACGCCCACGCTTTCATCGCTGTTCACGCCCTTGTACAGCAGGTCGCTGTGCGCGTGCGCCGCCGCGTGGTGTTGCAGGGTGTAGTGGTCGAAGTGCTGATCTTCCGAGGCAAAGTACAGCGCCAGCATCTCGGAATCCGCGCCCTGACCGCGCAGGTAGCTCTGCATCTCCGTGCGGCTGAGCGTGCCGCCCATCGTCACGACGAGGCTGTTCAGCGTACCGTCGCGCTCCACGTCGCCGCGCTGGCGCTGGATGTGGGTCACGCCCTTGCCCCAGTTCTGGATAGACACGTAGCGCAGGCGTGCGCCCGACTTGACGACCAGTTCCACCGCGCCGATGGCGTAGGTGCCGGGCAGTTCTTCGCTGTCCTGCTCGTCAATAAACGTCACCTGCGCGTTTTCCTCGCAGACGACCAGCGTGCGGGTGGCCGTGTACGTCCCCGCCTCGCTCATCACGCGGAAGGAGCCGAGGGGCAATTCCACTTCCACGCCGCGTGGCACGTACACGAACGCGCCGTTCGTCCACAGGGCCGCTGCCAGCGCCGAAAACTTGCCCTCTGAGGGGTCGGGCGACTTGCTGGGCGTGGTGCCGGGGGCCGCAATGGTGGTGTCGTCGGGCACTTCGGCAGGCACCACCGAGTAGAGGTACTGCTGCACCTTGTCGGCGTGCTGCTCTACCGCCGTTTTCAGGTCGGTGAAAATCACGCCCTTCTCGCGCAGTTCGGCGGGCAGCTCGGTGCGGTAGACCACGTCGGGGCCGTCCAGCACGAGGAACGCGCCCACGTCGGTGCTGCCCAGGCGCTTTTGTACGCTTGTCGGCAACTTGGCAGTATCGGTCACCGCCTCGCGCTTGGGGTGGGGCTGAAGCGCATCGAAATCCACATCCACGCGGGTGTATTTCCAGGCTTCCACCTGCTCGGTTGGCACTTCCAGTGAGGTAAACAGCTCTAGCCCCTGCTGGCGCTTGGCGGTCAGCCACTCGGGGCCGCCTGCGGAATTGAGTTGTTCGGTGAATTTGGTCATGGCTTAACCGACGCTCCCTTCCATTTCCAGTTCGATCAGGCGGTTCAACTCCACCGCGTACTCCAACGGGAGTTCCTTGGCAATCGGCTCGATAAAACCGCGCACGATCAGGCCCGCCGCTTCGTCTTCGCTCAGGCCACGGCTTTGCAGGTACAGAATCTGCTCGTCGTTGATTTTGCTCACCGTGGCTTCGTGGCCCACGCTGGCGTCTTTTTCCTCGATCTCGATGTAGGGGTAGGTGTCGGTGCGGGCTTCTTCGTCCAGTAGCAGGGCGTCACATTCCACGTTGGTCTTGCTGCCCTTCGCGCCTTCATAAATCTTGACCAGACCACGGTAGGAGCTGCGGCCCGAATCCTTGGAAATGCTCTTGGACACGATGGTGCCGCTGGTGTGCGCCGCAAAGTGGACAATCTTCGCGCCCGCATCCTGGTGCTGCCCGCGCCCCGCCATAGCGATGCTCAGCACTTCGCCGCGTGCGCCTTCTTCCAGCAGGTAGCAGGCGGGGTACTTCATGGTCACCTTGCTGCCCAGGTTGCCGTCCACCCACTCCATCACGCCGTTGCCGTACACGGCGGCACGCTGGGTCACGAGGTTGTAGACGTTGTGGCTCCAGTTCTGAATGGTGGAATAGCGGAAGCGTGCGCCTTCCTTCACCACGATTTCGATGACGCCCGAGTGGAAGCTGTCGCTGCTGTACGCGGGCGCGGTGCAGCCCTCGATGTAGTGGGCCTGTGCGCCTTCGTCCACGATAATCAGGGTGCGCTCGAACTGGCCGCTGCTCTCGGCGTTGATGCGGAAGTATGTTTGCAGCGGAATATCCACCTTCACGCCCTTGGGAATATAGACAAAGCTACCGCCTGACCACACCGCCGAGTTAATCGCCGCGAACTTGTTGTCTTCGGGCGGCACGATGGTGGCGAAGTGCTCGCGGAAGAGGTCGGGGTATTCCTTCAGGCCGTCTTCGATGGACAGGAAGACTACGCCCAGCTTTTCCCACTCTTCCTTGAGGTTGTGGTACACCATTTCCGACTCGTACTGCGCGCCCACGCCTGCCAGCGCCGCACGCTCGGCTTCGGGAATACCCAGGCGCTCGAAGGTGTTTTTCACGTCCTCAGGCACGTCGTCCCAGGAGCGGGCGTTGAACCCTTCGGGCTTGATGTAGTAGTAAATCTCGTCGAGGTTCAGGCCCGACAGGTCTGCGCCCCACTCGGGCATGGGCTTGGCGTAAAAAATGTCCAGCGCCTTGAGACGGAAATCCAGCATCCACTGCGGCTCGTCCTTGGCCTTGGAAATCATTTCCACGACCTCGCGGCTCAGACCCTTGGGCGCTTTGATGGCGTAGCGTTCGGGGTTGCTCCAGCCGTACTCGTACTCTTTGTTGATTTGACTTGCTTCGGGATTTACGGTCACAAGGACTCCTTTATTCGTAGTGTGAGCGGCAGGCGATAACGGTGATAGCGTCGGGCTCTACGCTATAGACCAAACGGTGTTCGTCACTGAGTCGTCTGGCCCAGAATCCAGCGTAGTCGTGCTTGAGGGGTTTCGGCTTGCCAGTGCCCTGAAAAGGGGTGCGTTTGCACTCTTCCAAGAGCCTTCGCAGCTTGCGTTCCAGCCTCGGCTCGTTATCGCGAATCCAGAGGAAGTCTCCCAGCCGCGTTCGGTGAAACTAAGTTTCACGGCTGCGAGACGTCCAGCGCATCAAGGTCAGGCGTCAGTGTCTTACCGCTGCGGTATTCCGCGATAGAAGCGAGAATATGCTCACGGTTGGCGGGGTGATTCAGCACTGGGTCTGTTTCTGACCAGGGTTTGTCTTTACCCGCAGGTTTCAGAATCACGGCCTCGCCATTGTCCAAAGTGATGTAAATGGACTCGGCATTTTCAGACGCTTCCCGAACAATCCGACCAGCATTTTCTTCGAAGTATTTAAGGGAATAAGCGGTCATCTTGCCTCCTTATATCGGGAATCAAGGTCAGCGAACGTCCCAAACTCTTAGATCTTCTGACCCTTAGACATTGGCGCTTACGCCGTCGCCAGTTCCTTGACCCAGTCGTAGCCTTCGCTGTCGAGCTTCTTGGCCAGTTCGGGGCCGCCCGATTCGACGACGCGACCGTTCACGATGATGTGCACCTTGTCGGGCACGATGTAGTCCAGCAGGCGCTGGTAGTGGGTGATGATGAGGCCACCGAGGTTCTCGCCGCGCATACTGTTCACGCCCTTGGCGACAATCTTCAGCGCGTCCACGTCAAGGCCCGAGTCGGTTTCGTCCATTATGATGTAGTTGGGTTCCAGCATCAGCATCTGCAGAATCTCGTTGCGCTTCTTCTCGCCGCCCGAGAAGCCCGCGTTCAGGTAGCGTTCCACGATGCTTTCGTCCCATTCCAGCACGTCCAGGGCTTTCTTCAGCTTGCCGTAGAACTCGGTGAAGCTGACTTCTTCACCCTCACCTTTGCGGGCCTGCATGGCGAGGCGCAGGAAGTTGGCGATGGTCACGCCAGGAATTTCGACCGGGTACTGGAAAGCCAGAAACACACCGAGGCGGGCGCGTTCGTCGGGTTCCATTTCCAGAATGTTCTCGCCGTCCACCAGCACTTCGCCCTCGGTGACGGTGTACTCGGGGTCGCCCACGATCACTTTGGCGAGGGTGCTCTTGCCGTTGCCGTTCGGCCCCATGATGGCGTGCAGTTCGCCACGCGGCACCACGAGGTTGATGCCCTTGAGGATTTCCTGGTCGGTGCCTTCGACCTTGGCGTGCAGGTTGCGGATTTCGAGTTGGTGCTGGCTCATGCGTACTCCTTGGGTGGGTGATTTCAGGAATGATTCCTGTTTACCTGCCCAGTTTACCCGAAAGCCGAGTACCTCACTGTGGATTCAGAGGGAAATCAGAGGGCGAGAGGCCGCATTGTCGCTATCGCCATAGGCCATAGAAGTAAGGCCAGGCAGACACCAGGGCATCCCGGAAAACGCCGTGGAGGCACCCGCCGGGCGAGGCGACAAGTGGGGTCAAAAGCACAAGGCGTAGGCCATTTCCCGCACTCCACGCTGAGACCCTTGACAGAATCGGAGCGACTGAGTACATTAACTGAGCCTGAAACGCGCCCAAGCGCGAAAGCGCCCAAAGCGATATGCCGAGGTGGCGGAATTGGTAGACGCACTAGTTTCAGGGACTAGCGCCGCGAGGTGTGTGGGTTCAAATCCCATCCTCGGCACCACAAACTCCCAGCAGCAATGCTGGGGGCTTTTTTTGTGCTCCCATGCCGCCAACCCTCTGCTGTCTTGACTTCTTGCGGCTATCGGTATAGACGGCTCCGCCCACCTCTGTTATCATCCTTATTTGTGCATATTCCACGTGGAGTGTGCCGCTGCGCCGGAGACATCCGCGCAGAAGAGACCTGCCAAGGAGACAAAGCATGGCGAACAAGAGCAAGCTTGCCAAGCAGAAGCAGCGCGAAAAGACGGTGGCCAAGTACGCCGCCAAGCGCGCCGAGCTGAAGGCTGCGGGCGACTACTACGGCCTGAGCCAGCTCCCGCGCGACGCCAGCCCCACCCGGCTGCACAACCGCTGCGAGTTCACGGGCCGCCCCCGTGGTTACATCCGCTTCTTCGGCGTCAGCCGCATCGTGCTGCGCGAAATGGCCCACCGTGGCGAACTGCCCGGCGTCAAGAAAGCGAGCTGGTAAGACCACTCCTTTCCCTGTCCGCCCCCTGCCGGATACGAACCAACGACAAGTCTGGTCATCGTCCGGAACTGGGATATAGCCCAACAGAAGAAGCGTGAAGCTGCCCCCGGTAGCATTCGCCCAATTTCAAGAGGGAAGCCTGACCCGAAGTCGCCCGTACGGGCCGATACCCGGGCCAATTGCGGGGCCACACACGCCCCCGCCAACATGCCCCTGGAGGCATCATGTTGAGTGATCCCATCGCAGATATGCTGACGCGCATCCGCAACGCGACGCGCACGCATAAGGAAACCGTGGACATCCCGGCTTCCAAGTTCAAGGAAGAACTCGCCAAGCTGCTCGTGCGCGAAGGCTACGTTCAGAGCGTCGAGCGCACCCGTCCCGAAGGCCAGAAGTTCGACGTGCTGCGCGTCACCCTCAAGTACGGTGAGAAGCGCGAGCAGGTCATCAAGCACATCGAGCGCGTCAGCCGTCCCGGTCGCCGCGCTTACGTCAGCGCCGAAAACCTGCCCCGCATTCAGCGCGGCCTGGGTGTGGCGGTCGTGTCGACCAGCAAAGGCCTGCTGCCTGACCGCGAAGCCCGCAAGCACGGCGTCGGCGGCGAAGTCATCTGCATCCTCTGGTAATCGCCGGAACCTTTGCCCAGACGTTTAGACCTGACCCCGCCTGAATGCAGCGCGGCTTAAGGAAAAGGAGGACTCATGTCCCGTATCGGTAAACAACCCATCGCCGTGCCCAGCGGCGTGACCGTGAACGCCCAGGACGGCGTGTTCAAGGTCAAGGGGCCCAAAGGCGAACTGACCGTTCCCTACAACCCCGAACTGAGCATCAAGCAAGAAGGCGACCAGCTGCTCGTCGAGCGTCCCAGTGACGCTCAGAAGCACCGCGCCCTGCACGGCCTGACCCGCACCCTGGTCGCCAATGCGGTCAAGGGCGTCAGCGACGGCTACACCATCAACCTGGAACTCAAGGGCGTGGGTTTCCGCGCCAAGCTCGCGGGTAAGGCGCTGGAACTGACCATCGGTTACAGCCACCCCGTCGTGATTGAGCCGCCCGCTGGCGTGACCTTCGCTGTGCCTGAGCCGACCCGTATTGACGTGAGCGGCATCGACAAGCAGCTCGTCGGTCAAGTCGCCGCCAATGTCCGCAAGGTGCGTAAGCCCGACGCCTACCACGGCAAGGGTGTGCGCTTTGTTGGTGAGAAGATTGCCCTCAAGGCCGGTAAAGCCGGTGCGACGGGCGGGAAAGGGAAGAAATAATGGCTACCGCAACGACTATCCGTCGCAAGCTGCGGACCCGTCGCAAGGTGCGTACGACCACTGCTGCCAGTGGCCGCCTGCGCCTGAGCGTCTACCGTTCCAGCAAGCACATCTACGCCCAGATCATCGACGACAGCAAGGGCCAGACCCTCGCTGCCGCCAGCAGCGCCGCCCTGAAGTCGGGCAACAAGTCCGACACCGCCGCTGCCGTGGGCAAGGCACTCGCCGCCGCTGCTGCCGAAAAAGGCATCAAGCAGGTTGTTTTTGACCGTGGCTCGTACAAGTACCACGGACGCGTGAAGGCGCTCGCAGACGCAGCGCGGGAGGGTGGCCTTGACTTCTAACCGTCGCAATGACCGCATGGAGACCAGCGAATTCGAAGAGAAGATGCTCTTCGTCAACCGCACCTCCAAGACCTACCAGGGTGGTCGCCGTTTCCGCTTCGCCGCTCTCGTGATTCTGGGTGACCGCAACGGTCGCGTAGGCATGGGCATCGGCAAGGCCAAGGAAGTGCCGGTCGCCATCGAGAAGGCCAAAGCTGTCGCCCGCAAGAACATGATCACCGTTCCTGTGGAAAACGGCACCATTCCCCATGAAATCGTGGGCGAAAACAGCACCAGCCGGGTGCTGCTCAAGCCCGCCGGCCCCGGTACGGGCGTGATCGCGGGCACGGTGCCCCGCAGCATCGCCGAACTGGCTGGCATCACCAACATGCTGTCCAAGGAACTGGGCAGCCGCAACAAGGTGAACGTGGCCTACGCTGTGTTCGACGGCTTCAAGAACCTCCGCACCGCCAAGCAGGTTCGTGACCTGCGCGGAACGGACGTTCGCGCCAGCCTGAGCAGCGAAGCGCCCGCAGGTCGCAGCGCCACCACCGAAGCCGGTGAAGGCGTCGCCGACACTGGAGGGAACCAATGAAAATCAAGCTCGTGCGTAGCGTGATTGGTCGTCCTGAAAATCAGGTCAAGACCGTGAAGGCGCTGGGCCTCAGAAAAATCGGTGACGAGCGCGAAGTGAGCGATACCCCCGCCATTCGCGGCATGGTCAACACCGTCAAGCACTTGCTGGAGGTGCAGCAGTGAAACTTCATGACCTCAAGCCGACCCCCGGCAGCCGCAAGGACCGCAAGCGCGTGGGCCGTGGCCCCGGCGGCACCGACAAGACGGCGGGCCGTGGTCACAAGGGCCAGAAGTCGCGCAGCGGCGCTGGCAAGGGCCAGTTCTTCGAAGGTGGCCGCAGCCGCCTGATCGCCCGCCTGCCCAAGCGCGGTTTCAACAACGTCGGCACCACCTACGAAGTCGTCAAGCTCTCGCAGCTTCAGGACATCGAGGAAACCACCTTCGACCGTGACGTGCTGGAGGCCTACCGCCTCGTGCGCCGCAAGAACCGCCCCGTGAAGCTGCTCGCCAGTGGCGAGATCAGCCGCGCCGTGACGGTTCACGTGGACGCTGCCAGCGAAGCCGCCATCAAGGCCGTCGAAGCGGCTGGCGGTCAAGTCATCCTGCCCGAAGTCCAGACCCAGCAAGACGAAGCTCAGAAGGCGGAGTAATGCTCCGCGCCTTCCGCGACGCTTTCCGGATTCCGGACCTTCAGCGGAAGATTGTCTTCACCCTGTTGCTGCTCGCCGTCTACCGCCTGGGGAGCGCCATTCCCACCCCAGGCGTAAACAGCGCCGCCCTGAGCCAAGCCAGCTCGGGCGGCCTGTTTGGTCTCATCAGCATGATTTCGGGGGGCAATCTTTCGCAGTTTTCCATCTTCGCTCTGGGTGTGCTGCCCTATATCACGGCCAGCATCGTCATACAGCTCCTGACGACCACCATCCCGGCTCTGGAAAAACTTTCCAAGGAAGGCGAAGAAGGGCGCAAGAAGATCAACCAGTACACCCGCTACGCTGCCGTCGCGCTCGGCGCAGTGCAGGCGACCTTCTTCTCGCTCTACATCACCAGCAATCCGTCATTCGTGGCGGTGGGCTGGGACCCCGGTCTTTTCACCGTGCTGGTCATGGTGCTGACCCAGGTGGCAGGCGTGGCCTTCACCATGTGGATTGGGGAGCGCATCACCGAAGTCGGCGTCGGCAACGGGATCTCGCTGATCATCACCGCAGGCATCATTGCCGCGTACCCGCGCGAAATCGCCGCTACCGCCGAGCTGATGCGCAGCGGGCAGACCAGCCTGCTGAGCGTCGTGGCGTTTATCGCCGTCACTATCCTGACCATCGCCGGAATTGTGCGCGTGTACCAGGCCGAGCGCCGGGTGCCCGTCACTTACGCCCGCGCTCGTGGCGGGGCGGCGGGACAGGCGCGTGGAGCGGGACAGGCCACGTGGCTGCCTATCAAAGTCAACCAGGCGGGCGTGATTCCCGTGATCTTCGCGGGGGCCATGCTGATTATCCCCAACCTGATTGCCAGCGCCACCGCCACCCGCGCCCCGGACGTGAACGCCTGGATCAACTCGAACCTGGCGTTCGGACAGCCGCTCTACCTGGCCCTCGAAGCCCTGCTGATTTTCGGCTTTACCTACCTGTACAACAGTGTGCAGTTCGACCCCAAACGCATTTCCGAGCAACTGCGTGAAGCGGGCGGCTTCATTCCTGGGGTGCGTCCTGGTGGGCCGACCGCCGACTTCCTGGGTCAAATCAGCGGACGCCTGAGCCTCTGGGGAGCCATCTTCCTGGTCATTCTGACGATTCTGCCGCAGCTGGTCCAGAAGACCACTGGGATCACGACCTTCCAGTTCAGCGGAACGGGTCTGCTGATTATCGTGGGTGTGGCGCTCGAAACGCTCAAGCAGCTTGAAGCCCAGCTCACGGTGCGCCGTTACGACGGCTTCATCAGCAAGGGTCGCCTGCGCGACCGCACCAACAGCTGAGCCAGCCCATCGGTTTTTAGTCAGCCGCTCTCCTCACGGGGGGCGGTTTTTTCAGGCCGCTTTTTCATCGTGGCACGAACGAAGTTGCACGGTGCGGTCTGGGCAGTGTGCCCCGTCCGGGCGACGCAGCCTTTATGCTGTAAGCGAACGGAGGTCAAATGACACAGTCGAAAAATAAGGTCGTGATTTTTCTCGGCCCTCCCGGAGCAGGTAAGGGTACCCAGGCCGAGCGCCTGGCCCGCGAGCACAACCTCGTGCAACTCAGCACCGGTGACATTCTGCGTGACCATGTCGCCCGTGATACCGAACTGGGCCGCCAAGTCAAACCCATTCTGGAAGCGGGCCAACTCGTGCCTGACGAGATTCTGATTGCGCTGATTCGTGACCGCCTGGCCGGAATGGAGCCGGTGCGCGTCATTTTCGACGGTTTTCCCCGCACCCAGGCCCAGGCCGAAGCCCTCGACCTGCTGCTCGAAGAGCTCGGCGCGCCGGTGAGTGCCGTGCCGCTGCTCGAAGTCCCCGACCAGCTCCTGATTGACCGCATCGTGGAGCGCGGGCGTCAGGCCATTGCCAGGGGCGAGAAGCCACGCAGCGACGACAACGAGGAAACGGCCCGCAAACGCCAGCAGGTGTACCGCGAACAGACCCAACCCCTCATCGACCACTATCAGAAGCGCGGCCATCTTTATACGGTGGACGGCGTCGGCAGCATGGATGAGGTCTATAGCCGAATTACGGGTCACTTCCAGTAAAAGCAGTCGTTTCCGGGGGGAGCTTAGGCTTTCCCCTCACTTTATATGTTGCGACTGACAAGATGTAGCCGCGAGCCGGTATTATCTTTTTCGGCTTTCGGGACAGCATAATGAAATTCAAGAGTTTTTCACACTTCCCACCGAGAGCCTTTTCCTGGAACTGATCCTGTCCCCATGAGCCAGCCCGCAGACCACGCCCTCAAAGCACTCCCCAAGCGGGAAAGTGCCACCATGACTGCGCTCAAACGCCTGGCCAAGCATCTGCCGGGGTCGGGGCCACTGTGGCTCGGCATCGTGGGGCTGAGCCTGGGGTACTGGTTTGCTCTGGTGCAAAGCAACCTGCTCAGGGGCCAGGCCCAGCTCGACGGCTGGCTGGCGCTGCTGGGCCTGGCTGGAGTGCTGGTTATTGCCGTGTTGCATGCCCTCCAGCTGAGAACGCCGCGCACGCTGCTCTCCTGGCTCCTAATTCAGTCGGCAGTGGTCATGAGTGTGCGCCTGACCCTCAGCCTGTTCACGAAGTCGGCTGCCGACGTGTTGGCAGACAGTTCCACCATCCTGCTGTGGGCGCTGATTTTGCCTGTACTGGCAGCCACCACCCGCGTCAGCCCACTGGCTGCACGTCTGACCAGTATTCTGCCGCTGTTTTTTATGGGCCTGCTGCTCGCCTACGCCGCCACGCCCCAGAGCCGCAGCATGTCCACCGCCGGGTGGCTTCAGCTCGTTCAACTGAGTCTGGTGGGCTGCGGCATGCTGCTGGCCGGGCGCAGCTTTGCCGGATTGCAGCGCAAGGTGGAGCGCTACCAGCGGCGCAACCGTCGCCTGCGCCGCTTGGCCTTCTTCGATGATTTGACGCGGCTGCATAACCGCGCCTATCTGGAACAGCATTTCCGCGAACTGTTTGTGCCCGGCACCCAGGCCGCCGTGCTGTTTCTCGACCTGGACGGCTTCAAATCCATCAACGATACCCTGGGGCACGCCACTGGCGACGAGGTCCTGAAACTGGTTTCGGCGCGGGTCGAAGCCTGTGCGTGGCAGGCCAGCTGTCTGGCGCGGGTCAGTGGCGACGAATTCGTGGTGGTTTTTCCCTACGTCCACCGGGGCGAGGTCAACGCCCTGGCGCGGCAACTCGTTCAACAGCTCTCCGACCCGTTCATCCTGCGCGAACACCTGCTGCGCCTGAGCGTCTCGGTCGGGATCAGCCTGTATCCGCAGGATGGAGAAGAAGGCAACGACCTGCTGCGGCGGGCCGATGTCGCCATGTACAACGTCAAGCGCAGTGGCAAAAACGGCATGCGCTTTTACGGCGGCGAACTGCACAGCGAAGACGAACACCGCCAACTCCTCGAGCGAGAGTTACGTAATGCCGAGCAGCGTGGCGAGTTGCGACTGGTGTTTCAGCCCATCTGCTCGCTGCCCGAAGGCCGCCCGCTGTGCTTCGAGACCCTGCTGCGCTGGCAACACGCCGAACTGGGCAATGTCAGCCCCGAGCAGTTCATTCCGATTGCCGAGACCTGCGGTCTGATCGGCCCCATCGGGCGCTGGGTGCTGGCCGGGGCCCTCTCGATGCTGCGGCGCTGGCGGGACGCGGGCCTGACCGACCTGCGGGTGGCGGTCAACGTTTCGCCGCTGCAACTGATGCAGCCGGGCTTCGCCGAACTGGTTCGCACTGAACTGGAGCGGCACGGCCTGCCGCCGAGCGCCCTGGAACTCGAAGTGACCGAGGGCGTGGAGCTGCGCGACAAAGACCAGATCATGAAAACCCTGGAGCAGTTGCGGAATCTGGGAATCGTTCTGTCTCTCGACGACTTCGGGATGGGTTTCGCGTCGCTCTCTCACCTCAACGACTTGCCGGTGCAGGTGGTCAAGATCGACAAAACCTTCGTGTCCGACCTGATTCCCGATGCTGCAGCCACCGACCAGACCCGCTCGCTCTACGTCCGTTCGCTCATCTCTGCGATGGTGACCGTGGCGGCGACCCTCGACCTCGAAATTGTGGCCGAGGGCGTCGAGACCGAGCAGCAGGCCCAAGAACTGACTCGCCTGGGCTGCCATTCCGGTCAGGGCTACTACTTCCAGAAACCCATCTCCGGCGGCGAGGTGCTGGGCCTGCTGCTGCCGTCCCACAACAGCTGAATTAGCCTCACATTTCGCCTTTTCGGAACGGAACCGAAAACGCTTCATTTCCGGTTGAACGTCCTTCTTTCGCTCCTCGCTCTGCTGCTCAGCTTTTCAAAGCTCGCTCGGTTCATCTCAAGATAAACTGTGACCTCCTTGGCCGCCGCAGCAAGGCAGCAGACATGGGGCTTACGTTGGCCCGGCACACTGCGGGGCATCATGACCAGCGCCCTTGCAGATTCGGCCCACCACGCCGCGCCTCCGGAGCAAGTGGCGCTGCTGTGCCGCCAGCTTGAGCAACTGACCGGGGACGTGCAGGTCGAGGCCCAGGCGCGTTTGAGCCGCTGGCAGCCCTGGCTCAAGCGGGCTTCATATTTGCCGAGCGCCGAGAATCTGGCGCATTACCTCGCGCTGCGCTCGCGCGATGTCCGTGACCTGCAAAGCGAACTGGTGACCTGGGGCGTGTCCAGCCTGGGCCGCTGCGAACCTTACGTTTTGCCCAACCTGCGGGCGACCCAGGCGGCGCTCTCGGCCCTCGCCCAGGCCCCGCAGTGGCCCGAACGCACGGCTTTTGCGGCACTGGAATCGCGGCTGGGTGTCCATACCCGCGACCTGTTCGGAGACGCCGCCACGCCGGGCATCATGGTGACCTTTCCTTCCGAGGCGGCGCAGAACGGCGAACTGGTCACCGACCTGCTGCGAGCGGGGATGACGGTGGCCCGCATCAACCTGGCGCACGACGGCCCCGAGGAATGGCAGGCGATGCTGCGCCACTTGGAACGGGCACGCGAGACGACGGGCAAGACCTGCCGCGTGCTGATGGACCTCGCCGGGCCGAAAGTCCGCACTGGGGAACCCCAGTGGCCCGACGACCCCGAGCGCCTTCAGGTGGGCGACACGCTGGCCCTGGGCACGCGGGAGGACACCTTGCCCGGTGACTTGCCGGGCGTGACCTGCACCCTGCCCGCTGCGCTCCTTCAGGTGGAAGTGGGCGCGGAAGTCTGGTTCGACGACGGCAAGTTCGGCACGGTGGTCGAAACGGTAGAGGGCGACTGGCTGCGCCTGAAGGTCACCCACGCCCCGCTCAAGGGCGCCAAGCTGAAGGCCGAAAAAGGCATCAACTTTCCCGACACGGCGCTCGACCTGCCTGCCCTGACCGACAAAGACCGCGCCGACGTGCAGTTTGTCGCCCAGCACGCCGACCTCGTGGGCTATTCCTTCGTGCAGACGGTGGGGGACGTGGCGGCCCTGCTGGACGCGCTGAGGGCGGCGGGTGCGCCCGAACGCCTCGGCATTGTGCTGAAAATCGAAACCCGGCTGGCGGTGCAGAACTTCACCGACCTGATGGTGCGGGCGGCAGGCGAACGGCCCTGCGGCGTAATGATTGCGCGGGGCGACCTCGCCGTCGAGCTGGGCTTTGCACGGCTGGCCGAGATTCAAGAAGAAGTGCTGTGGCTGGCCGAGGCCGCGCACCTGCCCGTCATCTGGGCGACGCAGGTGCTCGAAGGTCTGGTCAAAAAAGGCCAGCGCGAACGCGGCGAATTCACCGACGCGGCGGGCGGCGTGCGGGCCGAGTGCATCATGCTGAACAAGGGGCCATACGTGGTGGACGGCGTGCGCGAACTCTCGGCCATCATCGGGCGGATGCGGCCCCACTTCGACAAGAAGCGGCCTCAGTTCCGGGCGCTGAGCGTGGCCCAGTCTGCCGGAGAATGAACTATGGATAACGTGCGGAGTGAGTATCGAGCCTCTCGTGCCGACTGGCTCTGAGCTATGGGCCATAAGGTCTGAACAGCATTTTCATGGCTCATGGCCCATAGCTCATGGCAAGGAGCAACAGCCTCTCGGCGGGTGATACGGACATACCACGTTATCAATAAGAGCAGGAACGTCTCCCCTCTCCGCTGACCGGAGGGAAGACGTTCCTTCTTACAGCCCCGACTATCCGCCCAGATAGGCGTGCAGCACCCGCTCGTCGTTCACCAGTTCGCTGCTCACGCCGCTGAAGGTCATCTGGCCCGCTTCCAGTACATAGGTGCGGTGGCTGGCGTTCATGGCGAGTTTGGCGTTTTGCTCGACCAGCAGAATGGTCATGCCCTGGCTGTTGAGTTCGGAAATGATGCTGAAAATCTCGCGCACGATGATGGGCGCGAGGCCCAGCGAAGGCTCGTCGAGCAGCAGCAGCTTGGGACGGCTCATCAGGGCGCGGGCGATGGCGAGCATCTGCTGCTCACCGCCCGAAAGCGTCCCGGCAAGCTGGGTGCGGCGCTCGCCCAGACGCGGAAACCGCTCGTACATCTGGCGAATGTCGGCCTGAATTCCGGCCCGGTCGGAGCGGACATACGCGCCCAACTCCAGGTTGTCCTCAATGCTCTGCCGCGCCAGCACCTGCCGCCCTTCCGGACTCTGGGCGATGCCGATTTTCACGGCTTCGTCGGCGGGAATGCGGGTGATGTCGCGCCCACCGAAGCGAATGCTGCCCGATACAGGCCGCAGCATCCGCGACACCGCCCGCAGCGTGGTCGTCTTGCCCGCGCCGTTGGCCCCGATGAGGGTGACGACTTCGCCCTCGCCCACTTCCAGACTCAGGCCGCGCACCGCCTGAATCGCGCCGTAGTTGACGCTCAGATTCTCGATTTGCAGCAGGGCCATCACTCGCCTCCCAGATAAGCTTCGATGACGCGGGGGTCGCGCTGCACGCTGGCGGGGTCGCCAATGGCAATCAGTTCACCGAAATTGAGCACTGCCACCCGGTCACACAGCCCCATGACCAGCGGCACATGGTGTTCGATGAGCAGCACCGTCAGGTCGAAGTGGTCGCGCACCTCTCGGATAAACGCCGTCAGTTGGCCCTTTTCCGAGGTGTTCATGCCCGCCGCCGGTTCATCGAGCAGCAGCACACGCGGCTCAGTGGCGAGGGCGCGGGCGATTTCCAGTTTGCGCTGGTCGCCGTAGCTGAAGTTGGCGGCGAGTTCACCCGCCCGGTCACTCAGGCCCACCAGGTCGAGCAGTTCCCAGGCGCGGCGCTCTACGGCCTGCTCCTCGGCCCGCGTCAGACCAAAGACGCCCGCCCACAGGCCCGCCTTGGTGCGCGCATGTTGGGCAATCTTGACGTTTTCCAGCGCTGAGAGGTCGCGGAAGAGGCGAATGTTCTGAAAAGTGCGGCTCATGCCCGCTTCGGCGACCCGAAAGGGCGGCAGGCCGGTCATGGAGCGCCCTTCATAGCTGAGGGTGCCGCTGCTAGGCGGGGTCAGGCCCGTCATCAGGTTGAAGAGGGTGGTCTTGCCCGCCCCGTTGGGGCCGATCAGCCCGAAAATCTCGCCCTGGCGCACCTCGAACGACACGTCGTTGACCGCCACCAGACCGCCGAAACGCCGGGTCATGTTGCGGGCTTCCAGCACGGTGGGCCGGGAAGTCACAGCCGCCGAAGTCATAGCGGTCATGGTTTCACCTCGGCACGTTCCAGTCCGGCGGGCCGTTGCGGAGGCGGGGGTCGGCGCAGGCGGGTGAGTGCCCCCACGATGCCCTGCGGCAGATACAGGCTGGCGATGACCAGCACCACGCCGTTGATGACGAGTCGCCAGTCGGCCAGCGAACGCAGCACCTCGGGAATGGCGGTCAGCAGCGCCCCGCCGATGACCGGCCCCCAGATGTTGCGCGAGCCGCCGATCAGCACGAAGGCCAGCACCGCAATCGAGGCGTCGAAGGTCCCCTGCTTGGCGTTCCAGGTGTTGAGGAAGGGCGCACTCATCGCGCCGACGATGCCTGCCAGCACCGCGCCGATGACGAAGGCCAGCACCTTGTAATAGGTGGGGTTCACGCCCATGGCGTCGGCAGCGAGTTCGTCCTCACGAATGGCGCGGAAAGCCCGGCCCACCCGCGACTTTTCCAGTTGACGGGCAAACAGCAGCGTGAGAATCAGCAATGGCCCGAACACCCAGATGTACTGCCAGCGGTCACCGAAGTCGAACGCCTGCGGAATCCCGAAGATGCCCACCGCGCCCCCGGTGATGCTGAGGTTCAGCGACACCACCCGCAGAATCTCCACGAAGGCAATCGTCGCCAGCGCCAGATAGATGCCGCGCAGCCGCAGCGCCGGAACGCCGACGATCAATCCCAGCAGCCCGCACAGCAGCGCCGCCGCCAGCCACGTCACCGGAAAGACGAACTGGCCCAGCGCATCACGCAGTCCCGACAGCGACGGGTGGGTCAGCATAATCGCCGCCGCGTACCCGCCCACCGCGTAAAAGCCGGGGGTCGCCAGACTGAGCTGCCCTGCTTGCAGGGGAAAGTAGAGGCTCAGGCCCAGCAGTCCGGCCTGAATCATGGTCACGATAAGAAAGCCGTAGGTCGCTAGAAATTCGCCCATTGCACTCACACCTTCTGAATCTGGGCCGTGCCCAGCAGCCCCTGCGGGCGCACGAGCAGGATGATGAACAGCAGCGCGAACGCCACGGCGTCCTTGTAGGCGCTGTAGCTACTCGGCACGAAGGCTTCGGCCAGACCGATGACCAGCCCGCCCAGCACCGCGCCGGGAATGCTGCCCAAGCCGCCCAGCACGATGACCGCCAGCCCCTTGAGGCCGTAGGGCTGCCCGAAGTACGGCCCGGCGATGTTGAACGCCATGCTGACCAGCGTACCCGCCAGCCCCCCCAGGAACCCCGACAGGAAAAAGGTAATCAGGATGTAGCGGTCCACGCTGATGCCCAGCAGGCTGGCGGTGCCGGGATTTTCGGCCACGGCCCGCAGCGCCTTGCCGATTTTGGTGCGCCCGATGACGTAGCCCAGCAGCGCCAGAATCAGCATGCTGACGAAGAAGATGATGACCTGCACGGTGGTGATGCCCAGAATCTGCCCGCCCAGCTTGAATTCGATGGCGGGCTGCACCTGACCGTAGGCGTTTTCGGGATAGCTGTAGATTTCTGCGCCCACCAGCAGTTGAATCACGTTGACCAGAATCAGCGCCACGCCCAAGCTGCTCACCAGGGCCAGCAGCGGGTCAGCCGAGCGCGAGCGCATAGGCCGGAAGGCCAGCCGCTCGATGACCACCGCCAGCAGTCCCGCCAGCACCGACGCGATCAGGGTCGCCAGGGCAAAGCCCCAGCCGCTGCCAGCAAAGGGCGAGCCGTTCGGAAACAGGTTCAGACCGCCCAGCAGCCCGCTGGCAAACTGCCCCGACACCAGCGCGTAGGTGAAGTAGGCCCCCAGCGTAAACACCGCCGTCTGCGCGAAGTTGATGATGCCCAGAATGGAAAAGACCAGCGTGTAGCCCAGCGCAAAAATGGCGTACACGCTGCCAATCGCCAGCCCATTGAGCAGGCTCTGGATGATTTGGGGAAAGTCCATGCGTCTCCTTGTAAGAGAGGGCGGAAAGAAGGAAAAAGCCCCTGCCCAGGGTGGGGAAGGGGCCTCGCCGGACGCGCAGGGAAGCAGCGAAGGTCACGCCGCCGCCCGGCCCGCTCACTTCAGGTAAACGAACGAGCCGTTCTTGGCGTCCTTCATCCTGATCTGGGCCACATAGAACTCTTTTTGCTGCACTTCGCCGTCCTTGTCGAAGGAAATCAGGCCCAGCGGCGTGTTGTACTTGCCCGCCAGAATCTGCTTGTTCAGGGCGGTCCGCAGCTCACCGAGGTCCCACTGCGCCAGCTTCTTCTTGCGGTCAAGCACCCTCAGCGCCTCGACCATCACCTGCACGCCCGCGTAGGCCTGGGCTGCGAACTGGGGCGGGTCTTTCTTGTACTGGGCGCGGTATTCCTTCACGAAGGTCTGGTTGACCGCACTCTTCTGGGCGGGGCTGTAGGCCTGGGCCACGATCACCCCGTCGCAGAACTTCTGGCAGACCGGGAACATGTTGGAGGTGTTCAGGCCGTTGCCGCCGATAATCAGGCCCTTGTAGTTGCGCTGGCGCAGTTGCTTAACGAGGTTTCCACCGTCTGCTGCCAGCCCAGAAATGATGACGAGGTCGGCCTTGGAGTTCAGCACCGCGGTGACCTGGGTCGTGAAGTCGGTGTCGGTGGTCTGGAACTTCTGCACCGTCACCACGTTCAGGCCCTGGGCCTTGGCGGTTTCCTGAAAGGTGCCGGTTTCGCTGACCGAGAAGGCGTCGTTCTGGGCATACAGCACGGCGACTTTCTTGATTTTGGGGTCGAGTTTCAGCGCCTGCTTGACGGCATTGGGGGCGACCACGGCAATCGGGGCCGACACGCGGGCGATAAAGTCACCGATCTGCGGAATGCCCTTGGCGGTGTTGCTCGGCCCCAGCACCGGCACTTTGGCCCGCTGCGCGATGGGGTCGGCAGCAAAGGCCTGCTGCGAGAGGGTCGGCCCGACGATGCCCACGACCTTGTCCTTGTTGATGAGGTTCTGGAAGGCGTTGATGGCCCCATTTTCGTCGCCGCCCGCGTCCTGGAAGGCCAGTTTGAACGGCGTGCCGTTGATGCCGCCGCGCGCGTTGAAATGCTTCTCGGCAAACTTGGCCCCGATGACCTGTTCCTGTCCCAGCAGGGCCACGTTGCCCGTCTGGGCGAGGGCAATGCCGATGGTGGGCGTGGTGACCTTCTGCGCGCTGCCGAGCGTCAGCAGTCCAGCGGTCAAAGTGGCGAGAGCCGCTACGGTACGTTTCATGGTGCCTCCCAGAAAAGAATGAGACGAAAAGTCAGTTTTGCTTAAGGTTCCCGTTACTATGGAAGCCAGCCCCACAGATGTCAACTCGAATCCACTGCCAAAGCCTATGTCCATCTATTCAGGACAATAGGCCATTTTCCACGTGGACAACGCTCAAATCGGCCCCGGCTTGCCACCACTGAGGCTTGTAAAGGACACGATATGTAGTAAGCTTGTGTTTGGCTTGTATCAAGCCTGGAGGTTGCGTGGCGAGACGAAAGATGCCGGAACAGCGGGAAAAGAAGAAGAAGGAAGAGGCCGATACCGTACGGGCCGAGGGCGTGGTGGAAGAGGCGTTGCCCAACACGACGTTCCGCGTGAAGCTCGATACGGGGCATGACATCCTGGCTTACATCAGCGGCAAGATGAGGATTCACTACATCCGCATTCTGCCCGGGGACCGTGTGGTTCTGGAAATCAGCCCCTACGACACGACTCGTGGGCGCATCGTCTACCGCCGCTAACGCGACAGGTCTGAGGACACCAAACAGATTCTTTGCCGAGCGCAAGGGGTCGAGTGCTGCCAGCAACCACGATGGGTGAAGGCTGCACGAGGAGGAAGCATGAAAGTTCGTAGCAGTGTCAAGAAGATGTGCGACAACTGCAAAGTGATCCGCCGCCACGGTCGCGTGCTGGTCATTTGCTCCAACGTCAAGCACAAGCAGAGGCAGGGTTAAGCATGGCACGTATTGCTGGTGTTGACCTTCCCCGCGAAAAGCGCGTCGAAATCGCGCTGACCTACATTTACGGCATCGGTCTGACGCGTTCCAAGGAAATCCTGGAGCGCACGGGCATCAACGCCGATACCCGCGTCAAGAACCTCAGTGAAGCGGAGCAGTCCACTCTGCGCGAAGCCATCGAGAAGACCTACAAGGTCGAAGGTGACCTGCGCAACGAAGTCGGCCAGAACATCAAGCGTCTGATGGACATCGGCGCTTACCGTGGTCTGCGCCACCGCCGCGGTCTCCCCGTTCGCGGTCAGCGCACCAAGACCAACGCCCGCACCCGCAAAGGTCCCAAAAAGACCGTCGCCGGGAAGAAAAAGGCCACGAGGAAGTAAGCCATGGCGAAACCCACCAAAGGCAAGGCTCCGCGCCGCTCCCGGCGCAACATCAGCGCTGGTCGTGCGTATGTTCACGCCAGCTACAACAACACCATCGTCACCATCACCGACCTCGACGGCAACTCCGTCGCCTGGTCGAGTGGCGGCACCATCGGCTACAAGGGCAGCAAGAAGGGCACCCCCTACGCTGCTCAGCTCGCCGCTGCTGACGCGGTGAAGAAGGCCCAGACTTCTTTCGGCATGAGCGCCGTCGACGTGATTGTGCGCGGCAGCGGCTCGGGCCGTGAACAGGCCATCCGCGCCATCCAGGCGTCCGGCATCGAAGTTCGCAGCATCATGGACGACAGCCCCGTGCCCCACAACGGCTGCCGCCCCAAGAAGAAGTTCCGCGCCTAATCGCGCCGCGCGTGCCCACCTGTCCCAGTTTCGCTGCCCGAATGGACTGAAGCTGTCACCACCAGCAAGAAACTGGGCAACAGAGGGCCGCAGACCCGACTGAAAAAGTCGCATCAAGGAGAATTTGAATGGGTCGTTTCCGTGGTTCCATCACCAAACAAAGCCGCCGCGAAGGAATTAACCTGGCGGAAACCGAAAAGGTTCAGAAGTACCTGGACCGCCGTCCTTACGGCCCCGGCCAGCACGGTCAGCGCCGCAAGGGTCGCCCCAGCGACTACAGCGTCCGTCTGCGCGAAAAGCAGAAGCTGGCCCGTCTGTACGGCATGAACGAAAAGCAGTTCCGTAACCTCTTCGAGGAAGCGTCGAACGTTCCCGGCGTCACGGGCACCGTGTTCCTGCAACTGCTGGAGCGCCGCCTCGACAACGTCGTGTTCCGCATGGGCTTTGCCAGCACCCGCCGTCAGGCCCGTCAGTTCGTCGGTCACGGTCACATCCTGGTCAACGGCAAGAAAGTGGACATCCCCAGCTACCGCGTGAAAATCGGCGACGAAATCAGCGTGGCCGAAGGCAGCCGCAGCATGGGCTTCATTCAGGAAAACATGGACGCCCAGAAGCGCCGCCGTGTCAGCCCCTGGGTCGAGATGGACCACGACAACTTCAAGGGCACCTTCTCGCGCCTCCCCGCCCGTGAAGACCTGGCCCTGCCTATCAACGAAAACTTCATCATCGAGTACTACTCGCGCTAAATCAGGAGGCCCCAGTGGATCAAAAGCGCCCTCAACTCAAGGCCCGCGTGGACGGCGACTACGGCGAATTCGTGCTGGAGCCGCTCGCGCGTGGTTACGGCGTCACCATCGGGAACCCTATCCGGCGCATCCTGATGTCCTCGATTCCCGGCACCGCCGTGACGAGCGTTTACATCGAGGATGTGCTGCACGAATTCAGCACCATTCCCGGCGTCCGGGAAGACGTGATTCGCCTGATTCTGAACCTCAAGGAACTGGTCGTGAAGTTTCACGCTCCCGGTCCCAAAACCCTGACGCTGCGTGCGCAGGGTGAAGGTGAGGTTCGGGCCAGCGCCTTCGAGGTGCCTGCCGACGCCGAAATCGTCAACCCCGACCTGGTCATCGCCAACCTCGCCGAAGACGGCAAACTGGTGATGGAAGTGCGGATTGAAGAAGGCGAAGGCTACGTTTCTGCCGACAAGCATGCCACCAAAGACCGCATCAACTCGATTCCGGTGGATGCGATGTTTAGCCCGGTGCGCCGCGTGGCCTACCACGTGGAAAACACCCGCGTCGGTCAGGAAACCGACCTGGATCGCTTGATTCTGCGTGTCTGGACGGACGGCAGCGTCGGCCCCCAGGAAGCGCTTGACCGTGCTGTGGAAATCCTGCGCGACGAGCTGAGCGTGTTCGGCAACGTCGAGACGATGCCAGCCCTCGAAAGCAGCTACGCGACCATGCCTGCTTCGGTCTACGACCCGGCAGTGACGGCCACGCCTGCCAGCGTCTACGACACCCCCCGCCAGCCGGACCTGGGCAGCCTGAGTATCAACCCTCAGCCCTACCCCAGTGACCTCGAAACTCCCCGCGTGACCCTCGAAGGTCTGGGGCTGACCACCCGTGTGCTTCACTCCCTTAAGGAAGAAGGCATCGATTCGGTGGACGCCTTGTGCGCCCTGTCCGACCGCGACCTCAAGAAGGTTCCCGGTATCGGCGAGCGTAGCCTCGATGAAATCAAGCAGCAGCTGGCCCAGTTCAGCCTGTCCCTGCGGGATTAATTTTCCCCCGACTTTTCCCGCTCTCCCCTGAGCGGCTGATTCAAGGAGATTCCCATGCGTCACGGTAAAGCCGGTCGCAAGCTCAACCGCAACAGCAGCGCCCGCGTTGCCCTGGCCCGTGCCCAGGCCACCGCCCTGCTGCGCGAAGGTCGCATTCAGACGACCCTCACCAAAGCGAAAGAGCTTCGCCCCTTCGTTGAGAGCCTCATTACGACCGCCAAGGGTGGCGACCTGCACTCGCGCCGCCTGATCGCCCAGGACATCCACGACAAGGAAGTCGTGCGTAAGGTCATGGACGAAGTGGCTCCCAAGTACGCCGAGCGTCCCGGTGGCTACACCCGCATCCTGCGCGTGGGCACCCGTCGTGGTGACGGCGTCACCATGGCCCTCATCGAACTCGTCTGAGTCGTTGAGCGTCAACACCTCCCCTGCTGCGGCAGGGGTTTTTTATGGTCTTTTTGCCTGCCCGCATCGCTTTAGGGCAATAGGCGCAGCCTCCGAGGGAGAACGGCGCAGCAGAGATGGCTTTCTCTACTGCGCCGTTCTCCTCTTCGTTTCCTCGTTCAGGTCAACAGGCGGGCATCGTCCTGCTCAGCCATCAGGCGCAGGAAGGCGTCCACGTACTGTGGGTCGAAGTGGCTCCCGGCGTTAGCACGAATCTCCTGAAGGGCACGCTCCTGGGTCCAGGCAGGCTTGTAAGGGCGGGCACTGGTCAGGGCGTCATACACGTCCACGATGCTGAAGATACGGGCGCTGTCGGGAATGTTCTGACCACGTAGCCCCGCCGGATAGCCCGTACCGTCCCAACGCTCGTGGTGATAGCGCACCAGGTCTAGTGTCTCGGCAGGCAAGAAGTGCAGGTCTTGCAGCATCTCATAGCCCACAGTGGTATGGGACTGAATGACACGGCGCTCGTCGGCGCTCAGGGGACCGTTCTTGTGCAGGATGCGGTCTGGAATGGCAATCTTGCCGAGGTCATGTAAGTAGGCCCCCCAACGCAGCGCCCGTACCTGCTCCTCATCCCAGCCCAGACGGCGGGCCAGCCGCATACTCATGTTGACGACACGCTGCGTATGTCCGCCCGTCTCGTCGTCTCGGCGTTCCAAAGCCGCGCCCAGCGAGCGCAGGGTCAGGTCGTTGGCCTCGCCCAGATTGCGGTTGGCCCGCTCCTGCCCCAGTTGTGCGCCGAGCAAGCGGGCGAAGGAAGACACCACACCGCGCTCGTCGGAGGTAAAGGGTTGGTCAGCGGGTCGGGTCAGAATCAGCAGGCCCAGGTGGGTGGAGTCGCGACCGTAGACTTCCGCGACGTAGTAGCGCCGCCGCTGATCACGACCGAGCAAAGCCAGGACTTCCTCGGCGACCCAGTGGTCGGCCTGAACCGAGCGGCTGTCGTTGTCGCTGGGATACACCGGCTTGTTCAGGAATTCTTCGAAGGCTCCATCCGCCGCCATCACATAAGGCGTGCCCTGGCGGTAGGCCACGAAAGCCAAGTTGGGCGCCACGTTCAGCTTGACCAGGATGTTCAGCCCGGCCCGGATGATGGCCTCTGCGTTCCGGGCCTCGTTCAACCGCTCCGAGCCGACCCTCAGCGCCCGCACGATGTTGCGAAGCCAGATCATCTCGGTCTGCATGGTCTGTTCACGCAGGACCAGCCACGCGAGGGCCACGATGGTCAGGAGCGCGCCAATCAGTTTGTCGGCAGTCGGTGTTCCATTGGGCAGAACCAGCGAGACCAGGAAAGCCAGCGGATAGACCACCAACCCTATCCAGCGCAGCGGACCATGCAGGCTCAGCCCGACAACCGCCAGCAGGAGGGCAGCACCTGAAAGCAGTCCCTGTTGCCCCTCAAAAGTCGCGTACCCAACGGCCAAAACCGCCAGAACGAGCAACACGAAGTACAGAGGGCGAGAGGGAGCCACAGTGACAGTCTATCATCCTATGAGAGAATACTGAAGGCAAGTTTCAGGCTTGCAAAGGGGGGATTTGGGGGAACTGTGGACAAATTTTCCATGTCCCAGCCCTAGATAACAGCCTGTCAATTTAGCCATGCACCGAAAAAGCACCTTCCCGATACAAGTGGGAAGGAACGCGAAAGGAGGGAGAAGCGGCCTGCTTAGGTCGGCATCTCCAGCAGGCGGTTCTTGGCATCGACCAGCACCACCTTGGGTTCCAGGGTGCGGGCTTCTTCCTCGGTGTAGTTGCCGAAGGCCGCAATGATGACCATGTCGCCGGGCCGCATCAGGTGGGCAGCCGCCCCGTTGATACCGATGACGCCGCTGCCACGCGGGCCGCTCAGGGCGTAGGTGTGCAGGCGATTGCCGTTGGTGATGTTCCAGATATCGACCTTTTCGTTGACCAGAATGTCGGCGGCGTCGAGAAGATCCTGGTCGATGGTCACGCTGCCCACGTAGTCCAGGTCCGCCTGGGTCACGGTCGCGCGGTGAATCTTGGCCCTGAACATGATGCGTTCCACAACCGCAGATTCTAGAGGATTTCGCACCGAGCGACGGGGGGCAGAAGCACCATAGCCGCTCACCCCTCTCACGTGGCGGAAAGCTTGCCGCCGAGCAGCAACCGGAAGCGCTGGCCGACCCGCTGGTAGATGGGCGGAGCGTAGCGCTGGCTGAAATCCACCGTCGCCTCCTCGCTGCCCACGTCCTGCCCACTGCGCTGGGTCAGGAAGTAGCGGTGGTCCATGATCCAGAGGTAGAGGTCGGCCTCGGTGCGGCCCGGAAACCGCAGCATCACGTCATGTTCCTCAATGTTGTCGGTAATGCGCCGATACAGGCGGTTGTACCAGCTCACCACTGCTTCTTCCCAGGTGACGGGTTCCTGCCCGGCGCGGCCCGGTTTGCGGTCGAGGTAATACTGCCGGGTGCGGATGTGGTCGAGCAGTTTGTCGTAGCGCCCCGGTGTGGTGAACAGAATGGGCCGGTGGTGCGGCACCAGTTCGTCCAGCCGGGTCAGCTTGAGAAAGCGGGCGTACTCCCCCTTGATGATGATGTCCTTGAGGCTCTCGGTGCCGTCGAGAGGCACCTGCACCTGAAGGCGAATTACGTTGGCGTCGATGTACTTCTGGCCCTGTCGCCGCGCCACCGAGACGCGGTGGTTGCCGTCCTTGACGAAGTAGCGCCCGCCAACCTCGTAGACCTGAATGGGCGGCAGCTCCTTGCCCTGAAGCTGCGCCGCCCGCACGCCGATCCAGCGCTCGTCGAGGTGGCGCTCGCGGGGCAGGTAGTGGCGGTCGAACTCGCGGTAGCGGTCCACCGACCCGATGATGCGGTTCACGTCGATGGACTGCACCCCGAGTTGGTGTTCGCCCTCGGGGGCGAGGTGCTTGACCCAGTCGAAGGGCAGCAGGTCGTTGGGCACCCGGCGCAGCACCGACAGGAAGCCGCGCACGTCGCTCATCAGGTGGGCGCGTTCGACCTCGTGTCTGGCCTGGTCTCGCTCTTGCATGGCACGTTCCTCCTGTCGGGGCAGCCGGGGCGAGATGTGAATTTCCGGGAAAAAGGAAGGCACCCGGACTTGGTGTCCAGAGTACACCTTCTCCCTTTCAGAAACCTGACGGGGCGGGCGCGAGATGTAGCCATCTGTACCCGCCGCTCACCCGCCTCAGCCGCCCACGCAGTCCAATACCCCGGTATGCTCGGCAAATTCTTCAAGAAACCGGACGATAACCTGGGGGGCCGCGTGCCTCCCGGTCAGGCGCTCACCAGCCGTTTTCCCGTCCTGACCTACGGTCCGGTCCAGCACTACGCCGCCGACGCCGTGGAGCTAAAAATCACGGGACTGGCCGAGCCGCGCACTCTGCACTGGGCCGACCTGCTGGCGCTGCCCCAGACCACCCTGACCACCGACATCCACTGCGTGACCCACTGGAGCAAGCTGGACACCGTCTGGACGGGCGTGCGCGTGACCGACCTGCTGGCGACCCTCAAGCTCGACCCCCGTGCCACCCACGTCATGCAGCGCAGTGTGGGCGGCTACAGCACCAACCTGTCGCTCGACGACTTCGCCCGCCCCGAAAATCTGCTGGCCCACACCTACGACGGCCAGCCGCTCAGTGCAGAACACGGCGGCCCGCTGCGCCTGGTGGTTCCGCACCTGTATTTCTGGAAGTCGGCAAAGTGGCTCACCGAACTCGAATACATGGCGGCCGACGCGCCCGGTTTTTGGGAAAAGAACGGCTACCACATGCGGGGCGACCCCTTCGCCGAGCAGCGGTACGACGATGACTGAGCATCTGCCCGACCTGACCGGCAGCGGCGAATATCTGGTGCCCGACGTGCTGGAACCGGGGCTGACGCTGGTGCTGGTCGGCACGGCCCCCAGCAACATCAGCGCCCGCGCCCGCGCCTATTACGCCAACCCGGAAAACAAGTTCTGGCGCACGCTGTTTGAAGTGGGCCTGACCCCCCGGCAACTTGCCCCCAGCGAGTACCCGACCCTGCCTCAGTACGGCATCGGCCTGACCGACGTCGCCAAGAGGCACAGCGGCATGGACTCGGTGCTGCCCGGCGAGGCGTGGCGACCCGACGAACTGAGGAGCAAGGTCGAGCATTACCGGCCGCATATCGTGGCCTTTACCAGCAAACGCGGAGCCTCCGAGACGCTGGGGTTGCCGACGGGCAAACTCCCCTACGGCCCGCAGGAACGCCTGCCGCTCGACTGGCCCACGAACACCGAAGTGTGGGTGCTGCCCTCGACCAGTCCGCTGGGGCACAACCATTTCCGGCTCGAACCCTGGCAGGCACTGGCCGATCGGGTGCGCGAGTTGCAAAGGAACCCAGCAGTCACAGGGCGCGTAGAGGACAAAGAGAGATGAGTCGGCGTCATCCACCACAAGACCAGCACCGCCACGGCGAACGTCAAGTGCCGCAGGTCGTGACCATCGCGCCCGCCCTGGCCCGGCAAGGCCTGAACGTGGTGCGCGGCCTGACCCGGCCCCCGACAGGCGAGACCCAGCCCGACCCCTGGGCGATCGCGGCAGGGAGCACCGAAGCGCCGCTCAACTGGCAGCGGGGGCAGCAGGTCGCCCGGCGCGGCGCAGGCACAGCCCTGCTGGTGGGTCTGGCGCTGCTGGGCCTCGGTCTTCTGTTGCCGCTCATCCTGCTGCTCGGAGTCGGCGTGGCGAACGGCAGCGCCCCGGCAGGTTGGGTGCTGGTGCTGGTGCTGCTGCTCGCCCTGGTCGGTCTGTTCTGGACGGGGAGACGGGTACTCGCCCTGTGGCGCACGCCGCCCAGCCAGCCCGACCCGGCCACTCCCTCCGAGGAAAACGACCTGCTGACGCTGCTGCGCGAATACGGCCCACGGGTGAGTGAGGCGGCCCGGCCCGCTTTTCAGGCCACCGTACTGGCGACCCGTGACGCCCTGCGGGCCACCACCGGGCAGACCACCCTGACCCGCGAGAGCTTCGATGCGCGGCAAGCCGCCCGCAGTGACCTGCCCGAATTGCTGCATGCCTACCACGCTCTGCCCGTCAGCAGCAGCGCAGAGCAGGCGCAGCGTGACCAAGCCTTTTTAGAGCAACTCCGGCTGATAGAGGGCCGCATGCAGGAGGTCAAGGTCGGTCAGCGGCAGACGCGGGAGCGGCAGCTTCAGGCGAACGGAGCTTACCTGCGCGACAAGTACCGATCTGGAGAAGAGCCGGAATAACCAAAGCGATTGAGGTCAGGGCACTGCTCAGGCAAGTCGGTCAAGAACGAGATCACCCGGCCAGAGATGTGATCTGGATAAACAAAATCTTAAGAAGTGACACAAAGGCTGACCTGGCCGACAACGGGCCGCCCTAACGACAACGCTGTCACTAAAACGTAAGAGTCCTTTTCGTAAGCTGCAAGGGAAGTTTTTCACATTCCCCCGCTTTCTACTTGTCGACCGGAAGTTCCCTTTGCCCCCTCACCCTCTGCCCCACTGACGGTTCTGAAAGCTGGACGTATTCCATGAGACTGTTCGACACGCCCCTGCCCCTTCGTTCCGAGGCCCAGCCTCGTGTCGCGCTCTACACCGAAGGCACCTACCCTCAGGCACACGGCGGTGTCAGCGTCTGGGTAGACCAGCTCGTGCGTGGTTTGCCCGACCACCAGTTCGAAGTGCAGGCCATCAGCGGTCTGCCCTACAGCCGCGCCGCGCTCGAGACTCCGGCCAACGTCAGGGTGGAGCAGATTCCGCTGTGGGGGCCGCCGCCGGGCAACGCGGGGGGCCGCCTGTGGCTCCAGTCCCAGCAGCGAAGTTTTCAGAACCGGGTTCTCGACGCCTACGAGCACCTGCTGACCGCCATGTGCCTGATGGACACCCAGTATTTCGCCCAGGCCCTGCGCCGCCTGAGCCACCTGGGCACGCAGGGCAGCCTGACCCCGGCCCTGGACAGCGCCCGCGCCGCGCAAATGACTTTGCAGGTCTGGGACGCGCAGGCGGTGGCCCTGGCGGCGCAGCGTGAGCGCCTGTCGCCCCGCTTGCCGCGCCCGAGTGTGTCCGAGGCGCTGGACGTGCAGGTCTGGCTCGAACACGCCCTGCGCCCGCTGTGCAGCACGCCCCCGGAAGCCGACGTGGGCCACGCGGTCAGCAACGGTTTCGCCGCCCTGCTGGCGCTGCACGGGTACTGGCAAAACGGCACGCCGTTCATCCTGACCGAACACGGCATCTACCTGCGTGAGCGGTACATCGAGTTCCGGCGGGCGAATCTGGCCCCCGGCTACAAGACCATGCTGCTGCGCTTTTACCGTCTGCTGTGTTCGGCGGCTTATCTGGACGCGGCGCTGGTGCTGCCGGGGTCGCACTACAACCGCCGCTGGGAAGAAAAACTGGGGGCCGCCCCCGAAAAGGTGCAGTGCGTCTACAACGGCATCGACCCCAGTATTTTCCCACCTGCCGAAACCGAACCCGCCGAGCCGGTCGTCAGCTGGGTGGGCCGGGTCGACCCCCTCAAAGACCTGGAGACCCTGATTCGGGCCTTTGACCTCGTGCGCCGCCGCCGCCCGGAGGCGAAACTGCGGCTGTTCGGCGGCACGCCCGCAGGCAACGAGGGCTACGAGCAGCACTGCCGTCAGGTGGCGGCGGGCCTGAACTTGGACAGGCACGTGACCTTCGAGGGCCGCGTGGCCGACATCACCGACGCCTACCGCGCCGGGCAGGTGGTCGCCCTGACCAGCGTCAGCGAAGGGTTTCCGTACACGGTCATCGAGGCGATGGCGATGGGCCGCCCACCCGTGGCGACCCGCGTGGGTGGCGTACCCGAGGCGGTGGGGGACGCGGGCCTCATCGTGCGCCCCCGTGACGCGATGGGCGTCGCCAGTGCGCTGACCAAGCTGCTCGACGACGGCGAATTGCGCCACCGCCTGGGCCACGCCGCGCGCGAACGGGTCATGAACCTCTTTACGCTCGAAGGCTGCCTCGAAGCCTATCGCCGGGCCTACCCGGTCGCCCGTGCCGCCCGACTGGAGCAAAGATCGCTGTGACCCGGAGTACACGCAATTCCGGAGGGTTCGAGGTGCTGTCGGGCCGGGAAGCGCCGCTGCCGCCCGAACAGCTCGACGCCCTGCCGCTGCCCGACAAGCTGCGCGAGGTGGACCTCACCCTGCGCCCCGACCGTGAGCGGGCCGTGGACGCCCTGGAACTGGCCGCCTACCTTGAAGCCGACGGGCTGAGCGACGAGAGTCTGCGTGACCGCTACGGGGCGGGGGGGCTGTTTGCCGCCGCCGAAACGCTCTATGCCCAGCGCGGCACCGGACGCGCCCTGGACCGTCCGCGTGACGAGGTGATGCCTCCCTTTCCGTGGTACCTGGCCCAGCGCGGCCCGCTGTACCTGCTGCCGGGGGCCTGCGGCCTGCTCATCAGTGGGGCGGCAGGCAGCGGGGCGAGTATCGCCTTCGTGTTCGCGGCGGCGTTCGGGTGGGGCTATTCGATGATGCTGGCCCGCATCCGCTACGCCGAACCCTTCGGCACCCCTGGCGCGGCGCTGCGGCTGGCGCTGGCCGTCGCCACCCTGGTCGGTCTGGTGGGGGGTGGCCTGCTGGCGGCCCTGATGGTCGGGCATGCCCACTGGGCCTGGGGCGTGCTGCTGGGGGGCACGGTGGCGGTGTCGGGCGCGTCGGCGGGTGTCCTGCTCTCGCTCGACCAGCGCGGGCAGATGGCCGGGGCCTTCGCGCTGCCGCTGCTGCTGGGCGGCATGGTGTATGTCTGGCCGCACCCCGTCTTGCAACTGCTGGCGCTGGCGGCCCTGGCCCTCTCGCCGCTGCTGCTCGCCCTGCGGGCCACCCGCGAACCGGGCCAGTTGCCCGCCGAGTGGAGCACCTTCCGGCCCGGCCTGGGACTGGCGTGTTACGGCTGGGCGCTCGCCGCCGCGTTCGTGGCCCTGAGTCACCGCCTCGGCGGGTGGGTCATGCTGCCCATCATCCTCAGCGCCGGACTGCTCGAAGCCGGAGTCTGGAACGCCCAGCAAGCCCTGCAACACACCGCCCGCATCCGCAGCGACTTTGCCAGAGTTTTTCGGGAAGGCACGGTGCAGGTGCTCGGCACGGCGCTGCTCTACGGCCTGATGCTCATCGCTGCCCTGGCGCTGCTCGTGCCGCTGCCGCTGACCGCCAAACAAATCAATCTGGCGGTGGTGTTGACCGTTCCTGCTTTCGGTACGGCGCTGCTGCTGAGTACGTGGCTGGCGAACCAGAGGCGCGAGGGCCTGCTGCTCGTCATCTGGGCGGGCTACAGCCTGCTGCTGGCGCTGGGAGTGTCTCCGCCGCTGCTCTCGGCACCGCTTCTTCTTGTCCTTTTGCCCCTTACCTTCGTCACCCTGCGTGACCTCAGGAGTTACCGATGAACCAGAACCTTTCTTCCAGCAACCGCCCCGTCGTCGCCGTGACCGGAGCCGACGGCTTTATCGGCTCGCACCTCACCGAAGAGCTCGTGCGGGCGGGCTACCGCGTCAAGGCCATGGCGATCTACAACTCGCAGGGCAGCTACGGCTGGCTCGACACCGTTCCGGGCGAGGTCATGGAACACGTCGAAGTGCAGCTCGGAGACGTGCGTGACGCGGGCAGCGTGCGGGCGCTGATGCGGGATGCCGAAACCGTCTACCACCTTGCCGCGCTGATTGCCATTCCTTACTCCTACGTCGCGCCGCGCTCGTATGTGGACACCAACGTGAGCGGCACCCTCAACGTGCTCGAAGCCGCCCGCGACCTCGGCACCGGGCGCGTCATCCACACCTCGACCTCCGAGGTCTACGGCACCGCCCGCACCGTGCCCATCCACGAGTCGCACCCGCTTCAGGGCCAGTCGCCCTACTCGGCCACCAAAATCGGGGCTGACAAGCTGGCCGAAAGCTACTTCCTGAGCTTCGAGCTGCCCGTGGTCACGCTGCGGCCCTTCAACACCTACGGTCCCCGCCAGTCGGCCCGCGCCGTGATTCCGACCATCATTTCCCAGATTGCCGCCGGGCGCACCGAAATCAAGCTGGGCGACCTGCGCCCCACCCGTGACTTCAACTACGTGGCCGACACTGCCCGCGCTTTCCGCGCCGTGGGCGAAGCGGGCCAGGAAGTGCTGGGCCGAACCCTCAACGCCGGGTCGGGCCGCGAAATCACGGTGGGCGACACGGTGCGGCTGATTGCCCAGGTGATGGGCAAAGAGGTCGAAGTCAAGCAGGAAGACCAGCGCCTGCGCCCCGAGGGCAGCGAAGTGATGCGCCTGCTCGCCGACCACAGCGAACTGCAAAAGCTGACCGGCTGGCAGCCCCAGGTCACGCTGGAAGAGGGCCTGCGCCGCACCGCCGAGTGGTTTACCGACCCCGCCAACCTCGCCCGCTACCGCGTAGACCAGTACACCATCTGAAGCGGAGCGGAAAGGGTGGAGGGTTTCCTGGTTTTTTCCCTTTCCTCTCCACCCTCCACCCGCCGCGCTCACCCACAGGAGAAACCTATGCACGCTGTCATCCTTGCTGGCGGCAAAGGCACCCGCCTGCGCCCCTATACCACCCACATCCCCAAGCCCCTCGTGCCGATCGGCGACTCGCTGTCCATTCTGGAAATCGTGCTCTACCAGCTCAAGTCGTTCGGGTTCACCCGCGTGACCCTGGCTGTCGGGCACCTCAGCCACCTGATTCGCGCCTTCGTGGGCAACGGGCGGCAGTACGGCCTCGACATCGACTACACCGAAGAAGAAAGTCCGCTCGGCACCATCGGGCCAGTGCTCAACGTCTTGCCCTGGCTGCCCGAACAGTTCCTCATCATGAACGGCGACGTGCTGACCGACCTCGACTACGGCGAGTTTCTGCGCGGTCACATCCAGAGCGGCGCCCCCCTGACCGTTTCGACCTACTACCGCGAAATCCGCAGCGAGTTCGGCGTGCTGGACGTAGACGACTCGGGCGAAAACATCGTGGCCTTTCGAGAGAAGCCCGCCGTGCCGTTTCAGGTCAGCATGGGGGTCTACGGCATGACCAAGGAAACCCTGAGGCGCTATACACCGGGGCAAGTGCTGGGCTTCGACACGCTGATGCTCGACCTGCTGGCGGCGGGCGAACATCCGCGCAGTGACCTGTTCCGGGGCTACTGGCTCGACATCGGTCGCCCGGAGGACTACGACACCGCCAACGAGCAGTGGGACAAGATGCAAAAAGTCCTGCTGCCCGGCGGGGTTCCTGGTCGGAGCCAGTCCCTGTGACCCGCGTCCTGCTGCTGGGAGCGGGTGGGTTTCTCGGCGGCGTGATTGACGCCCAGTTGCGGGGCGCTGGCCTGGACATCCAGACCATCTCCGGCGACCTGACCGACCTCGGCCCCGCCGACTGGAAGCGCCACCTCAGCGGCGTGGACGCGGTGGTCAATGCCGCCGGGCGTACCGCCGGAACCCTGGGCGAACTGACCCGCGCCAACGTGCTGCTGCTCGCCGGAGTGCTGGACGCCGTGCAGGAGGGCGGCCAACGCCTGATTCACCTTTCTTCCGCCGCCGAGTACGGGCGCACCGCCCCCGGAGAAGCCAGCCGCGAAGACGGCCCCACGCAGCCGCTGTCGCCCTATGGGGCCAGCAAACTCGCCGGAACCGTGCTGCTGGACGAGCGGGTGCGCTCCGGTCAGGTGGACGCCCTGGCCCTGCGCCTGACCAACCCCATCGGGGCGGGCATGAATCCGGGGTCGCTGCCGGGCCGGGCCGCCCGTGAGTTGCGGCAGGCCGCCGCTCAGGGACTGGAGCAGGTGCGTTTCGGGCCACTGGGGGCCTACCGCGACTTTATTTCCGCCCGTGACGTGGGCCGGGCCGCCCTGCATTTCCTGCCGGGACAGGCGGGCGCACAGGCGCGGGGCGTGCTCAACCTCGGCAGCGGCGAGGCGAGGCCCGTGCGCGACATCGTGACCGAACTGGTGCGGCTTTCGGGCTACGCGGGCCAGATTGCGGAAGACGCCCCCGGCAGTCCCCGCAGTGGCGACGTGCCCTACCAGCGGGCCGATTTAACCGCCCTTAAGGCCCAGGGGTATACCCCCATCGGAACACTGGCAGACGCGCTGGCAGAGTTGTACTCTGAACAACGTTAAGTTTTTCATACATTGAACGAATGTATGGATGACTCAAGTGAATAAACCGGCTTATGTCTCTGCCGGGACAGACCCCTCACCGTCGCCCGACGCTGCTCCCGAGTCCTTGAATCCATCTGGAGAAGTGATGAACCATCTGCGTCCCCTGGCCACCCTGTGCGCCGTTACTCTTTCCCTGTCGCTCGCCGGCTGCGGTCAGCAGGCCAAAGCCCCCCAGCTCCCCGCCACCCAGTCCACCCTCTCGGCACAGAGCGACGCCGTTCCCACCGTGCAAGACCAGGTGGACATCGTGCGGGCCACGGGCGAAATCGCTCCGCTGCCTGACCTGCGCCAGACGGAACTCGCTCTGGCCCAGAGTGACGATTCTCCCGCCGCCCGCGCCCGTCTGGGCACAGGGTACGTGCCGGGCAAAGTGGGCAGCCTGTCGGCCCAGGCCCTGCCCGCCGGAGCGCAGACCGACAAGGTCGCCCTCAAGGTTCTGATTCTTTCGAGTGGTCCGGGCGACTTCGGCCTTCAGAATGCCCAGGCCATGCTGAACGAGTCGAGTGTCCCTTTCGACATCCTTGACGCCAGCACCACGCCGCTGACGATGGAATCGCTGATTGCCCCCGACGGCGTGGGCCGCTACCAGGGCATCCTCCTGACCAGCAGCGCCCTGCTGACCCAGCCTGATGCCGACGGCCTGGTTCCCAGCGCCCTGAGCAGCGAAGAGTGGGCCACCCTGTTCGAGTACGAGCGGGCCTACGGCGTGCGGCAACTGGCGCTCTACGGCTCGCCCGGCACGGTGCCCGAGGACTACGGCCTGCGTGCGGTCAGCGGCGCCGAAACCACCACCACCTCCATGAAGCCCACCACAGCAGGCCGCACCGTCCTGAGCGACCTGACCAGCGCTTCTATCCCGGTGCGCTACGCCTACACCTACCCCGCCACCGTGGTCAACGTGGCCGGAGTCACCACCACGCCGCTGCTGGTGGACTCCAACGGGCGCGTGCTGGCGGCCACCTCCAAGAGTGCCGACGGGCGCGAGCGCCTGCTGCTCACCATGGCCCAGAATCCGGCGCTGCGCCACAGCCAGCTCCTGAGCTACGGGTTGGTCGGCTGGCTGACCAAGGGCGTCTACCTCGGCGAACACCGCCGCTTTATCCAGATCGACATTGACGACTGGTTCCTTGGCGGTGACCACTACAACCCGGCCACCAACTCGCTCTACACCGAGCCTTTCCGCATCAACGGCAACGACGCCCTCTCGGTGCGCGACCAGCAGAACTGGATTCGGTGGGATTTCCCACTGGCGCGCAACTTCCGCTACGCGATGGCCTTCAACGGTGGCGGCGCACAGACCGACGTGGCGACCCTTTGCACCGCCTTGTTCACCGGCGTCGCCAAGGACTCGCTCAGCAGCGTCAGCAAGTGCCTGAACGACGACTTCGACTGGGTCAACCACACCAAGGACCACCTGCGAATGGACGTGATGGACTATGCCACCGCCAACGCGCAACTGGCCGACAACTTCGCCATCGGAACCAAGATGGGCCTGAAGATGAGCCGCAATTCGCTGGTGACGGGTGAACACTCCGGCCTGGGCAACATGGACCCCACCGACGACGGCACCTACAACGACTCGGACGTCAACCTGCCCAAGACCGACCTGGGTCTGGAGCGCAGCAACCCCAACCTGCTGACGGCGGCCACGAACAACGGCATCCGTTACCTCGCTTCCGACCACAGCGTCCGCAGCCACCGGGATCCGAGCTGCCCCACCTGCGGCGTGCCCCACCCCCTGAACAGCGGCGTGTTCCTGGTGCCCCGCTGGCCCAACGGCGTGGCCTACCACGTCACCAACCCCACCGAGGCCACCGCTTTCTTCAACAGCGTCTATGGTCCTCAGGGCCGCTTCCCTTACTTCCCCAACAACCTGACCTACACACAGTTCCTCGACTACGAGAGCGACGTGGCCCTGAACCACGTGCTGGACGGCAGCGCCTTCCCACATTACATGCACCAGCCCAACCTGCGCCAGTACGCGCTGGGCAAGAGCCTCGCCACCGACTGGATTCGTGCGCTGCTGACCAAGTACACCAAGTACTCGACCCTGCCGCTGAACACCCTGCGCTGGGACGACCTGGGGCCATACGTCGAGCGCCACACCATCGAAGAGAAGGCCAAGGCTGCCGGAACCCTCACCGGGATCTTCGACCGCGCCAGCAAGACCGTGACCCTGCAAAGCAGCGAGGCGGTGCCCTACACCCTCACTGGCGGCAACGCGGGCACGACCTACGGCGCCTTCCGTATTCAGCAGGGCGAAGTCAGCGGCACCCTGACCGCCAGCGTCAACCCCCGCTGAGAGAGGAGCTTCGGCCTCTTCTGACCCCTCCCCAGTCTGGCGGAGGGGTTAACCTGTATTTTTCCCATGTACCACCACAGCCGCCAAATGTGATCAATCCTGTTTCCTTCTTTCCGCTTGCCTATGGCCCTCCATAGGTCACCTTGGAGACCCTCACATGACCCCTCCCTCTCGTCTGTTCGCGGCCCTTTGCTGCGCCCTCCTACTCGGCGGGTGCGGCAAGACGACGCTCGCTTCCGTCGCCCCAGCCATGTCCACTCCTTCCGCACCAACCGACGTTGCCGACGCACATCCCGGTCAGGAAGCGCCTCTGGCCGCGCCACCTATCCTGACCGCACCCTCGGCCACCGAGCAGGCCGCCGCCTTCGAACATTCACGCGGGTATGTACCCCAGGGCACCCGGCTCAGCGCTCAAGCCCTTCCTGACCGGGCACAAACGGGCAAAGTGGCCCTGCGCGTGCTGGTGCTGTCGAGCGGCGTGGGCGACTTCGGTGTGGAGAGTGCCCGCAGCATGCTTCAGGAATCGGGCGTGCCGTTCGAGGTTCTGGATGTCAGCACCACGCCGCTGACGATGGACACGCTGATTGACGCCGCCGGAGTAGGCCGTTATCAGGGTGTCGTTCTGACCAGCAGCGCCCTGCTGATGCAGCCCGACGCTCAAGGCCGCCTGCCGAGTGCGCTCGACAGTGGCGAATGGGCCACCCTGTTCGAGTACGAACGGGCCTACGGTGTCCGGCAGCTGGCCCTCTTCGGCTGGCCGGGTGCCCTGCCCGAGGACTACGGTCTACGTGCCGTAGACGGAGCCGCCACCAACCTCACGACGGCGCAGGCGACCCCGGCAGGCCAGGCCACCCTGCTCGACCTGACGCGCCAAGCCATCCAACTGCAGTACGCCCCCACCTACCCGGCCCAGGTCGTCAGCGTACCGGGCGTCGCCACGACCACGCCGCTGCTGGTGGACCCCGCCGGGCGGGTACTGGCCGCCACCTCGACCACCACCGACGGGCGAGAGCGGCTGCTGCTCACCAGCATGCAGGCCCCCACGCTGCTGCACACGCAACTGCTCGGCTATGGCCTGGTCGAGTGGCTGACCCGTGGAGTGCATCTCGGTGAGCACCGCCGCTTCCTCCAGGTAGACATCGACGACTGGCTCCTGCCGGGTCTGCACTACAACGCCGCAACGGGTGGGTTCTACAACGACCTGTTTTACCTGAGCACTCAGGACGCCCTCTCGGTGCGTGGTCAGCAGCAGGCCATTCAGACGGACTTTCCGGTGGCCCGCAACTTCCGCTACGCGCTGGCCTTCAACGGCACGGAGGCCCAGCCCACTGCTCCACTGAGTTGCCAGCGCGACCCTCTGGCGGCCAATCCAGCGGCCCTGAGCGGCGTTTCGCGTTGCCTGGCGAACGACTTCGACTGGATCAACCACACCCGCGACCACCTGCGGATGGACGTGATGGACGAGGCCACTGCCCTGACGCAACTGGGCGACAACCTCAGCATCGGCACCCAGTTGGGCCTGAACCTCAGCCGCACTGCCCTGGTCACGGGCGAGCAGTCGGGACTGGGCTACATGGACCCCTACGACGACGGCACGCGCAACGCGACCACGACGCTCAACCCCAAGCAGGATCTGGGCCTGGGCCGCAGCAACCCCTTTCTGCTGAGCGCCATGAACAGGGCGGGCACCCGCTACCTCGCTTCCAACCACAGCGTCTCCAGCCAGTGGAACCACGACTGTCCCACTTGCGGCCTGGTCCATCCGCTGAACAGCAACGTGTTTCTGGTCCCACGCTGGCCCAACGGCATAGCCTATTTCGTCACCACGCCCGATGAGATGGCGGGTTACTACAACAGCGTGTATGGCCCCCAGGGCACGGCACCGCACTGGAAAAGCAACCTCAGCTACGCCGAGATTCTGAACCAGGAAAGTGGATTCGCACTCAACCATCTGCTCGACGGCGGCGCGTTTCCGCACTACATGCACGCCCCCAACCTCCGCGAGTATGCGCCCGGCAAAAGTGTGGCGTCCGACTGGATTCGGGCACTCGTGGGCCGTTACAGCAGCTTTTCGACCCTGCCCCTGACCACCCTGCGCTGGGACGACCTGGGCCGCTATCTCGAACGCCGCACCCAGACCCTCGCCGCCCAGGACGCGGGGCAAATCGCCGGGGTCTACGACCGGATCAGCAGCACGGTGACACTGTCGAGCACCGCTCCCCTGCCCTATCTGCTCACGGGCGGCGCGGCAGGCGAACCCTACGGCGCACTGCGCTTGCAAAGCGGCGACGTGAGCGGCACCCTGACTTTGAATGTCGTCCCCCACTGACCCCTCCCCTGGCGCGGTGTACTACGGCTGGCCCACGCCCGAGGCGCTCGCCACGCTGGGACAGTTCAAGCGGGTGTTCGTGCAGGCGGCGCTGTACTCACCCGACCAGCTCGCCCACCTGCGCGGCGGCGGCACGCGGGTGCTGGCCTATCTGAGTGTCGGTGAGGACCATCCTCTGGGTGACTGGGCCTGCGTGCCCGGCAGTGCCGACTACCACTGCGGCCTGAACCCCGACTGGGGCAGTGTGGTGGTAGACGCGGCGCATCCCCTGTGGCAGCGCACCTTGCTGGAACGGGCCGCCGCAGCCCTGGCCCACAGCGACGGCCTGCTGCTCGATACCCTGGACAGCGCCGCGCCGCAGCCCACCCTGGCCCTGGTGCGGCAACTGCGGGCCGCCTTCCCGGAAGCGGGCCTGTGGGCCAACCGGGGCTTTTCGCTGTGGCCCGCGCTGCCCCCTCTGCTGAGCGCCGCGCCCGGTGGTGGCGTGCTGTTCGAGGCGTTCAGCACCCACCACGCGCCCTACGCCCTGCACGACGCGGCGGGGCTGGAGTACACCGCCCTTTGGCTGGAGCGGCTGCGCCGCAGCGGGCTGGACATACAACTTCTCGACTATGCCGATACCCCGGCACTGGCCCAGGCTGCGCGGGAAAGGGCCGCCACTTTCGGCCTGCCCACGTTCGTGAGCGACCGCGCCCTGTCGCTGGCCGGGGGCTGGCCCCAGGAGGTCTTATGAAACGTTTCTTGTCCGTTTCTCTCGCCGCTGCTCTGGCGGCCTGCTCGGTGGCCCCAGCGGGGCAAACCACAGACCCTGCGCCGAGCACTCCCCCGCCGCCGCCTACCGCTGCTCGTCCGTCCCTCTCCGACGTCCAGCACTGGGCCGTACAGCTCACCGGCTACGGCAAAACCCGCCTGAGTGCGGTCACGGCCTCCCCCTTTGAACTGGTCGTGGTGGACCCCTTCGACGACGACGGTCAGCCCTGGTCAAAGGCCGAGGTGCGGGCCGCTGCTCAGGGGCGCTGGCTGGTCGCCTACCTCAGCATGGGAGCCGCCGAGAGCTACCGCTCCTACTGGCAAAAGGGATGGAAAGTCGGTTCACCATCCTGGCTGCTGCGTGAAGACCCCGACTGGCCCGGCAACTTCGACGTGGCCTACTGGCATCCCGAGTGGCAGCGTATCGCCCTGGCCCAGCTTGACCGCGTGATGGATCAGGGCTTTGACGGCGTGTACATGGACCTGATCGACGCCTATGAGCGTCACCCCGGACGCCCCACCGCCCGCGCCGAGATGGTGGAGTGGGTGTGCAAAATCGCCGCGCACGCCCGGGCGAAAAATCCCCAGTTTGTCATCATTCCCCAGAACGCCGCCGAACTGATTCGCGACCCCGGCTACGCGGCCTGCGTGGACGCCAGCGGCAACGAGGAAACTTTCGTCTATGCCACCAATCGGCCCACCGAGGGGGGGAGGCAACGCGCCCTGCTGTCCGACTACCGCCTGTGGCATGGGGCCGGCAAGCCTGTCTTCACCATCGAATATGCCAACAAGCCCGGCCTGATGCAGAGTGCCGCCGCCCAAGCCCGCGCCGCCGGACTGGTGCCGTATCTGGCCGAGCGCGACCTGAGCCGCCTGATTCTGAAGCAGCCCTAGACCGGCTCCTGCGCCCAATCCGGCACCTCGGCGATGCGCCCCCTGGGCCCAGGCGAGGTCAGTATCCTGCGGCGTGCAGATGTCCCACTCGCGCCCGCCCGCGTAAGCTCCCAGCACCTCGAAGTCGGGGCTGTGGCTGGGCGAACAGTGGCCCACTCCGGCGGGCAAGAGCAGCACGTCCCCCTCCCCCACCGTCAGTTCGGGGCTGCCCGCGCCACCCAGAATCACCTGTGCCGAGCCGCTCAGCACCACCAGCACCTCATGGGCGTGGCTGTGGTAGTGATGATAGTCGTAGATGACGCCACGCCAAGTGCCTGTCCAATCACGTTCCCGCAAGTGGGCACGAATCTGCGCGGCGCTGTGGCCTGCAAGCACAGCGGGATAAAGGCAGGCAGCCAGACGCGGATTGTTGGGAATTCCGGCATTTTCGAAAAGCAAAAGTTGTTGTGGAGTCATGGCCGCAGCATAGAAAAAACCGCCCCCCGAAGGAGACGGTCTAAGCCGTGGGTGGCTGAGGAAAATCAGTCGGCGGCGCTGCCGTGGCTGGTGGCTGCCGCAGCTTCGCGGGCCGCTTTGGCCTTGGCTTCGATCTTGGCCTTGATTTTCTTCTGGGTAAATCCGGCTTCACGTTCGCGCTGGTCAAGCACCGAGCGAATAAAGCGGATGTCGTCGTGAATGCCGGGGATGACCACCTGTTCCAGCGCGTTCACGCGGCGGGAGGTTTTCTTGATTTCCTCACCGATGCGGCGCAGCTTGGTTTCGGTGGCGGCGACCTTCACGATGGCTTCCAGGACCCCGCCGAAGTCGTTGGACGCCTGAATGGTGCGGGCGCCGACGTTGATGGGGCTGAAGTGGCTCTGGGCGGTGCGCTCGGGGATGTTGATCTTGGGCACCTTCACGCCGTAGATGCTCTCGATCTGCATGTCTACGGCGTAGTCGCCCGTGCCAGCCAGCGCCAGGCTTTCGACGGCCTCGGGGCTGTCCCAGGCTTTGGCTCCGAAGAGGCTGGTATACGCGCCCTTGCTCACGCCCGAAAGCTGCTCGCGGGCCGCGAGGGCGTCCTTGACCAGCGCGAAGAATTCGCCGATGAGGGCGTCACGCTTGCGCTTGAGAAGGTCGGCACCGCCTGAAGCGGTCTTGAGGCTGGCCTTGCTCGCCAGCAGCGCGGAGCGGGTGGGGCTGATTTGTCCTGCCATGTTGATTCACCTCCTTCGTCGGTGATGTTGATAGTTGATGGTTGATGGAGGAAAGACTTTGACCATCAACTATCAACCATTAACCATTTACTGCATTGAGCGGCTGCCCCGCCACATTTCGTCCATCTTGGTGCCGTAGTACTTGTCGATGGCGTCCTTGCTGATACGGGTCAGCTGGTTCTGCGGCAGCTTGCTCATGATGCCCCAGCCCACGGTCAGGCTGTCGTCGATGCTGCGGTCCTGGTCGCCCTGGCCGATGAAGTAGTTCTCGAAGTCGTCGGCGAACTTGAGGTACAGCTTGTCGGTTTCGGTCAGCGCGTCTTCACCGGTGATCGCCACCAGCTTACGCAGGTCGAGGCCGTTGGCGTAGGCGGCGAACAGCTGGTCGGCCACGTTCTTGTGGTCGGCGCGGGTCTTGCCCTTGCCGATACCGTTGCCTTGCAGACGCGAGAGCGAGGGCAGGGGGTTGATCGGGGGGAACACGCCCTTGGAGTTCAGGGTGCGGTCCACCACGATCTGACCTTCGGTGATGTAGCCGGTCAGGTCGGGTACGGGGTGGGTGATGTCGTCGTCGGGCATGGACAGAATCGGAATCTGCGTCACGCTGCCGGGCTTGCCTTCCACCACGCCTGCACGCTCGTACAGGTTCGCCAGGTCGGTGTACATGTAGCCGGGGAAGCCACGGCGACCAGGAATTTCTTCACGCGCACCGCCGATTTCGCGGAGGGCTTCACAGTAGTTGGTCAAGTCGGTCAGGATCACCAGCACGTGGTAGCCGTGCTCGAAAGCCAGGTACTCGGCAGTGGTCAACGCCATGCGGGGGGTCAGCAGACGCTCCACGGCGGGGTCGTCGGCCTTGTTCAGGAACAGCACGGAGCGGGCGAGGGCGCCCGTGCGCTCGAATTCCTGGGTAAAGAAGCTGACTTCACGCTGGGTCAGACCCATCGCCGCGAACACCACGGCGAAGTCGCCTTCGTGACCGGGCACCTTGGCCTGACGGGCGATCTGGGCGGCCAGTTCGTTGTGGGGCAGACCGCTGCCGGAGAAGATGGGCAGCTTCTGACCACGAATGAGTGAGGTCTGCACGTCGATGGTGCTGATGCCCGTCTGAATGAACTCTTCGGGCTTGGCACGGGCCGCCGGGTTCATGGGCTGACCGTCCACGTTCATGCGGCGCTCGGCGACCACGGCGGGCAGCCCGTCGATGGGACGGCCCAGACCGTCGAAGCGGCGACCGATCATTTCCTTGCTCACGCCGAGGCGGGCCACGTCTTCTTGCAGGCTCACGCTGGCGGTGGCGAGGTCGAGGCCACGGGTTTCCTCGAACACCTGAATGACGGCATTCTGGTCGGACACCGAAATCACGCGTCCGCCGCGCACCTTGCCGTTGCCGTCCTTGATGTTGACAATCGCGCCGTTGGGCAGGTCGCTGGCTGCGTTCACGAACAGCAGCGGCCCGGAGATGTACGCGACATCGTTGTATTCCTTCTGAAGAAGGGTCACGCTTTCACCGCCTTGAAGGTCTTATCGAGTTCGTCCATCACACCTTCGCCATACGCCATGAATTCGGATTCAGGGGTGTAGCGGGCGCGGGCGAGCTTCTCGATGACCGGGTTCTGAATGATTTCGTCGATGGTCAGGCCGTTCTTGAGGCCCGCCTCGGCTTCGTCGTAGAACTTGAGGAACATCTTCATCAGGCCGTAGTTCTTGGGCATCGAGGCCGAAGCGTCCACGGGGTCGAAGCCGTTCTGCTGCAGGAAGTCCTGGCGCAGCATGCGGCCCGTTTCGATGATGAGGCGCTCGTTGTCCTGCAACGCGTCGGGGCCGACGAGTTGCACCACTTCCTGCAAGCTGGCTTCTTGCTGGAGCAGCGTGCCGATGCGCTGGCGCAGTTCGGGGAAGTCGGCACCGACGTTTTCGCGGTACCACTTGTCCAGAATGGGCGTGAACAGCGAGTAGGAGCCGTTCCAGTTGATCGCCGGGAAGTGACGGCGGCGGGCCAGACCCGCGTCCAGACGCCAGAAGGCACCCGTGATACGCAGCGTGGCCTGGGTGACGGGTTCGGACATGTCGCCACCTGCGGGCGAAACGGCACCGATGACCGATACCGCGCCGTCGTCGCCTGCCAGGGTCTTGACCGCACCGGCACGCTCGTAGAACGCCGCGAGCTTGGCACCCAGGTAGGGCGGGTAGCCTTCTTCGGCAGGCATTTCTTCCAGACGGCTGGAGATTTCACGCAGCGCCTCGGCCCAGCGGGAGGTCGAGTCGGCCATCAGTGACACGCTGTAGCCCTGGTCGCGGAAGTATTCCGCCAGGGTAATCCCCGTGTACACCGAGGCTTCACGCGCCGCCACGGGCATGTTGGAGGTGTTGGCGATCAGGATGGTGCGGTGCATGAGGGGACCGCCGGTCTTGGGGTCTTCCAGTTCGGGGAATTCCACCAGCACGTCGGTCATCTCGTTGCCGCGCTCGCCACAGCCCACGTACACCACGATGTCGGCGTTGCCGTACTTGGCGACCGACTGCTGGGTCACGGTCTTGCCCGAGCCGAAGGGGCCAGGGATAGCGGCAGCGCCACCCATCACCAGGGGGAACAGCACGTCCAGAATGCGCATCCCGGTAAGGAACGGCAGGCTGGGGTCGAGCTTCTTGGCAACGGGGCGGGGCGCACGCACGGGCCAGTAGTGGGCCAGGCGCAGCTTGGTGCCGTCTTCCAGTTCGGCGATGGTTTCGTCGATGTTGTACTGACCAGCGGGCGCAATCCACTTGATTTTGCCGCCCTTGTCGGGGGGAGTCAGAATCTTGTGGGTGAAGCTGAATTCCGGAACCGTGCCCAGAATGCCGCTGCCGCTGACGGTGTCGCCCACGTTGACGCTGGGGGTAAAGTCCCACTTCTGCTCGCGGTTGAGCGAGGACACTTCAATCCCACGGGCGATAAAGTCGCCGGAGGCTTCGCGGATTTTGTCGAGGGGGCGCTGAATGCCGTCGTAAATGCCGTTGAGCATCCCTGGGCCAAGCTCCACCGAGAGGGGCAGGCCCGTGGTGACCACAGGCTCACCGACGGTCAGACCAGCGGTATCTTCGTACACCTGCACGAACGCGGTGTCGCCGTCCAGACGGATGATTTCACCGACCAGGCGCTCTTTGCCCACACGCACGATGTCGTACATCTTGGCACCGTACATGCCCTTGGCAATCACCGCAGGCCCGGCAATGCTTTGCACTTGGCCTTGCTTTTCTTGCGTCATTTAAGTCTCCTTGGGAGAGGGTGGAGGGTAGAGAGCAGAGAGAAAATCCAAGCGCTTTTACCTCTCCACTCTCCGCCCTTAACCCTCTACAACTTTTACAGTTTGATATCGAACCCGATCGTGTCCCGCACCAGCTTGCCCATGTACGCTTTGGCGTCGGTACTTTCGCCCGCAAAAGCGTCCTTGAGGCTGGGAATGGGAAGCAAGATGGGCAGGTCGCGGCCCCGCATGATGCGGGCGGTGGCGGTGGCCGGGTCAGCGATCAGGCCCGTGTCGACGGCAATCAGGCCGTAGCCGCCGTCCACGATGGCTTGCTCGAGGGTTTGCACCGCCGTATCGGGGTTGGCCTCGATGACCGTGGCCCCGGCGAGACGGTAGCCCGTCGCCGTTTCTGCGTCGGCCAGCACCGCGACCCGTTGCATGGTGGCTTCAGCCTTGGTCATGCGCCGACCTCCTTGCGAATCTGGTCAGCGGGCAACTCGTAGTACTTGCCGCGCCCAATCAGGCGGAGTTTGGCAATTTCCATTTCCTTGCGCCGCAGGAAGTCGAGGATGATGCCCACGCCCTCGACATCCGCCACCGCACTGTTGCGGGCGGCCTTGTCGAGTGCGGAACGGGCCGCGACTTCGGCTTCTTCGATGCTGGGCGCTTCGAGAATGGCCGTGAGGTCGGGGTTGCCCCCGGCGTCGCCCGTCGCCAGTCGCCCGTAGGCCGCCGCGTCGAGGCTGCCGCCCGCCACGAACAGGTTCGGGTCGAGGGCACCGCCACGCGAGCTGCGGGCAATCAGGGCGTTGGTGATGTCGATTTCACGGCTGAGGTAGCGGCGCAGGCTGCTGTCCCGCGTGGCCTGAATGGCGTAACGGTAGTAGCCCTGGTCGAGCATCACTTCGAGGTCGAGCAGGCGACCCGTCGAGGTGTAGGCGTTCACGGCATTGCGGAACGCTTTGGCGAGCGGATGACCGCCCACGCTCAGCGCCGTGGCAGCACCAGCGAGGTCTGACGCCTGAGACGCGGTTTGCAGCACGCTGGGCTTGAGGGTGCCGCCCGGAATCAGGTTTTGCCCGATGGTTTCGGCTCCGCGCCCGCTGACGATGCCGCGTGCCAGCGTCTTGAGGTTGGTGAGGTCCCACTTCATCAGCAGGGTTTCAATTTCCCGCTTGGCGTCGCCGTCCGCGAACCCCAGAACGCGCTGGGTCGTCGCAAAGAGGTTCTGCGACAGAGCGCGGTCGAGTTCGGGCAGGCCCGCACCCTCACCGGTGGCCTCGCGCATGTTGGGCGCCAGGTCCGTCTCGGTCAGGACGCGCAGGAACTCCTGGTAGCTGCCCGACGCGAGCGCCGCGTCCAGGGCACGCCCGTCCAGCAGCTTGGTCCGCATGACGCGAACGCGCGTATTGATATAGGAGTAGTCGTCGGGCATAGAGTCCTTTCCCTGCCCTTATTCCGTGAGCAGACGGTTGATCTGCGGGGCCAGGTCGGCCTTGACACGCTCAAGACGCCCGCTGAGGGTGTTGTTGATGCCGCTCTTGCCGCCACGGGCCACCACGCGCACGCCGCCTTTGATGGCGGGGTTTTCGCGCACTTCCACGCCAGTCACCATGTGACGGGCAATGTGGGCCTCGGCGGGGTTGAGTTCGATGGCTTCGGCGTCGGGCACGGCTTCCAGGCCTTCCTGAATCAGGCGAGACAGGATGTTGCCGTATTCAGGAGCACTCGTGATGCCCGCCAGATACTCATCGACCATCTGGTAGACCTGATTCACTCCGGCTTCGCTGGCCGCGAGGCGCGAGGCGTTCAGTTCGAGGTCGGCGGCCGAGCGGGCGCGCACGAGCCCCGCCTGATGCTGGGTCTCCAGCGCACGCTGGCGGCTGTCGAGCAGCGACTGGGCGCGTTCGCGGGCATCGGCCACGATCTTCTCGGCGCGTCCCCGAGCTTCGGCGCGAATGCGCTCTATCTCGGAGTGCGCTTCGTTTTCGAGGAGCTTGTCGAGGGCCATATCAGATCAGGAACAGGGCCAGGAAGCCGAAGATGACCAGGGTTTCGGGGAGCAGGAAGACCAGCAGGAGCTGACCGAGCTTGCTGGAGTCTTCGGCGGCAGCGCCGACCAGGCTGGAGCCGATGCGGGCCTGGGCGATACCGGTGCCCAGAGCGCCGAGGCCGAGGGCCAGACCCTTGCCGATGCCCGCCAGGCCGACGTTGTTGTTGGGGTCGTTGGCGGGAAGGTTCTCGACGGCTTCCTGAGCGAAACCGGTGCTGGCGAGAACGAGGACGAGGGCGGCGAGAGCAATCTTGGTGGTTTTGTTCATGGCTGTTTTCTCCTGAGTTATTTGACCTGCCCGGCCTGAGGCGCAGGGCTGAGGCGGCGAAGGGGGTTGTAACGGGGGCTGGTCTCGTTGTTGAAGCCGGTGGGGTTCAGGAACTCGACCATATGCAGACGGATGGGTTGCAGCACGTGACCGATGAGGGTCAGCGCCAGCACGAAGAAGTGCAGCAGCGCACCGACGATGATGCCGATGATGATGCCGATGAATCCGATGCTCTGAGACAGGGTCCAGCCCAGGTCGGTGCAGAGCTTGGCGAGAATCGCGGACACCAGACCGACAGCGAAGATACGGGCGTAGCTGACGACTGCGCCGCCCTGCGACATCAGTTCGATGGGCAGCATAGGGAACTGCTTGGCGACGCGCAGGTAGCCCACGACGAAGACGATGAAGCCCAGAATCATGAGCAGCACGCGGGGGTCAGCCAAGTTGGTCAGCGCACCGAAGTCCTGAGCGCCACGGCTGATGAACGCCAGCAGAATCAGGGCACCGACGCCGCCGAACATGGCGAGGCCTTCCCAGACGTGAACCTGGTCTTTGTGCTTGAGGCCCTGCTGTACGCGGATGCCCCAGCCCCACAGCACTTGCAGAATGCCGAAGCACAGGGCGAACACCAATGCGATGTTGCCGAAGTTCTCGGTATCCAGACGGGGGAAGACAATGGGAATCAGGCCCGTGCCGTGGTGTGCGGCGTCACCGTGTGCGCCATGTGCGCCCCAGTGAACACCCGTCCAGCCCCACAGACGGTTGAGCAGGTCGTTGTTCATGTAGAACACGCCCATGTGCTCCAGCAGCGTGCCGAAGAACTCACCCGTCAGGAAGCCCCACAGGATGGTCCAGCCCGCCATGACGTTGGTCACGAAGCCCAGATCCTTGAGGGTCTGCGGGCCGAGGTAAGCACCGAGAACCGGCACGTTCCAGCCCTCGCCACGCTTGCCCTTGCCCAGCAGCCACATGCCCAGCGCCAGGAACAGCAGGCCGTAACCGATGTCGGCCATGATGATGCCGAAGAAGAACGGGAAGAACCACGCCACCACCCAGGTCGGGTCGAAGCTGCCGTACTTGGGCAGGCTCATCAGACCCATGACCGTGTTCTGGAAAGGGGTCACGTAGCTGCTGTTCTTCAGCTCGACGGGCACGCCGTGGTCGTGGTGCTCGTCGACCGGGTGAACCTCGTAGCTCACCGCGTCGCCAAAACGCGACAGGGCGCTTTGCAGGCCAGCCACGCGGTCGGCGGGCACGTAGCCCTGCATGGCGAGGCTGTACTTGCCGCGTGCCGACACCGCACGAACGTCATGCACCGCCACGCGGTCTTTCAGCGCGTCACGCACGGCAAACAGCGCCGGGCCGTGTTCCTGCGCCAGACGGTCACGCTCGGTGTTGATGTGGCGCTGACGGGCGTCACCGTTCTGGCGCACCTGCTCCAGTTCGGCAGCCACACTGGTCAGCGGCATGGTGTCGTAACGGCCCGGCAGACGCAGTTCGCCCAATCGGGCTTTGCTCAGGACAGCGCGGGCCGCGTCACGGTCACCGCGCAGGGTCGCCACGACCCCGACCTGGTTCTGACCGACGGTTTCGCTGGCCAGCGTGTAGCGCTCGCCCAGGCTTTCGCGCAGGGCGGCGTCCAGCTCGGTCAGGCTTTCGGTGGGGCCGACCAGGAACGGCACCAGCGCCACGCGGCGGCTGCGGTCAAGCGTGCCGACCATACGCGCCAGCGCACGCACGGCGTCGCCATAGGTGCGCTCTACGTCCAGGTCAGACTGCAGTTCCTGGCGCTGCCGGGCCAGTTCGGCCACAGGTTGCGCCACGCCTTCGACCACTGCTTCCCATTCACCCTGAGCAGGCAGGGGCGCGGGAGCCGGACGGTACGCGCCCAGTTCGGCAATGGTGCTCTCGGCGCGGGCCAGCAGCCGCTCGTCCTCGCGGCGGTCGGCAGCATCTTGCCCCGCCAGGTTCCCCGTATGCAGGGGGCCGTCGGCAATGGGCTTGAGGTGAAGCACGCCAGCATCTTGCAGCGCCGTGATGACCGCTTCGCTGTCCCGCTTGCGAACGGCAATCACGACCTGCTGCATGGGGTTAATCACGGCAGCACCGCCCTCAGAATCTGTTCGGCGGCCTGCTGCACGCGGCCTGCTGCGCGTGACTGGGTTTCTTCCGAACGGGCCTGTGCCTGGGCACGGGCTTCGTCGCGGATGCGCTGGGTTTCCCCGTCCAGAGCGCGGTCATGTTCGGCCTGCATCTGCTGAGCGCGGGCCTCGGCCTCCGAAACGATGCGCCGGGCTTCTTGCTCGGCGGCCTCGACTTCGCGCCGGGCTTCCTCGCGGGCGGCTTCGATCTGTTGATCGAGAGCCGCTTCACGGCTCGCCAGTTCACTCAAGACTCGACTTGAAACGTCCAACTCCCTCCTCCTTTCCCTTCATAACCTACCCGCACTCCAGACGAAAGCCTCATCCGGGGATGAGGTACGCGGGCAGGGTGCGGCGAAGACTGGTGGCCCGACCTTGTAATGATTGCGTCAGACTCCCGTCTATCGTAACACAGCCTTAATTCAGCACCTGTGGGGCAGGAGTCCCGATTTCGCAGACATGCTCTGCGGCTCTTGTAACCCGCTGAGAGGCACGGCGACTGTGCCCCAGCAGACAGCGAAAAGGGAACGGGGAAAGCACCTCGCTCTCCCCGCCCCTCCTGACTCTCCTGGTGGTCAGTCGCCGCCCAGGAATACCGGCGCGCCCAGACCCAGTTCGCTTTCGCTGTAGCCCTGCTCGCGGTGGGCGCTGAGGTCGATGCCTGCCAGTTCCTGCCGCTCCGAGACGCGCAGAGGCATGACCAGCGAGACGAGCTTGAGCAGCACGAACGTTCCCACTCCAGCGTAGACCAGGGCCGCCACCACGCTGACCAACTGCGTGACAAACTGCTCGCCCACTTCCTTGCCGCTGCCCGTCGTCCAGGCCAGCAGACCCGTCAGCAGGGCGCCCACGATGCCCGCCACGCCGTGACAGGCGAACACGTCCAGCGAATCGTCGGTGTTGAGGCGGTGCTTGAACTGAACCGTCCAGTAGCTCGCCGTCGCACCGAGAATGCCGATCAGCATCGCGGCCCAGGGCGACACATAGGCGCACGCCGGGGTAATCGCCACCAGACCGACGACCAGACCCGTCGCGGCTCCCACGGCAGTCGGGTGACCGTCGCGTCCACTTTCCCAGAGCAGCCACGTCAGCATGGCCGCCGCCGGGGCAATCAGGGTGGTCAGGAATGCCAGGGTCGCCGTTTCGCCCGCTGCCAGGGCCGAACCCGCGTTAAAGCCCATCCAGCCGAAGTGCAGCAGGCCCGCGCCCAGCAGCACCAGGGGAACATTGTGGGGCACGTGGGCGTGACGGGGGAAGCCCAGACGCGGCCCCAGCACCCGCGCCGCCACCAGCGCCGAAACCCCCGCCGAGATGTGGATGACGGTGCCGCCTGCAAAGTCCAGCGCCTGATCTTTGAACAGCCAGCCGTTGGCACTCCAGACCCAGTGGGCCAGCGGCGAGTAGATCAGCAGGCTCCAGAGGCCGCCGAACAGCACGAAGGCCCCGAAGCGCATCCGCTCGACCACCGCGCCCGAAATGAGCGCCACGGCGATGATGGCGAACATGGCCTGAAATGCCGCGAAAATGTAGGTCGGCACGGTTCCGGTGAGCTGGCCCTGCAAACCGTTCAGTCCCAAGAACGAAAAGTCACCGAACCAGGCATTGCCCGGCCCGAAGGCGAACGAATACCCGGCCAACATCCACAGCACCCCGATCAGGCCCACGCAGACCAGACTCATCATCATGGTGTTCAGGACGCTGCGGGCACGGGTCAGACCGCCGTAGAAGAATGCGAGGCCGGGCGTCATCAGCAAAACCAGCGCCGCCGAAACCAGCATCCAGGCGGTGTCGCCGCTGTCGGCCTTGGCCGGGGCTGCCGCTGCCTGAGACAGCAGCGAGAGCATAAGGAAAGGAAGGAAGCGGCTCATGCGTTTCCCCCGGTGGGCACGAGCTGGGTTTCGTTGACCGGGGTCAGGGCCGCGCTGTCTTCCTCGCCGGTGCGAATCCGGATGACCCGTTCGAGCGGCTGCACGAAGATTTTGCCGTCGCCCACCTCGCCCGTCCGGGCACCCCGGCAAATGGCGTCTATGGCGGGCTGCACGAACGGTTCGCTGACCGCCATGCGGAATTCCACCTTGTCACGGAATTCGACCATGACCCGGCTGCCCCGGTAGTGCTCGACCAGTACCTGCTCACCGCCATGCCCGCTCACGCGGCTCAGGGTCAGCCCGCTGATGCCCGCCTCGAATAGCGCCTCCTTGACCTGCTGCACCCGCTCCAGTCTCACCACTGCGGTAATCAGTTTCATGCCATCCTCCCCGAATCTCTCCAAATTCTAGGTGAAGGATAGATGAATCCATGCAATTTGTCATCAGATAGTTGGACAACTTGCACACATGGCCGGATTTCGCGTCAGTTTTTCCACCTGCTTGCAAAACGTTCGGATTTTTTCAGGCAAAATGCCGCGCCCCGGGAATTGGCTCTCCGGGGCGCGGCAGAAGAAAAAAACGACCAAAGTTTATTCGCGGGCGACAAACACGACCGCGCAGCCGTCATGGTCGGCGGTGGTTTCACGGGGCGTGTCTACCTTGCTCAGCAGGTCTACATAGCCTTTCTTGCGGAAAGGGGTGCGGGTGTTGAGTTGCTCGGCCAAATCTTCGCGGGTCACCATAAAGTCGCTGAAACTGCGGCCTTGCCCCGTCACGTTCTGCGCGGCGATACCTGCCAGAAACACGTATCCCTCACCGTATTTCCAGGGGCCGAACAGCCGCAGCCGCTCCTCGCGGGCGGTGCCGAGGCCACGGGCGAAGGTCTGTCCGGCAGGAACTTCGGGGGCAAAATCGCCGTTCAGGTACGCCTGATAGCCGTGCGTATAGCCGTCTGCCGGGTTCAGGCCGACCCGGTCCAGGGCGCTGGTCACGCGCAGCAGGGCTTCCTGGGGCGATTTGGCGAACAGGTCTACCATGACGACGTTGACCGGCTCGCGCAGGTTGCGGCCCTGCACCTTCAGGCCGTCCACATCGGCGCGGGTGCGGTCCGAGCGCAGCACCCACACCCCCATCTGGCCCACCAGTTCGACCCCGCCGAACACGTCGCCCTCCTGCACGGCGAACCGGGGCGTCAGCGCCATTTTGATGGGCTGCCCGGTGGCCGAAATCAGCGAGGTGGTGCCCGCAGGCCCGGGCGTCGCCGTCCAGTTGGGGGACTTGGCCGCAGGCATGCAGCCCGTCAGCCCCAGCATGAGCAGCCCCGTCGCCAATACCGCGTGATGTTTCATGGGTCCAGTCTACCCCTGTCGCCTAGCCTTCTTCGCTGACCTGCTCGGGCAGTTGCCACTGCACCGGGGTTCGCCCGGCCTGCTCCAAGGCAGCGTTGGCCTGCGAAAAGGGCCGCGTGCCGAAAAAGAGTTTCTCGCTCAGGGGCGAGGGGTGGCCCGACTCGATAATGACGTGCTGTTTGCCCGTAATCAGCTTCTTTTTCTTGCGGGCGTAGCTGCCCCACAGGATAAAGACGACCCGCTCGGGCTGGGCGTTGACAGCCGAAATCACCGCGTCGGTGAACTGTTCCCAGCCTTTGCCCTGGTGGCTGTTGGCCTGCCCCGCCCGTACCGTCAGTACCGCGTTGAGCAGCAGCACGCCCTGGTCGGCCCAGGAGCGCAGATAACCGTGCCGGGGGGCCACGAAACCGGGGATATCGTCGGTCAGTTCCTTGTAGATGTTGCGCAGGCTCGGCGGAATACGGACGCCGGGACGCACGCTGAAGCTCAGGCCGTGCGCCTGACCGGGGCCATGATAGGGGTCCTGGCCCAGAATCATGACTTTGACGTTGCCCAACGGCGTGTAGCGCAGGGCATTAAACACGTCGGGCGCAGGCGGATAGATGGTCTGCTCACGGCGTTCCTCGACCAGAAAGTCCTTGAGGGCATAAAAGTACGGCGCGGCAAATTCGTCGTGCAGGGCCGCTTTCCAATCTTCGGGCAGGTTGGCCGGATAAAGCGGCTTGGGCGCTGGCACGTCCGCAGCGAGGCCGAACAGGTCGGGATGGTCAGTCATAGGGAGACCTTCTTTCTGAAGCGAGAGACGGAGGAGGGAGGCGGCAGACCCCGCCCGGTACGCCCGGCACATAACGATGCCTTTTCGTGGTTGCCGTAAAGATGATAAATCGGCGCAGCTACCACTTCAAATTCTGATAGGCCACGAACCCAGGTAGGGGTGGCCCCACTGCTAAGCGCAACGAAAAGAGCCACCCCGAGAGGTGGCCCCTTTGCCGCACCTGCTGGTGCCGTCCTTACTTGATGGTGGTCCGGAAGCAGACCTGGTACTTCTGGCCGGGTTCAAGTCGGGCGGGGGCACCGTTGACATAGACTCGTCCGCTGGTGAGGACGCCCGCGTCACCGTCGGCAGCCGCCGTCAGGTACTGGGTCTGTCCGGCCGGGTCGGTGTAACGGATGTCCTGCCCAGCCAGCCCGAAGCCGCCAGCCAGGAAGGTGGTGTTGCTCGGCACCGTGTCGGCAAAACGCAGGTTGGTCGCCACGCCGCTGCCGATGCTGGTGGTGGTGATGCAGTATTCGAGCACGTCGCCCGGTTTGCCGCTGCCACTCGTGCCCACTGGCCCGCCCGCCGTGACGTTCTGCACGGTCTTGATGGCCGTGAGCTTGACCGGACGGTAGATAGGCGTTTCGGTGGGGTTGGTGGGAATCGGGATGGGCGGCGTGTTGCCGTCGGTGTAGGTGATGACGGCGACGTTCCGCACCATGCCACTGGTGGGGGTGAAGGGGTCGTTGACCTTGACACGGAAGGTGATGACCGCCTCGCGGTCGAGCGTGCCCGGCGTGGTATGGACATGCAGCACCTGGGTGGTACAGGCCGCTCCAGTGCTGGTCGAGCTGCAAATACCCACAGGCTGCGCGAAGGGATAGGCAGCTCCCGTAAGGCTGACGGTCTGGCCGTTGAGAACCGTCGTCGTCGCTCCGTTGATACGGGCGCTGTCGGCGACATAGGTCACGCCTTCGGGCAGCACGTCGCGGAAGGTCGCTCCCCCGGCCGGAAGCTGACCAGCATTCCGAACCACGATGGTGTATTCCAGCGTATCGCCCGGCTGCACGGCGCTGCCGTCCTGACCTGCCACCTTCTTGTAGCTCTTGACCGGCTCGATGATGGGGCGCAGGTCGGGGTAGGAGCAACTCGCGAGGTCAGTCGAACCCGCAGTCGTCCCACCCACCGCAGTCAGGCCAATCTTGGCCGGGTCCACGATATTGAGTCTGCCTGCCGAGTTGGCGGCATAGATGGTGTTGCCCACCGCTGCCAAGCCGTTGTACTGCACCGTGGCCGACGCCGAGGTGAGGTTGCCGAGATACTCCGCCGTGAGGGTGCGGGGGTCCACGAACCACAGGTTCACGTTGCCGCTGGTCTGGGCGCTGAGCAGGTAGAGTTTGCCGTCGGCAGTGGCGAAGAAATCGCCGTTTTCGTAGAAGCCCGACACGCCAGTCGCTGTGCTGGCGGGCTTGAGCTGTCCCAGGCTGGTGACCGTGCCGCTGGTGTTGAAGCTCCAGAAGTTGCCGCTGGAGTCCATGGCGTAACCGACGCCGCTGCTGGTCATCGCCATGCGGACGATACGCCCTGAGACTCCGCTGAATGTGCTGCCCTCTGTCCAGCGACCTGTGGACGAGTTGTACATCCACAGACGGGTCGGGACGTTGTAGGGATAGCCGATGGCATCGGTTGCCACGTAGAAGGTCTGGCCGTCGGGCGAGAGCGCCAGCGCCGCCGAAGTCAAATCCTGATAGCCCGTAAATAGCGAGCCAACGCGGGGCAGGGTGGCGATCCGGGTACCGACCGTGTTGGTGGTGGGGTCAATGACGTTGATGGTGCGCCCGTCATAGAGGCTCCCCGTGCTGGGAACCATCAGACCGTAAAGCGTGGTGCACTGGGTCGGCACCGGCGTATTCACCTGCGTCACGGTGGTGGTGTTCTGAGCGCACTGGTTGGCCGGGTTGGTGGTGCCGGGGGTGCAGGTCGCCGGGTCAGGAATATTGTCCGGGTCGTCTCCCCCGCCCACAGCGGCCTTGTTGGTCACGCTGCCGACGGCGCTGCTGCCCACATTGACCGGAAGTGTCAGGGTCACCGAGCCCGTTTCAGCCAGAACACTGGTGGTGGTGCAGGTCACGAGTTGCCCGCTGACCGAGCACGTCCAATTGGGTGCGGGCGAGAACCTGGTGCTGGTCGGCGTGATGCCGGTGGGCAGCAGGTCCTTGACCGTGATGGTTCCCCGTGTGGGCGAGTTGGACGGGTTCGTTACCGTCAGGGTATAGGTGGCCCCGCTCTGGCCGACCGTCCAGGGGCCGTTGCTGGTCTTGGACAGGGTCAGGGTGGTGTCACGCGGCAGATTGGTGTCGAAGGTGCAGATGTAAACCGCGTCTTTGTTGTTGGCCGGGTTGCTGTCGGTCATTCCCGCAGGCAGCTGAATCTGCGCCGTGTTGGTGAGCTGGGGATCGACCGCCGTGACCTTGGCGGTGTAGGTGATTCTCATCTCGCTGCCAGCGGGCAACTTGGGAATGGTGAAGTTGGGCAGGCCCGTGCCGGAGGGGGCCGGACACTGCGCGCCGCCGCCCACCACCGTACAGGTCCAGTTCAGGCCCACCAGTCCCGGCTCGACCGTGTCGATCAGGGTGGCGCCATCCGCTGCGACCGGCCCATTGTTGACCACTTGCAGGGTGTACTTGACCGTATCGCCCACATAGAACTTGCTGATACGGGGGTCGCGGCTGTTGCTGAGGTCGACGTTTTTGTAGACCGCCACATCCGTGGTGGACGTGGCCGCACTGGCCTGCCCGCCCCAGGCCAGCAGGGCAGGCAGGGCGAAGGTCAGCGCCAGACGGCTGCGGCGGAAACGCAAACGGGAATAGCTAGAGGTTTGCATCAGGGTTGCCCCTCCATTTCGGGCGCTTCGGATGTGGGCGCGGCAACGCGGACCGGGGCCGTGTCGGTGACAACCTGCTGGGACGCCACCTGTTGGGCCACGCCGCCCTGCTGACCGTCGTCGAGCATGAAGTCCAGACGCACGTAAGCGCCCTGACGGGTGTACAGGTTGGAGTTGATGCCTGTAAAGCCCATGGGGTTGTAACCCAGGGTGACCCAGGTCCCCGGCAGGGCACGCACGCTGCCCTCGATGCCGAAGCTGTAGCCCTGGTAACCCGTGGCGGGTTGCAGCAGGGCGCGGGCCGCCAGACCCAGACCCAGACGGTCGGTGAAGTAATAGGTGCCGCTGGCCGACGCCTGATAGGTGGCGCTGTTGGGCTGGTTGAGCAGCATCCGGCCCGCGATGCCGCCGCGCAGGGCGTAGCGGGGCACGTGGTATTCCAGGTTCGCTTCACCGATGACTTCGGGGTTCTGGGCGGCCAGTGCGCCGTCCTTGTAGCGCAGGTAGGCCAAGCCCTGCCACTCGCTGGCCCGCAGCGCGGCGCTGATGGCGACGTTGTTGCCGGTATCGGTGGCTTTCGGCCCCATCACGCGGGTCGCGTCGGTGCTGAGGGTCAGGCGGTCGTTGACCGAGTAGCTCGCGCCACCCTTGAGCGCCACGCGGAAGCCGTCTTGCTTGTGCGACACGTCGCTGCCCAGGGTCGCCACCAGACGCTCGTCCTTGTAGCGCAAGCTCGCCCCGGCGTTCCAGCCGTCGTCGTCACCCGCGAGGTCGAGCAGGTAGCCACCGTTGAGGCCCAGCGACACCTTGTCGTTGATGGGCAGGGTGGTGTCCATCCCGAAACGGGCGCGGTTGCCCCAGCCGTCTGCACCGGGCAGGTCGTAGTTGACCGCCACGTTGGTCATGCCGAAGCGCGAGTTCAGGCCCACCGAGGCGCGGCTGTCCTTGCCCCAGCGCACTTCGTCACGGGCAGTCAACGTCACGTTCTCGCGGATAGGTGCCGTCGCCGTAACGGTGGTCGTCGGGGTCAGTTCGCCGCCGATAGGCTGGGCATGCTCGACCTTGACGACGTAGCCGCTCTTGCTGTAGCCCGCGCTGCCCACCAATCCGAAGCCCTTCTGGTCACCGAAGCCCGCACGCACGCCCAGACCCACCGTGAAGGGTTTGAGGTCGTAGGTCGCCTTCACGTCGGCGTAGCCACCGTCCTTGCCCACCTGGTCGTCGGTACGGGCATTCTTGCGGTAGTAGCCCGACACGCCCACGCCGAGGCGGTCCGTCACCTTGTAGGCGGCGTCGCCGCTGACGGCCAGACCGTTTTCGACCTGGTTCAGGCCGGTGTACTTGGGGTCCTGGTAGCGCACGCTGCCGTTGGCCTGCACGCGCTCGGCCTGCACGTTGGCCGTGCCCGTCACCATCACGCCGCCGCCACTGTAGGCGGTCAGCAGGTCGGCGCGGCTGATACCGTCGGCGTAGCGGGCGCGAACGCCTACGCTGGTCGTCCCGTCGAGGGCCACCGCCGCCGCGCCCAGGGTCAGGCGGTCCTGCATCAGGCGGGTGCTGGCCTGCACGCCCCAGGCAATCTGGCGCTGGGTCATGGGGTCGTCCAGGCGGTAGCGAACGCGCACCAGCTGGTTGTTGCCTTCCTCATCGGTCAGGCCGACGGCCTTCTGGAAGTACACGACGCCGCTGGAGTAGTCCACGGTGTAGTCGCGCAGGCGTTGCAGACGCTTGATCTGCTCGGCTCCGGTACGCGCATCCACCGAGACGACCTCGACCACTTCGCTGTCGGCCAGCAGGTTCGCCTTGCCCAGGCTCAGGACGCGGGTGCCGTCGGCGGGGAACTCGGCCTGCACCTCGCCCTTGGGCAGCGCCGCCACGAAGCCCGACACCTGTGGGTTGGTGCGGGTATAGCCGCTGAGGGCCGTGGGGTTGATGCCGAGGTTGAACACGTCCACCGGCAGCGCCGACTGGCGGTACTGCACGTTGAAACGGGGGTGCTCGTAGCGGAAGGCCACCGGGTCAATGCCTTGCAGCGGAATGTCGTGAACGCTGGCGTCACCGTAGGTGGGGTAGCGCTCCAGCGGGTTAGCAGTGTTGGGCAGGCCCGCCTTCTTGTCCTGCGCGAAGGCGAACTGTCCGTTCGTTCCACGCTCCGCCGTCATCGCTCCGGCTCCGGCCACGTAGAGTTTGCCTTCACCGATAGGGGTTTCGAGGTAGCCCGCAGCGCGAACTTCGCCCGCGGCTGCGCCACCGCTGCCCAGCAGAGCACCTGCCGACACTGTACCGATACCGACGCGGGTCTTGCTCGGCACGGCCTCAAAGCTGCGGACGACGGGCTTGTCGCCCACCAGCACCTTCACGTCGAAGCGCACCGGAGCATTGAGGGGTTGCATTTCCAGCACGCCCTCGCCGTCCTTGAGGGTGATCTGGTAGCTGCCCACCGTCGGCTGGGCGTCACGGCGCTCGGGTTCCAGCGAGGTCTGCACCGTCACCGTGCTGCCGTTAGGGAGGCCCGCCGCGTCAAGCAGTTTGATGCCGACCTTGATGGGCGTCACGCCGTCGGCCACCAGTTGCTCCGGGGTCAGTTCGGCGGTAACCGGCACACCGGCGAGGTACACCTTGACCTGCTGCCCGCCGTAAGCGATCACGTTCTCGCCGGGCTTGAGCACCTGACCGAAAAACTCGCGGCGCTGCGTTCCCTTGCCGGGGTCGGTGACCTTTTTGCCGAGGGTGGCGGCATCCACAGCCACGCCGTTGACGGTCGGCAGAGACGCGTCGTCCATGTTGCCCTGCACGGCCACCGTGATGCGGTCGCGGTCACGGTAGATGGTTCCGGCGGCAGGCAGCTTGAGTTCGCCGGGGTTTTCCTGGACCTCGGCCTGCACGCTGACCGGACGCAGCCCGTTCAGGTCGTCGAGGTTGCCGTCACCGACCAGGACTTCCAGGTTGTTCTTGGCGTACTTGCCGACCAGGGTGGGGCTTTCGAGGGCGCCCAGCGCACCTTCGTGGGTGACTTTGTAGGTCAGCACGCCACGCGGCGCACCCGGCGTCGTCCAGTACAGCTTGCCGCTCGGCCCGGTCTGGGGGTCGGTCAGGGCTTTGCCGTTAAGCGTGCTGCTGCCCGCCACGTAGGTCGCGTCTTTGGGCGGCTGGTGGGCAATGACGATCTGGGTGGCGGCCTTCGGAGAATCGAAGGGAATCCGCACCGTGCTTTCGCGCTGCACCGCCACCACGGTCTTGGCGGGAGGCGGAGGCGGGGTCACCGTCAGCGTGCCGACCACCGTCTGCTGGCTGTCGCAGGCGCTGCTGAGGGTCGCTTGCAGGTCGCCCTGTCCGGCTTCCTCGCCCTTCACGCGGGCGCGGTAGCTGAGGGTCTTTTCCTCGCCGGGCTGCAACTCGCCGCTGAAAGTCGCGGGGTCGAGGGCTTCCAGACGCTCGCCGGGGTTGTCGGTGAGCTGGTAGGGGGCCGCTACCGTGCTGGTGTTCTTGAGGGTCAGCGTCACCGTCACCGTTTCGCCGGGTTTGACCTCGGAGAGTTCGGCGCGGCGCAGTTCGATCTGGGTCGCCGTCGGCAGCACCCGCAGGTCGAGGTTCTGGCTCTTGTTCCAGGGCAGCAGGGTCGCGGTTGCGCTGACCTGCCCAGCCGCTTCCGGGCCAGCCTTGGCCTCGAAAACCAGCACCCCAGGGTTGGCGGCGTCCACACGGGCCGTCACCGAGGTTTCGCCATCTGCCGTAAAGCCCTTGGGCAGCTTGACCTGCACATTGGCGGGCAGCGGCTGGCGCTCGAATTCGGTGGTGGCGCGGGCCGTGAACTTGACCACGTCGCCCACACACACTTCAGGCTTGTCGGCGCTGAAGCTGAGGTCCATCTGGGGCTTGACCTGCACCTTGACGGTTTTGGTCTGCTCCTTCTCGACCGTGACCGCCGTCTGGTCAATGGTGACCTCGGCGCCCTTAATCGGCTCGGCTTCCAGAGCGTATTCCTGCGCGGGCAGCGTAAACGGCCCGGCGGAGCCCTGCACTTCGTAAGCCTGTTCGCCCACCTGCACGGTGGCCTGGGTCGGCAGCGTTTCGTCGGGCAGCACCAGCTCGGCCACCAGTTGCAGTTTGCCGGTGGTGTCGGCGTTGACGACCGTGATGGGCGCACCCGTCAGCTCGAAACCGACGGTGTTGGAGTACTGGAAGGTGTCCTTGGGCTGACGCAGGTAGACCGTGTAGTTGCCTTTGGCTTCGGGAACCTGAATGTCGTCCCACTCCAACTGACCGCTGACCTTGATGGGGTAGGTGTTGCCCTCGGCGTCACGCAGTTCGGCTTCCAGTTCCTTGGGGCCGTCGCCGTCGTACATCCGCAGCGACATCGCGCCGCCGGGGTTGTAGACGTTCAGCGCCGGAACCCAGTCGTTGCTGCGAACCGTGACGTTGAGGTGGTCTGCCTGCACCGCCGCGCTGATGGAGTTCAGGCGGAAAGCGAAGGTGTTCTTGCCGTTGCCCTCGGTGGTGACCTTGAGGGTGTAGGTTCCGGCGGGCAGGTCTTCGTTGATGAAAGTCTGCCAGTCCTGGGCACCCAGGCCGTAGTCGAATTCTTTGACGACCTCGCCCTCGGCATTGGTCAGGACGAAGGTGCTCGACACGGGGGCTTTGGGCTTCTCGGTGGAGTAGTTCTCGTCACCGTAGTAGTCGGGGCTGCGGTAGTCCTGGGGGTCGAACTGCGCCCCATAGACATCCAGTTGCACACGGGAAGAAACCCCGACCACCAGTTTCAGTTCCTGGTCGCCCACCGTCCACATCAGCTTGTTGCCGACGGAGGTGAGGGGCAGAGACGTCGCGATTTCCTGGGCGGTCGCCGCGCCCAGCAGCGCCGCCGTCAGGGTGGTAATGGCGCGTTTCACTCTCAGTACCTCCAGCTTGCCGTCGGGTCAGTGACGGCGGCCTTGGAATCGCCCAGCCAACGGAAGCGGTAGGTCACCGCACGTTCGCCCGTCGGCAGCGGGTCGAAGTTCAGAATATTTTCGCCGTCCACGAGCTGTGCGCCCTGGGGCAGCGGATCGGTGAGGGTAAAGCCGGGCAGAGGCTGGCTGTTGCTCAGAATCAGTTGCACGCGGTACACCCCCTTATCTTCGGTCGTGAAGACCTGTTTGTTCACCTGCATGGCCTTTTGCGCCCCTTCAGGACCGCCGGTGATTCGCAGCGTGGTGTCACGAATTACGGCGATGTCACCGCCGTCGGGGGCCAGCGGGAAGTCCACGCTGGTCAGGTTGCGAACGTACACCTGACGGCTACCGGGCAGGCCACTGTCCTGCGGCATCTTCAGGCTGGGCAGCGCCACCGAGTTGGGGTCGAGGCGCAGGCCCCAGGTCTGTTCGCGCACGTTGCGGAAGTGGTAGCGCCCTTCGGCGTCGGTCACGGCAATGCGGCCGTTCGCCAGAATGACGCGGGCTTTGGGGCAAGGCAGGTCCACGCGGTAGTCGTAGACGCCGTTGCGGTTGCGGTCAAGGAACACGTACCCGACGAGGTCGGCGTTGTTGACCCCGAAGCTCAGCGGTTCCACCTTGTTCAGAACCTGTGCGTTCTTGGTCTGGGTTTCACGGTCACTCGCCACGGCGCGGGCCACCGCGTTGTTACGCAGTTGCGGGTCGGCTTCCGGGGTCACGGTGGCCTTGAAGCGAACCTGGGCGCTCTTGCCCGGTTCAATCAGCGGAATCGTCCAGACGTAGGTGCGGGTGGCGGCATCAATGCGCGGGTCAACCGGCGTGAAGTCCGTACCCACGGCCGTCGTGGCGCGGTAGCCACTGCTTCCGGCGATGTAGTTCAGCCCCACCGGCAGCACGTCCTTGATCTCGATGTTCGTCAGAGGCAGCGTGGCGCTGTTGTTGGTCACGGTGAAGACGTAGGTGACTTCCTCACCGAAGCTGACCGTGGGCGGGTTGCTTTCCTTGATCAGGGTGAAGTTGCCGCTGTTGAAGACGGTGTTGTTGGTGGGCGGCGAGACCAGCGGCGTGGTGAACTGGTCGCTCGTCACGTTGAAGGTGTTGATCAGAACCGCGCCGTCGACTGCGTCTGCCGGAACGCGGATCTTGACGGTCAGCGTCACCGTCTCGCCGGGCTGCACTGTGCCCAGACGCCAGACGACCTCGCCGTTTTCCAGCACGCCGCCCCGATCAGCACTCAGGAATTCGACGGCGGTTCCCGTCGCCTGCGCCTTCAAGACACTCTGGCTGGTGACGCTTTGGTTCACAGCGCTTGCCGAGAGCTTGGATACGGGCGCGGTGACCGCACTGGGCTTCACACCGGTGCCGGGCGGGTAGACGATGCTCAGCGGGTCACGGACGACCACGTTCAGCAGCGGCACAGGCAGGCTGTTGGTGAAGCTCAGGGTGTAGGTCATCTCCTCACCCGGACCCACCAGCGTGCCGTTGCCCCGGTCGCTGACCTTGGTCAAGCCGATGGTGTTGGGGTAGACGGTCGTGATCTGGTCGATGGTGCGGTTGGGCGCGGCTCCCTTGGAGCTTTCGCTGATGAGCGTGGCTTCGACCCGTGTGGGCTCCGTCGGCTCGGTGACATAGCAGGCCTGAAAATCGGCGGTGGCCTGCGGGTCGAGGGTGACCACGAAGGCGTTGCCGGAAAGGGGCTGTCCCGCCAGGTCGCGAAGCTGGGCTTCCGCTCCGGCAGTCAGGTTTTCTACACGCGTCGTGATGGTATCGGGCAGGTCACCCAGGTTCTGCACGGTGTGGGTAAAGCACACGACCTGACCACCGAGCGCCTGCTCGCGCACCTGACGGTCGTTGGCACTCAGTTCGCCGCCGGGGAGGGCCTGCGGGTTGCCCTGCGGCCCGAGTGCGATGCCCGGCTCGGGGCGGATGGTTACCACGGCAGAGGCGTCGATGGTGGCTCCGCCGCTCGTCACCGTCGCCACGTTGCGGCGGGTGGTGGCGTCTACACGCGGAGCCTGCACCCGGAAGGTGAGCACCAGATTGCCGCCCTGGGCGACAGCAGGCGTCCGTGCCCGGATGCCGAGAACCGTCTGGGGCTGCGTGGTGTTCCAGGTGACGCCATCGGCGGTGTATTCGAGGACCGCAGCGGCGGCAGCTGTTCCACCGAGGCGGGCGCTGCCACTCACGAAGGTGAAGTCGCGCATGTCCGCCGTGTTGAGGAAGTCGGTGACGACCGCTTCCTGCGAGGTGCCGCCCGTATTGCTCAGAACCACATTGACGGTGGTTTCTTCGCCGGGGCGCACCTCGGTGGGGGCAAAGGTCTTTTGCAGCGCCAGCGCGGGCGGGTCGGTCAGGAGCACCTGAGCCACGTTGTCGGCATCACGACCACCCGCAGTGTCCACGCTGTTACTCGTGCAGCTCGCGATCAGGTTGGGGTAGGCCGTGCCACGCGCACTTTCCGCCGCCGAAACCCGAACCAGCAGGTTCACGGTCTGGTCGGCCCCTACCGTGGTACTCGTCACAGCAGATTCGCCTGCATCCACCGCACCGTTGCCGTTGGTGTCCTGGTAGATGGTCAGTTGTGGCGTGAACTGCGACGCCGTTTCCGTGACTGCGCTCAGGTTATACAGGCTGCTCACGTTCCCGGCGTTGGAGAGCTGATAGCGCAGGAAGCCCGTGCCACCGGGGTCGAGCGTGATGCTCTGCCCAGGCGCACTGACGCTGCCGTTCGGTGTGACGCTGGCGCTACAGACCGGGTTGATAACCGTTTCCACCACGGGGCTGGGCACACGACCGGGCTGACCATCGAGCAGCACATAGTCCAGGGTGGCCTGGTTACGAATGACCGTGCCCGCAGGCGTTCCAGCACTCAGGGCGGGAGTGCTCAGCGCGAGACTCAGCGCCAGCAGCGGCGCGGTGAACTTTAGGCGAGACTGTTTCAGTCCAAGGGATTGTTGCACGTTGCCTCCCAAACTCAGGGTTGACTTCAAAAACGGGTGTCTTTTGTTGTGAGGGATACGAAAAGGAGAAGTCTTACATGAACAAGTGAGCGAAAGCGGCGCACCCCGCCCAAGGGCAGAGCGTGCGCCGCTTGGCAAGGGGCCTTACTTCACCTTGACCTTGAAGGTCACGTTCACCGTCTGACCGGGCTTCAGGATGTCGCTGGTGTTGATGAGGTTGTTGCCGTCCGTATCAACAGCCGCGCACAGCTTGGTGCCCGCCGTCGCAGGAGCCGTCGCGCTCCAGGTGGTGCCGCCGTCGGTCGAGTACAGCACCGTACCGGTAGCCGTGGTGGTCGCGACGAAGCTGACGAAGGTGGTGTTCGCTGGCAGGGTGTCGCACACCAGAGCCTTGGTGACGTTGGCGTTGGTGGTGTTCTTGCCGATGATGGTGTAGGTGAGGGTGTCGCCGGGCTTGGCTTCCTTGAAGTCGACCGTCTTGGTGACCGTGGGCTTGCCGCCGTTGTCGCCAACCGTGATGGTGTCGTTGGTGTCGGGCACCTTGACGTTGGGGTTGGTGTTCGACTTGGCTTCCTGGTTCAGGGTGATGGTCTGCTTGGCGGCGGCGCAGGGCACGTCGACCACAGCAATCAGCTTGACTTCTTCGCCGGGCTTGATGGGGCCGGTGTTGCCGTTGACCAAGGCAGTGTCACCAGCGTCCAGCTTGCCGTCGCCGTTGACATCCTTGTAGTACGTCACAGGCACGATGACGGGAGTGGGGTTCACGGTGCCATCGGCGTTCAGGACCGTGACAGGCGCGGTGCCGGTGACCGTGAAGGTGTCGTCCTGGCTGCCCAGGTTGGCAATTTCCATCGGCAGGTAGCTGCGGATGGGGGCCGTGCAGGTTTCGGGGTTGCCGGGCTTGACAGGGTTGCTGGGGTTACCGGGAACGTCAACCGCAGGCGTACCAGGGATGGTGGGATCACCGCCGGGGGTGTTGGGGGTGGGGTCACCGAAGGACAGACCGGGCACCTTGACTTCGATGATGTCGGTGGTCTTGTCGCTCCTGGTGGGGTCGTTCTGGCTGGTGGTGGTGATGACCACCGAGGGCAGACCGGCCAGCTGAGGCGCGGTGGTGCCCGCAGGCAGGGTCACGATGACCTGGATGTCGGCGGTCGCGTTGGGAGCGAGGCCGGGCACTTCGGGGTTGCCGTCGCCGTCCGCGTCAGGCAGGGTGTTGCCGTTGGCGTCCTTGAAAACGACCGTAGTGCCGGCGGGGAAGTTGTTGGTCTGGGTCAGCTCGAACGTGTCGGTGCGGTTACCGGTGTTCTGGAGCGTGTTGGTGAAGGTCACGGTCAGCTGGCCGCTGGGCAGCGTGGTGACGGTCGCCACTTGGCTGTCGCTGGCAGTGGGAGTGATGGTGATGCCTTCGGGGCTCTGGTAAGCAGGGGTCACGGGGTTGCCGTTGCCGTCGGCGTCAGCCTTAGGCCCGATCACAACGCCGTCCTTACGGTCCACGGTCACCACGTTGGAGTTGTTGCCGTCCTGGGGAACGCTGGGGTCGTTGTTGAAGTTGGGGTTGTCGTTGCGGGTGCCGGTGGGGTCGCCACCGAACTTGTCGGTGCTGGTCGCCGTGCAGGGGATGTCATAGACCTGGATGAACTGCACCGTCTGGCCGATAGCCACGTTGGTGATGGTGGTGACAGCACCGGCAGCAATCTCGGCGGCTTCAAGCTGACCGTTGGCGTTGCTGTCGATGTAGTAACGGATGTTCTCGGGGGTCTTGACCGCGCCGGTGGGATCCGGGGTGTTGGTCAGGGTGTAGGACTCACCGTTGACGTTACCGGTGTTGATCAGCTTGTAGACAAACTTGACGTCCTTGTCACAGGGCTTGACGGTGCCGGTTTGACCAGGGTCGGTGTAGTCGGGCTTGGTGGTGTCGGTGCTGCCGTCGTTGGGGGTAATGGTGAAGCTGGGCACGGGCACGACGACCGTTTCGACAGGAGGAGTCGTCACCGTCACGCTCGGGGGATTGGGGTTGTCCTTCGTGGGCTCGGGGGTGAAGGTGATTTCCGCCTCGTTGATAATCTTCGTGCCAGCGGCAGTGGGCTGCTCTTCGGCAGAAGCGGTACCTACGGCGAGGGCGGCAACCAGAGCGATAAAAGACCAGGATTTCTTCATGATGACTCCTTGAGGAACAGAGATACGATCCAGACAGCAACTAAAAAACCGACAAATCGTGCGAACACGGCTTTGTCGGTCGCGCCACTCGCTCCTCATCCGACAGGCGCCCGAATACGTCAGATGGCTCTATGCTTCAAAACACACTTTTCTGTCGCTCACGTTGCACTCACGGCCAGGTGAGTACAAGCGTGACACCTATCATAATGCCCTAACGCGAGAAGGTTTTCATGAGATTTATCACAAAGTGTTTCGGAAAACGGATAAATCTCACGTAGGTGAACCTTCTGCGAACATGATTCCGCGCCCTTAGGCAGTTGTCAAACCCCCAGACGCCCAGCACTTGCTTTAGAAATGGGAGTACCGTTTCCACCATCGAAAGCATCGATTTCCTCGATAAAGCGGTCGAAGAGGTAGCGGCTGTCGTGAGGACCGGGACTGGCCTCGGGGTGGTACTGCACCGAGAAGACGGGGTAACGGCTGTGGGCCATGCCTTCCAGGGTGCCGTCGTTGAGGTTGACGTGGGTCGCCACGAAGGCGCCGTTCGGAATGCTGTCGAGGTCCACCGCGTAGCCGTGGTTCTGGCTGGTGATCTCGACGTTTCCGGTCAGCAGGTTCTTGACGGGCTGGTTGCCGCCCCGGTGCCCGAACTTCATCTTGAAGGTCTTACCGCCTGCCGCCAGTCCCAGAATCTGATGGCCGAGGCAAATGCCGAAGGTGGGGAGCAGTCCCATCATTTCCCAGGCCGTTTGATGGGCATACGTGGGAGCGGCGGGGTCGCCGGGGCCGTTGCTCAGGAAAAGGCCGTGTGGCTGGAGCGCCATGATCTGGGCCGGAGTGGTATGCGCCGGAACCACAATCGGTTCGATGCCCACTTCGGCCAGGCGCTCGATGATGGTGTGCTTGATCCCAAAATCCATCAGGACGACGCGCTTGCCCTGGCGCAGCGTGGGGAAGGCGTAGGGCAGGGCCGTGGTCACCTCTTTGGTCATGTCGTGACCGTCGATGTCCTGGTGGTCTAGCGCCCGCTGCACGTAGACCTGTTCCTCGGCAGGCGTGAACTCGCCGTAGGGGTCGTCGGGGTGGGTGTAGCTGCGGTGGGCAATCACGCCCTTGACCACACCACCCGTGCGCAGGCGGCGAACGAGCGCCCGCGTGTCGATGCCCTGAATGGACACCACGCCGTGCGCCTGCATGAACTCTTCGAGCGACTGCTGGGCGCGGTAGTTGGAGTACTCGCCGCTGAATTCGCGGGAAATGAAGCCACGTACGTAGGGCTTGTTGCTCTCCATGTCATAGATGGCGACGCCGTAGTTGCCGACATGGGGGTAGGTGATGGTGACGATCTGACCGTTGTAGCTGGGGTCGGTCATGATTTCCTGGTAGCCCGTCATGGACGTGTTGAAGACCACCTCGCCCACCGTTTCGCCCCGGTGTCCGAAGGCGTAGCCCCGGTACACGGTGCCGTCTTCCAGGGCCAGAATGGCGCGTTCCTTGCGAATCATGTTCTTACCTCCATATCGCCTCGCTGGGCGGATTTCATGGTTTAGCGCGCGAGACCCGAGTCCCGCCTTCCCCCTATTCTGCCCTATTCGGCGGCCCCCTCCCCTTTCCCTGAGCAGGCGACCCGTCTAGAGCCGATGACCCGTAGAACCAGCCAATGGTTGTTGACACTGCCAGCCGCATAAAAGGGGACCGGGCCACCCGCCGAAGGAGAGGCCCGGCCGTCTACACAGGCGCGCTACCAGCGGTAAAGCACGTTGGATTTGCTGAGAACGACATTGCCGCGCACCGCTTTGGAGGCCGTCATGCCGTCGTAACGGTTGAACAGGTCAGCCATGACCAGGCCCACCTGCTGCTCGGCGCTGGGGCCGTCCGGCCCGAGTTCGGCCAGCAGGGCGTCGAGTTCTTCGAGTTGAGCCCGTTCCTCGTCGGTTAGGTCGGCATATTCTTCGCCGGTCAGGTCGAGGCCCGTATCTTCCGCTTCTGCGCCGTCCAGGGCCAGGCCAAAGTCTTCGGGCGTCAGGTCGGGCAGGTTGCGCCCGTACTGCCAGCCCGCACCCGTCTGGGGCAACTGCGCCGCCTGGAAGGTCGGGTCGCTGCCGAGGACGGGCGCAGTTTCGTCGAGCGCTTTCTTCAGGGCCGAGTCGCTGAAGGCAAACACCACATAGTCGCCCCGGAAACCGTAGACCATCTTCAGGTCGGACAGGGCGCTGCCCAGGTCGCCCACCTGACCCAGGGCCGTCGCCGCTTCGTCAGGCAAGTCCTTGTTTTTCAGCAGCTCACCCAGCGACTGCCCGACCCCCTGGAACGCCTTGTTGACGCTGGCGACATAACCGGGCAATTCGGCTTCGGCGAGGGCGCGGTCACGCACGCGCTGGTAGTACAGGCTATGGGCCATGCTCGCCAGCGGGTCGGTCTGCGAGTCGAACGAACTGACCGTGCTGCCCGCCAACGCGACCTGGGCGCACTCGTCCCCGAGGTACTGCGCCGAGCGTTCGAGGTGGCTGGCGAGTTGGCTGTCGCTCAGGAAGCCGAACGGGTCGAGCAGATCGAACCGGGTGAGCCAGCGGGCGGTATAGGGGCTACTCTCCGGCGCACAAGCGTTGGCGACCACGGACTCGGCATCGGCGGGGATGATGTTCGCCACGCCGAAGGTGGTCTGGTGCGTCAGCACTCGGGCCAGTGCTTTGTCCTTGCCCGCCGTGTTGACCACGTGCGCCCCGGCGCTGGTCAGCCCCCCGGCATTGGTCGTCAGGCCGCCCGCGTACTGGCCCAGGGTGTCGAGCGCGTCCACCAGCGGCGAGAGCAGGCGCGGAAAGCCCCACTGTCCCAGTTGGCTGCGAACGACCTTGGCCGCACCCGAAAAGTTCATGTACAGCGACATTTCCTGCTGCCCTATCGAGCGCGTAGGCATGGTGTAAGCCGCCGATTCCATCAAGCGGGGCGCAGCCTTGCCACTGAGTCGGCCCAGGTAGGCCATCAGCAGGTCTTTGTCGGTGGAGAAGTACGCCATGTTCTGCGACATGCCGACAAACACGCTGCCCTGACGCGAGAAGGTGTAGTTGCCCACCCGTGCGCCGGGTTTGTCGGGAATCAGGTCACGCAGCAGGCCACGGGCTTCCGCCGACACCCGCGTGGCCCCCAGCACCTGTGGCATGAAGGGCTTCCCCGGCTTGCCCACCGCGAAGACACCGACCACCGCTTCATCGGCGAGCGAGCCGTTGAGCACTTGTTTGATGCCCTTGACTGCCCCCGTCAGGTCTTCGCTCTGCCCAAATTTGGCGGCGGCGTCGGCCCCCAGCCCCACGATGCGCCCGAACGCCTTTTGCGCGTCGTGCGTCTCGAAGGTCAGCAGCGCCCCCGCCGGAAGATGCCCCGCCAAGCTCGCCGCCTGCGCGCCAGACCCGAGAGCCAGAAGCCCCGCCGTCACCAGAACATTCTTGTTCATGACCAGAGCATAGCGAACAACGAACGCTTGGTCATGAGCCAGATGGCTTATCTTTTTTTACGTAAATAACATAACCAACTACCTCAGGTCAGTTCGCGGAACATGGCGATTTCGTTGCAGTTCTCGAAGAAGGCGCAGCGCTGGCACTCGCTCCAGACCTTGGGGTGCAGGCTGGTCTTTTCGATACGCCAGAAACCGCACTTTTCGAAAAAGCCCTGCTGATACGTCCAGGCGAACAGGGCGGGCAGGTTCAGGGCGCGGGCCTCGGCTTCGCAGGCGGCGACCAGTTGGCGGCCCAGTCCCCGGCCCTGCATGGCGGGGTGAATGGCGAGACCGCGCACTTCGGCCAGGTCGGGGGCCAGGATGTGCAGCCCGCACACGCCCGCCAGCCCGCCGGATTTGCCCTCGTGGGCGTCGGCCAGCACCAGATGAAAGTCACGGATGGTTTCCGCCAGCAGCGGGCGCGAACGCACCAACATCAGCCCCCGTGCCGCCCAGTAGCCGATGAGTTCGTGAATGGCTTCGATGTCCGACAGCCGCGCCTTACGCTCATGCAGCGGCGCGTCGGGGTGGAGGTCAGGAATGGCAATGGAATCGAGCGCGAGAAAGGTCATAGTCGCCTCTCCCCCGCCCGCACGGACGTGGCGACCCTTACTTGGTCAGGTCGCGCATCCAGGTTGTGCCGCCGGGCCGCTCGCCGCGTGCCTTGTACGCCTGAATCTGCGGCGCGTCGGGGATTTCGCCCATGACCACCGCCAGCGGAATCTGAGTAAAGCCGAAGGTTTCCCAGTTGCCCCCCTTGGAAAACATGTAGATGGCCCGGTCGCCCCGGCCCCGTGCGTACTCGACCGCACTGATGACGAGTTGACGCCCCAGGCCCAGCCCCCGCGCTGCCGGAGTCACGGCGGCTCCACGCAACAGGCTGACCCCGTCGCCGTGTTCCAAGCCCACCGCACCGACGGCCTGCCCGTCGCGCTCCATGATCCAGTAGGTCGTGCCACCTTCCAGCGTGGCGTCGGTGTCCAGCCCGGCTTCGGAAAACACGCGGGTCACATTGGGTTTGTCGGCAGCGTTCGCCAGACGGGTGGTCAGAGTGGTATCGGTCATGCAGTCCTCCTGCGGCAGAAGCGGAACACCAGGCCGCCGCGCTGCCCAGTTCCAGCCCTTGCCGGGCAAATTTTTCTGTGGGCGCAGCATAGCGCAGGACACCTGCTGCGGCGCAGGCTGTCTGACTCACCCCGCGACCTCCGGCTGTGCCAGTTGGCACTTCCAGACCTGTTCTTCCTGAATCCAACCCTTGCACATGCCGCTTTTGACCTGCGGCGCTTCGGGGATGGCGGCCTCGACCTCTGCCGCCGTGCTGGGCACGAAGCCGAAGCGTTTCCAGTAGTCGCCCGCCTCGGAGGAAAACAGGTAAACCGTGTGGTCGCCGCGCAGGGTCGCGTGGGTCAGGGCCGACCGCACCAGCGCCCGCCCCAGGCCGTGGCTGCGAAAATCGGGCAGCACCGCCGTCGAGCGAATCAGCGACACGCCCTGCCCGTGCTCCAGGCCGATGCAGCCGCCGGGCTTGCCGTCGAGAAAAGCGATCCAATAGGTCGAGCCTTCGGGGGTCACGCTGGAAGTGTGCAACTCGGCCTGCCGGAGCAGGGATTTGACCGTTTCAAAGTCGTCGGGGCCAGCTTGCAGCAGGCGAATGTGTTTGTCGGAGAGGGTCAAGGGGAAAACTCCTTTTGGGTGCGGGTGGCTGATGGCAATGGGTAGGCGGCCTAAGTACGTCGAACCTAACATTTCGCATTTTCGGGAAAGAACCGAAAACGCTTCATTCCCGGTTCGACGTACTTTTTTCGATACTCGCTCCGCTCGGTTAATCTAAAGATTAACTTCGAGATGCTTAACTTCGTCGTTCGGCGGCCTGGGCCGCAGCTTTGAGGAAGTACCGCGCACCCGCCCCCGCTGCCGCGTCGGTGTTCCAGCGCGGGATGACGTGCAGGTGAACGTGCGGGATGTGCTGCCCGCCCGCCGGGTAGACGTTCCAGCCTACGGTGTAGCCGTCGGGCTGAACAGTGGCATCCAGATAGGCGCGGACTTCGTGCAGCAGGGCATGGACGGCGGCGGCTTCGGCGGGTGTCAGGTCAAAGACGGTTTCGCATGGACGCTTGGTGACGATGAGGCCGGAGTGGGGCAGCCCGTCAAAGTGTTTGGGGTTCTGGGTGTAGACGCACAGGTCATTTTCCAACGTGAAGCCCCCGGCAAAGTCGGCGCGGGTGGTCAGCGGATTTTCGTCTGGCTGGGCGAGGTGGTGCGCCCACTCCCGCTCGCGCTTTTGCAGCAGCGTGCCGTCCAGATTGAAAAAAAGGGGCTTCGCCTGGTCAGTCATCTGTCTTCAACTCCAAGTCGTTGAGCAAGGCTTCCAAGGCCGGGATAAGTTCAGGCAGGTCGGCAGTGACGACTTGATACAAAATGGCAGGCGAGACCCGGAAATATTCGTGTGTGATGACGTTTCGCAGACCCCGCACCTGCGACCACGGCAGCTGGGCGGCACCGAGACGCGTTTTTTCGCTGACGCTTCCCAGAGCTTCCCCCAGAACCAGCAACTCGTATTTGAGGGCGGCCAGGGTTCGGGGGTCGGCGGTCAAGTCGCCCAAGCTCATCGCGGCGACAAAATCTACGGCAAGACGTGCCGATTGCAGCGCATCGGCCACACGCTCGGCATCGCTACGCGGCACGCACGGCCTCTCGTTGTGCCTGGGCCTGGGCCCGCTCGTGCAGGCCGTCGAATGTCCCTACCTCCACCCGCCGCCCCAACCAGCCTTCCAGAGCGGGGGCGATGTCGAAAAACGCCAGACCCAGCGGACGCGAAAGCCGCACCAGCACATCAATATCCGAGTCGGGGCGCAACTCGTCACGCGCCGCCGAACCGAAGAGCCACACCTCCGCCACGCCCAGCGCCGCCAGTTCCTCACGGTGCGCGGCGATGGCCCGAAGCACTTCAGCACGATTTTGAACAGACTTCGCCATCTGCCTTCAGCCTTCAGCCATCTGCCGCTTCGCCGCCTCAATCGCCTCGCGCACCCGCTCTGGTGCAGTGCCCCCAAAGCTTTGGCGACTGCGAACGCTTTCTTCTACGGTCAGCTTCTGGGCGACTTCAGCGGAAAGGAGTGGATGGGCCGAGCACAATTCTTCGTCGGTCAATTCCCAGAGTTGTCGACCAGAGCGGCTGGCAAGGCCCACCAGCCCACCCACGACCTCGTGCGCCTCGCGGAAAGGCAGGCCGTTGCGGGCGAGGTAATCCGCGACATCGGTGGCGGTGCTGTAGCCCCGTGCGGCGGCGGCCTTGGTGGTTTCGGCGTGCCACACCGTCTTGG
>NZ_JAUNHK010000146.1 GCF_030523985.1 Deinococcus sp.
AGCCGTGCGCGGACATCTTCTTTGGTCGCCACCTTTCCACCTCCCTCGGCCCTGGGCCGCCAGAACAGACCCGTAGTTTAGAGGGGCCGCCCCTTCGGCGGATGGGAATGCGGGGCTGCCCTCTCCCCCGAAAGGGCGGCCCTGTCTCTGAAGAACTCATCATTTTGGGTGATGGAATTGTCATCTCCGGGCGTTACGCTATGGACATGAACGTGATTCGTCATTTCAGCGATACGCGGACGGGGGAGGGCCGCGTCCGGTTTCTTCTTTCCCAGACCCGCGTCATTCTGATGGCGGAAGGCCCGGGCTGGTCGCACGAAAGTCACCACGCCAGCCTGCACGACGCCGCCACCTTCCTGGCCGTCGTGACCCAGTTGCCCCAATCGCTTTACCAGGAGGCGCTGGACGACCTCGAGCGGCGGCTGATGCTCGAAAGAGCCGCCTGAAGCCCTAGCGCTGCCCCGCCTTCAGTAACGGATAAGGATTGATCGCCCCCCCCGCCGTATAGATGCCGTAGTGCAGATGCGGCGGGGTGCCTTTGGCGTTGCCGCTGTCGCCCACGTAGCCCACCACGTCGCCCGCGTCCACCCAATCGCCGCGCTCCAGTTCGGGGTATTTCTCCAGATGGGCGTAGTAGTGGCGCTGTCCGCCCGGCCCCAGAATCATCACGGTGCGCCCGCCGAGGTTGTTGGGGCCGACATTCAGCACCACGCCCTCGGTGGTCGAGAGAATCGGCGTGCCGCGTTTGGCGAAGATATCGATGCCTTCATGGGTGCGGCCACCGCTCCGCGCTCCGCCCCAGGTGTCGGTGAGGGGGCGGCCCGGCAGCGGATTGGGCAGGCTGACCGGCACCGGGGCCGACACCAGACGGCCATAGCGGCCCGAGTCCTGCACGTAGGGCCAGGCGAGAAACAGCAGAAATGCCACAAACAGCAGAAAAACCAGAGTGCCGAAAAACCGCATGATTCAGCATGGCGCACCGGGGCACCAGAGTCATCCGGCAAAAGATGGAGGGGACACCCTGCCCGCGCCCCGGCCCTAGCCTGGGGGGATGAAATGGCTGACCGCTGCCCTGCTTGTCATTGCCGCTGTGCTGGCGGCCCTGCTGCTGCTGCGGGCGGTCAATCCCCCGGCGCTGGCCGGCGGCACGGCGCTCGATACCCCGCTGCCGGTCCCCGCCACCCCACTCGTCAATGACCGGGGGCAGGCTACGACCCTGGCGGCGTCGGACGGGCGACTGCGGCTGATGTTCTTCGGGTACGCCCGTTGCCCGGATGTCTGTCCGCTGACGCTGTCCAACCTCAGCCGCGTGTACAAGACCCTGACCCCCGAGCAGAAAAAGCGGGTGCAGGTGCAACTGGTCAGCGTCGACCCCGTGTACGACACACCCAACGTGCTGCGTGATTACCTCGACAAGTTCGACGCCGATTTCACGGGCCTGACTGGAACCCCCGCCAACATAGACGCCGCCGCCAGAGCCCTCTTCGTCAGCAACGTGGTCGAAGAACCCGCAGGCCACGGCGACCACACAGCCCACAGCGAACAAGGCCAGGACGCGCCTGTCAGCGCCCCAGTCGCCGCCCGAATTCACGGGGACGAGGTGCGAATCATCGACCCCCAGGGCCGTTTCGTGCGCGTCTACAACAATGCCGAGGCGATGGACGGCACCCTGGAACGCGACCTGCCGGGCCTGATTCGCGACTACGGCAACAAATCTTGACCAGGGCATACAGATTTCGCAAATAGCGTAAAATGATGGGCATGACTGCCCTTCCACCCAACCCCGAAGACCGCAACAACGACGCGGCGCTGCGGCCCAAAACCCTGACGGAATACGTCGGGCAAGAAAAACTCAAGTCCAAGCTGGGCGTTTACCTTCAGGCGGCGCGGGGCCGCCGTGAAGCCCTCGACCACACGCTGCTGTTCGGCCCGCCCGGGCTGGGCAAGACGACCCTGGCCCACATCATCGCCTACGAACTCGGCGTCAACATCCGTGTGACTTCTGGCCCCGCCATCGAGAAGCCGGGCGACCTCGCCGCCATTCTGACCAACTCGCTTGAGGAAGGCGACGTGCTGTTCATTGATGAAATTCACCGTCTGGGGCGCGTGGCCGAAGAACACCTCTACCCCGCGATGGAAGACTTCAAGCTCGACATCGTGCTGGGGCAGGGGCCAGCCGCCCGCACCATCGAACTGCCGCTGCCGCGCTTCACGCTGGTCGGCGCGACCACCCGCCCCGGCCTGATTACCGCGCCCATGCGCTCGCGCTTCGGCATCATCGAGCATCTGGAGTACTACACCGCCGAAGAAATCTCGACCAACCTGCAACGCGACGCCCGACTGCTGGGCTTCGGGCTGGAGCCGGACGCGGCCCTGGAAATCGGGGCACGTTCACGCGGCACCATGCGAATCGCCAAGCGGTTGCTGCGGCGGGTGCGCGACTTTGCCGACGTGGCGGGCGACAGCGCCATCGGCATGGAACGCGCCCACGACGCCCTCGACAAACTGGGGCTGGACTCGGCAGGGCTGGATGACCGCGACAAGAAGTATCTGGAAACCCTGATTCACCGCTTTGCGGGCGGCCCTGTGGGGGTAGACACCCTGGCGACAGCCATCAGTGAAGACGCCTTGACCCTGGAAGACGTGTATGAGCCGTACCTCATCCAGCTCGGCTTCATCAAGCGCACGCCGCGTGGCCGGGTGGCGACGGCGCACGCCTACGAGCATCTGGGCCTGCCTTTTGGCAGTATGGACGCAGGCGAAGGGCTGTTCCTGAACTGAACAAGGCAAAGAAAAAAGCCCGCCAGTCTATCCGGCGGGTCTTTTCTGTTGGCGAAGAGGGTGGGATTCGAACCCACGGTACCCTTGCGAGTACTCCGCTTTTCGAGAGCGACGCATTCAACCACTCTGCCACCTCTCCGCGAATGCGGGCAACGGGAAGTGTAGCACACGGGAGGGCACTTGGCGAGAGGGCAGGGGGAAAAGGCGGCTCAGCCACACACTTGCAAGTGCCATCCGTCACAAGCGAGTACAGTATCCCGCGTGAGTTCAAGCTCTTCCGTTCCCCCACCCGCTCCCGACCCCAACGCGCCGCCACAAGGCCCCGCCTCGCCCGCGCCGACGCCAAAAAAATCGCTGCGGGCCAACACGCTTATTGTGATGGCGGGTACGCTGGGTTCGCGGCTGTCGGGCGTCGTTCGCCAACAGGTCATCAACCTCTTCGACACCTCGCTGACCGACGCGTTCAATGTCGCCGTCAAGGTGCCCAACCTGCTGCGTGAGCTGCTGGCCGAGGGCGCACTCGTCAATTCCTTCATCCCGGTCTACAAGTCGCTGGACGCCCAGGAACGGCGCAAACTGGCGCAGTCGTTCAGCGGCCTGCTGATTGCCATCAACCTGCTGCTGATGGCGCTGGGCATCTTTGCCGCGCCCTGGGTGGTCGGCCTGCTGACCTCGGCAGACGCCAACATTGACCGCGCCCTGGCGATTTACATGACCCAACTGGTGATGCCGTTTCTGATGCTCATCAGCCTCTCGGCCATCGCTATGGGCCTGCTCAACTCGGACGAGCACTTCCGCGAAAGCAGCTTTGCGCCCGTGGCCTTCAACATCGCCAGCATCGCGGCCCTACTGCTGCTGCCGGACAATGCCACGTGGCTGGCCTTCGGCTGGCTGGTGGGGGGCGTGGCACAACTGGTCGTTCAATTGCCCGCCCTGAAACGCTTTGGCCTGCTTCCCCAGCCCCGGCTGACCGGACACCCCGCACTGAAACGGGTGCTCGTGCAGATGGCTCCTTTTACCCTGACAGCCGGAGCACGGCAATTTCTGAACCTGTACGTCACCCGCCTGCTCACCGACGCCTCGCAATTTCGGCCCGGCACGCAAACGGGTTACAGCAACGCCGAAGCCCTGTTCACGATGGCGAACGGACTGTTCGTGGTCTCCCCTGCTCTGGCCGTGTTTCCCCGCTTTTCCCAGCACGCCGCCGACGGCAACTGGGCCGAGTTCCGGGCGCTGACGGCTCAGACCATCCGCACCAGCACCTTTCTGGCCGCTCCCATCAGTGCGCTGCTGGTGGTGCTGGCTCCCTACGCGGTCAGCGTCTACAACCTCAGGCAAGATATTGACCTCGACAAATTCCAGGCGGGAGCGGGCATCCTGGCCGGCTGGGCACTCGCCCTGATTCCCTGGGCCGTGGTGACGATTCTGCTGCGGACCTTCTACGCCCGCGAGCGGACCCGCGAAGCCGTGACCATCAGCGCCATCGGCTTCGTGCTGGAAGTCGGCCTCTACAAAGTGCTGGTGCCGCTCCTGGGTCTCTTCGGTTTCGGCCTGAGCACCACGCTCAGCGGCTTGCTGATGGCCTGCGCTCTGGCTGCTCTCTATCAGCGGGCGGTAGGTTTCCCCTGGCAGGCGGTCAGTGAGCACCTGGCTAAAGTGGTGCCCTTGGCCATCTTGGCAGGCGCAGTGGCCTGGTTCATCTCGCGTTGGCTTCCCTCTCCTGGTTTTATCGTACCGGGCATGGTGGGGCTGGTGGTCGCCGGTGGGGCCGGCTTGGCTGTGTATTTGCTCGGCGCTTTGGCCCTGAGAATGCCCGAAATGAACGGTCTCCTGCGCCGCCTCAAACGCTAAGTGGCAGTGGAGAGGGCGGGCGATGTTCAAAGCGTCGCCCGCTTTTCTGTGGTCTCGAAGAGCGCAGTTGCTTTCTCTGTATCCAGCGTGCGGCAATCCAGCTTATCTACCTCCCGTGTCATAAGTGCAGGAAAGAAGCAAATAAAAAAGCAGCACCAGTCTTTGAAGACCAGTGCTGCTCATTAGACGCCATCGGTGCAAGTCAACGTGACCTATAGAAAGGAGGTGATCCAACCGCACCTTCCGGTACAGTTACCTTGTTACG
>NZ_JAUNHK010000024.1:0-22953 GCF_030523985.1 Deinococcus sp.
TCGAGGAGCAAGCCACCATCCTGAACTGAGCCTCCATAAAACCCTTGCAATATCAAAGGCCACGTTGTCCTCTCTGCGCCAAAATTAGCTGGAGCGCCAAGGTTCTGCTGTCCTGCACTTGGCAAAGAAGGTTAGTCATGCGGGAGGACAACGCCTTAAGCGCTTGCCCGAAGCCTTCAGCGTCCCTGATGCCGTGACGCTGGGCATACAGCTCTGCATCTTCAGCAAGGGTGCGGAAGTGGTGAAGTTGCCGCTCTGCTCGCCTAAGCGCTTGCTGCTGCTTGCCCAGGCGCACGGCTACGAACAGCCCCGCCCTGACTGGGTTGTCAGGGAAGAAGCGCTGCTCTCCCCGTTCAAGGGCGGCGTAAGTTCCTCCTGCTTCAGCAAGGGCGGCCCAGAATGCTTCCAAGGTGGGACGGAACTCACGTGGCAGACGTTCGGCGATCTGCGCCGCCACATCCGCACGCACCTCAGGCACAAGCTGGGCCGCTGCTTTTAAGTCAAGGGGAGTTGTTCTCATGGTGTTCCTCAAAGTGGAGCCAAATGACTCAGTCCCCGGTATCTTCCATTTCGCGGAGAACTTCTTTAAGCAGAAGTTCAGGGCCGCCACCCTGCATCAGGCTTTTAAAGCCATCCGAGGTAACGGCGTATTGGCTGAACCTGGCCCCCACAGCGCGGTCCGGATACATGTAATAAGTGTCCCCCTGAGCATGAGGAATGACGTTGCTATGCGGGTTTTTCCTCTTGTCAAGGTCAACGATTTCAGCGGCTTGTGCGTAGACCACTTGGGCGTTCTCAATCAGCCCCCTGAATTGCGTTCGAAGAGTGTGAACGAACTCAGCCTCCAATTCGTCTCGGCGCTTCAGGGACGCTTCACGGGCCTTGAGGAGGTCGGCCAGGCGCAACTCATCGTTCGTGGTATCCAGGGCCTCAGAGAGGGTCAAGACAGCCTTATGGGCATCTTCAATCTCTTGCATGTGCTGACCGAGCTGAGAGGACAGAGAGTTGGCTCTCGTTTCGGCCTGTATCAGTTCCTCTACAGTGGCCTTACCGGCTCGCACCTGCGCCCGGAGGTCTGGAAGAAGAGCCTGCGCCTCGTCACGCTGGTCAGTCAGGGTTTCGGTATAGCCTTCCAGGTCAGCGACGTGCTGACGGGCAGTCTTCAGATCGGTTTCGAGGCTCTTTTTGCTGGTGGAAGTAACAGGCTGTTTCGTCATGAGACACTCCTTTGGAGGTGTTCAGGTAGGCGGATATGCGGCGGGATTCTGTCGTCTGCGACAGGTTCAAAGCATCGGTAAACAGCGGATTTGGTGAGCAAGCCCAGGTCCTTGAGCCTGTTAAGTGATTTCCGGGCAAGGTCAGCACTGCACAGCAACTTCGCCTGTACATCCCCTGCGTGAATCCGGCCCAAGTAGCGGGCAAGCTCTAGAACTGCCGCGTCGTTATCAGTGATAGAGGGGCGTGACTCATAAGCACGTCGTATTTCCTCAGGCACAAGGTCCATAGGGAAAGGGGCTGTCCTATGTGGCAGCCTTCTCTTGACGGTGGTCTTGATGTTGTGGTTGTACGGAGGGAGAACAACCGCATCAGGTGTGAGTGGTGCAAAGACTTCCAGGGTTTCCCGGCGCACTAAATACAGTTCGCAATCGGGATTGGTGCAAGCTCGGTAGCGTCGGTACACCACACGGCCCCCGGCATCCTCAACGATTTGAGCACTAGGAACGACGAGTGCTTCTTCCTGACAAGCTTCACAAGGTAGGCCAGCCACGTTTACTCCCTCTCCAGCAAGTCCAGCTGCTCCAGCGTTTTGAACACCCGGCGAAAGGCCCGCTCTGTCTCCCTGGGAAAGGGTGGGTCAAGCTCAATCCACTTGCCGTCCTCATGAACCCATCGCCCATCTGTCCACAAATACCTTCTAATTTCGCTTTTGTCGCTGTCTTCAAGCTCAGAAATGACCTTGAACAGCGCAAAGTCCCGCACCTGATACGGGCCAAAATGCAGCAGCCTGACCGGGCTGGGGCCTTTCGTAACCTGCTCACCGAGCATGTCCACCTGGGGAAGTCGGAAGCGGTTTGAACGGATGGCGTTAGCGAGTCTGAGGGCATAGTTTGGCGGTGCGGGTTGTGCTGGGGCGGTGTCCGGGGTGAGGACGACGGGCTTACTCAGTGGGGTAATCAGGGCGAAAACATCAAAGTCCAGCTTCTTTGCCACGCCTCACACCTCTTGCCAGGAACGGCCCACCGTGAAGGGGCCGGGCGTAGCAGGATTACAGCACTGCTAGACGGTGGCTTTCTTGCAGTACTGTGCCGGGACTGAGGGGGCACGATGTTGCCGCTTTATGAGAGAATTTGTGAGATTAGAGTGAGTTTCTGAGGCTGATGGAGACAGGCTTGCTGTTTCTCTGATGAATAGGGGAAATCTGAGGATGATCCATAGTGACGGAGACAGGTTTCTTGGTGTCCAGATCGTGGTTATTCATTTAAAACCATCAAGGTGATCCAGCGTGATGAGCCACCGTGACCCACCGTGACGGAGACAGCCCACCTGTCACCGTCACTCTTTTATAAGCTCGTTGCCCGTCTGAGACGGCATAAAACCCTTCTCTCTATGCTTTTTGGCTGACAGGTAAATCTTTAGACGGCTCAGAAAGGGGAGAGGGGCTGTCTCCGTCACCCTAGATCATGGAACAGGTGGAATGCATAACGCTCATTTACGTCAGCAACGGAACATGCGGAACGGGTTGCAAATTTGGGAAAAGCAAAAACCCCGCACTAGGCGAGGTTTAAGTGAGAAGGCTTGAAGTGCTGAGAAACTCCCTTTCCGGTTGGTTCCGGTTGTTTCGGTTCTGAACCTGCCCCATCGTTGCCAGTTATTACCTTGCATTGATTGACAGGGAGAACAAAGAACAACACCCCGGTTCGTAAACCAGGGAGTGTCTTCTGTGGTCGGGGCGAGAGGATTCGAACCTCCGACCCCGTCGTCCCGAACGACGTGCGCTACCAGGCTGCGCTACGCCCCGTCTCCGACCACCGCCACTCAAATCCAAGAGGCAGGGGGTAGTGTACGCGCCCTTTTTGGCAGGTGTCAAGCTGGGACAGTCCCAAAAAGGGCCGGGAACAGCACGTCACTCCTCGGCGTCTTCTGGGGGGAAAAGCTCGGCCACCTCGCGGATGGCAGGCCAGATGACCGAACTGCCGAAACCCCGGCGGGCCAGGAACGCGAACGCACTGGCCCTGGGGTCGCGCTTGCGTTGCAGGGCAGGCCAGCGCCGCTCCAGAAGTTGCACGGCGACTGCAAGTTCTTGCTGTGGGTCGCGCTCTTGCAGGGTTTCTTCTATCAGTTCCGCGTCCACGCCCCGGCGCTTGAGGGTCTGGCGCACGCGCAGGCTGCCCACACCGCTGCGGCGGTTCTCGGCCCGAGCCACCTCCCCGTCGTTCTGGTAGCCGAGTTCCTGCACGCGCTTCAGGACTTCTTCTATCAGTTCGGGGTCGTCCGAGCGCCGCTCCAGTTTGGCCCGCAGCTCGCTGGCGGTCACGGCCCGTGCGCCCAAAGCCCGGAACGCGTAGGCCAGCAGGGCTTCGCGCTGTTCCTCGGGCGTGCGGGGCCGCCTGGGCTGCTGGGGCGTGCCTGTTTCTGAGGATGCGGTGGGAGTTCGCGGCAGAGAACGGCGCATGTGGGCAGTATGGCGTGCGGGCATGAGCCGAGGCTTGACGGGCCGTCTTTAGTCCCTCATACTGGCAAAGTTGCCTATCGCTTCGGTGGGTGACCCGGTTCCTGCTCAGGCTAGGCCGGACTGCGCCACCTGGAGACACCAGTGCTGGACGCTCGCGTTCCCGCTCCCCACCCGGAGGTCGGAGGAACCGCCCCGCGAGAGTGGGAGAAAAAGGAGAGTCAACCATGGCCTTGCGTCATAAATCCGCCCAGAAGCGTCACCGTCAGAGCCTCAAGCGCCGTGCGCTCAACCGCGCCAAGAAGAGCACCATCAAGACCTTCAGCAAGAAGGCCGTCGCCGCTGCTCAGGGCAACGCCGAAGACGCCGTGCAACTTCAGCAGCGCGCCGAAAGCCTGATCGACAAGGCCGCCAAGGGCAGCACCCTGCATAAAAACGCTGCCGCCCGCAAGAAGAGCCGTCTGGCAAAGGCCATCAACAAGGCCAAAGCCGCTCAGCAGGCCTGATTTTTCAAGTCTCAATAAGAGCCGCCTTCCTCTGGGGGGCGGTTTTTTGTGGTTTGGGGCAATGGTTTCGGTGCTTTTCCCGATTTCCCACCGGAAAGTGAGCGGCTGATACGGCTTCGAAAAATAGTTTGGGTATCCAAACTGTTTTTCCGAGCAGAGCGAGTGGAAGAAAAAACGGGGTTGGGCGGCGCGGAGCACATTCGAGCGCTTTCCTCGGATGTGCGGAGTAAAGCCCAGCCCCGTATGACCTGACATTGTGACCGTTGCGGCGTTTGCGTCCCACCTTTTTCCCATCTGGGCGGCGCAGAATGGGGCGTACCATGACATCTGCCCGTGCCTATCCTCTGGCCCGCGTCGGCGTACTGTCTCTGTTGCTGGCTTTTCCCTGGGCCGGGGGCGGGCAGGCGCAGCGACTGCCTCAAACTCATTCTCAAACCGACGTGGCGCGGCTGGCCCAGTTTTCCGCCGCTGGCAGCGAGGTCGTTCCCCCGGCCCCGGCCGTCTCCGCCTCGGCCCCGGCGCAGCTCGTTTTCGATGAAGTCAACGACCTGCTGGCCGAGCAGTACGGCGGGCTGTCCAAGGTAGACCGCGCTGCGCTCAGGCAGGAATACCAGTTGCGCCTCAACGCCGTTTGCGCGGCTGTGCCGCAGGACTGCCCGGAGGACAGGGCCTATCCGGTGCTTGAAGCCGAGGTGACGGCGCTGGACGACCCGCACAGCTTTTTCCAGTTGCCCGACGAATACGGCGATTTCGTGACGAGTGCGACGGGGGGCAGCCGCCAGCAGTTCGGGGTCAAGCTCGCCAAACTCGACGGGGAAAATCGGCTGGTGCTCGAAGTCGTGCCACAGGGGGCCGCCGAAACGGCTGGACTGCGGCGCGGTGACGTCATCGAGTCGCTCAACGGTCAGCCTTACCGCTACACCGAGTTGCAGCAGGCCCGTAAGGAAGGACGCAGCATTCGGCTCGTCGTCAACCGCCAAGGCCAGCGCCTGAACATTTCCATGCAGGCCCGCCAGAGCAGCACCCGTGATCTGCCCCGGCTGAGTTTCGTGGGGGCACAAAAGGACGTGGCCCTGATTCGCATTCCCACCTTCCTGACTGGTGGCGGCGTGGGCCAGCGCGTCCATGACTTGGTGGCGCAGGCGCAGAAAGCTGGAGCGCGGGGCGTGGTGGTGGACCTGCGCGGCAACACGGGCGGTAGCCTCAGCGAGTGCGACAGCGCCGTGACCGCCTTCGTCCCCAGCTTCACGCGGGTGGCGCAGGAGGCCGGGGGGCAGAGCCGCACTACGGTTAGCCGGGGCCGCCGACTGGAAGACGGCAAACTGCGCGGGGTGCTGCGTAATCCTCAACTCTGGACGGGACCGATGGCCGTGCTGGTCAACGAAATCAGCGCGTCGTGCAGCGAGTTTTTCGCCTACGAGGTGCAGTATGCGGGGCGCGGCCCCATCATCGGGGAAAAGACCGCCGGGGTGGGCAACACCGCCACCCGCGTGTTCCAAGTCGGGGAGGGCGCGGCGGTGCAGCTCACCGTCACCCATTACGTCAAGCCGGGTGGCAGCGAGTACCCCGCGCAGGTCACGCCCGATCAGGCCAGCGACGAGGGCGAGGAAGAACTGCGCCGCCTCAGTCAAGGCGAAGACGTGATGCTCTCGCTGGGGATTGGGGCGCTGGAGACCGCTCCGACCCTGGCCTCCGACCGATTGCGCTGACCTTCAGGCTTTTTGCCGCGCTTCCATCTGCTCGCGGGTGGGAATCTCGCGCAGGACGGCGCCCAGTCCGGCGGCAGTGGCGAGTGCCACCAGCGCAAAAGTCAGCCAGGGCAGCAGCGGGAACTGTAGGCGTGTTCCGGCGTCTACCAGCGCCCCGCCCACGAAGTTGCCGACCGCGCCCCCCAGCCCCAGGCTGATGGCCGAGAAGCCGAAATAGCTGCCCACCATGCTTGGCGGCGCGAGACGGGCAGTGAGGGTCTGCTGCATGGGAAAGACCAGCATGGTGCCGAAGCTGTAGAGCGCGACGCAGGCGAGCAGTTGCGCGAAGGTGCGCGTCAGGCCCATCAGCCCCAGGGCGAGGCCCACCAGCAGCACCGCCGCCACCAGCACATGCCGCACCCGGAAATGCCGCTCGGCCAGCCGCAGCAGCGGATATTGCAGCACCACTGCCAGCCCTGCCGAGAGCGCGTAGAGAGGGCCAGTCGCGCCCGTTCCGGCGAGTTCCACCGCCCGCAGCGTCACGGCGACGTTGAGCTGCGTACTCAGGAGAAAGTAACCGCACAGCATCAGCGTGAAGTTGCGGAACACCCGGTCATTGAGGGCCGTCTTGAGCCCGCCCATGCCGGTCTGTTGGCTGGGAGGCGGGCGCAGATGCGGCAGGGTCACCAGCATCAGCACGAAGGCGACGAGGTAGGCGCTCGCCGCCACCAGGGACGCCCGCTGAAAGCCCAGCGACAGCATCCAGGCCCCCAGCAGCGGCCCCGTCACCATGCCGAGGTTGCCCGCGATGCTGATCAGGCTGAACATGCGGGCGCGGTGTTCGGGCCGGGTCACGGCGGTAATGGCGGCGCTCTTGGGCGCGTCGAACAGGCCGCCGCCGATGCCCGCCAGCACCGAGGCCGCCAGCAGTTCGGGCAGCGAGGACACGAAGCCCATCCACCCGAAGCCGAGGGTACGAATCAGGCACCCGGCGAGAATCAACGGCTTGGGGCCGAGGCGGTCGGCCCAGGCACCGCCGAAGACGGTCAGGCCCTGCTGCGTGAGCTGCCGCAGCCCCAGCACCAGCCCGATACTCGCCGCCGCCCAGCCCAGCCCGTCCACGAAATGCACCGTGATGAGTGGAATCACCAGAAAAAATCCGCCCCACATCAGCACCGTGACCGCAATCAGGCCCAGTTGCGCGGCAGAGGGTCCGAAGGGGTCGGTATGCAGCGGTTGGGGTGCGGGATTCACACAGGCGAGGGTACACCCGGCAGCCGGGGAGCGCGACCTGATGAGAGATGAGAAAAGCAAGTGAACCCACTAAACCAAAAGGCCAACCGTGGGTCGGGCGGCATCGCGCAAGATGAGGTCATGAACAGACCGAAGTGGATGATGACGACTGCATTCGTGGGTGGGGCGCTGCTTCTGGCCGCCTGTGGTGGCGGCGGCGAAGCGCCCACCCCCCAGCCCGAGCCTCAGCCCCAGCCGACCCCCACCGAGCAGGCGGGCACCGTTCTGGGCACCATCACTCCGTTTGCGCCCGGAAAGGCCAGTGTGGTCAAACCGGAGGAACTGGCGACGCCATCCACTGTGGACAGCAGCGGCAAATTCGGCTTTACGCTTCCCAACGCCGAGACGATGACCACGACCTACGGCGGCGACCTGTTCCCGGTTCACGACGCCGAGCAGGGGGTGGGCGTGTTCGGCCTGTGCTCCAACGTCAAGACCGATGCGCCCGGCAGCCTGCGTCTGTACCCGCTCAACAAACTGACGACGGACACGGGGCTTCAGCTCTTTGCCAACACCAATCCCCAGAATACGGAAACCCTGCCGCTGACCTTCAAGGTGTGGTGGTTCGCCAACCAGGACACCACCTTCACCTTTAGCGGCGAGTGCACCCTCTGGAACAAGGTGAACACCACGCTGACCCTCAAGCGCGGCTGGAACGTGCTGGATGTGGCGCTGTACAGCGATCACACCACCGTCGCCGCTGGCGCACAGCCCGGCGCGGCCCAGGCCTGGACGCCCTTCAACGCGGGCGGTCTCGGCAGCCTGAACCTGCGCCCCAACCTGCTCGAACCCTGGAAGGTCGTGCCGGACTTCCGCCGCTGACCCTTCACGGAAAAAGCCGCCTCGCCTGTCTGGGGCTGGGGCGGCTTCTTTCTTTGGGGCGCTCTAACGGCTCTTAAGTTCCGTCCAGATGCGGTCGTAGAGCCTGGGCACGCGCCCCTGCGGCAGCTCGTTGATGAACTCGACGCGGCCCGCCCTGAAGTCCTCGTCGGTGGGGTTGAAAGCTTTTTGCGCCTTCAGGAAGGGGTCGAGCAGCGGCGCGGCGGCGCGGTTGGGGTTGCCGTAGTAGGTGTAGTTGGAAATAGCGGCGCTGTTTTCGGCGTCCAGCACGAAGTCCACGAACTTGCGGGCCAGCGCCGGGTTCGGGCTGCCGCGCAGCAGCACCAGCAGGTCGGTGGAAATGGTGGTGCCGGGGGCAGGCAAAAAGACCTTGAGGCGCTCGTCCTCGGCGGCTCCGCTGAGCAGGTCGCCCACGTAGATCTGCCCGAGGTCGATGGTTCCGGCCAGCAGCTTGTTGCGGATTTCCGGGCCGCCCGCAAAGGACTCGAAACCCTGCTTTTGCACCGTCCGCCGCAGCAGGTTACGGGCCTCGCGCAGCTCCTCGACTTTCTGCGTGTTTACCGAGTAGCCCAGGTACTTCAGCGCCGCGCCGATGACTTCGCGGGGGTCGTCGAGCAGGGCAAATTTGATCTTGTCTTCGGGGCCGAAAATCAGTGACCAGTCTTCTTGCTTGGGGATATAGCGCCCGGAGTTGTACGCCAGCCCCGTCGCCGCGAACTGGTACGGCACGGTGTAGGTGTTGCCGGGGTCGAACGGCGGATCGACGAACCCGGCGGCCACGTTGCCGAAGTTCTTCAGTTGCGTCTTGTCCATCGGCTGGAGCAGTTTGGCCCGCAGCATGGTGCCGATCACATAGTTGCTCGGCGTGGCGAGGTCGTAGCTCGCGCCGCCGCCCTGCAACTTGGCGAGCATCGCCTCGTTGCTCTCGAAGGTGTCGATCACCACGCGCACGCCGTTTTGCTTCTCGAAGGCCCGCACCACCTCGGGGTCGATGTATTCCGACCACATGAACAGCCGCAGCGTCCGCCCGTCGTTGCGGCTCTGGGGGGCCGGGGTGGTGGTGCCGTTGCCCTCGGCGGCGGTGTCCTTCGGTTCGACGCGGTGGCAGGCGGTGAGCAGCAGCAGCAGGCAGACGGCGGAAGGCAGATGGCGCTTCATCTTTCCACCCGCCGGGGCCGGGTCAGCGCGTTGCCTGCCACCAGCAGCAGCACCGTCGCCAGGACGAGCAGCGCCGAGAGGGCGTTGATGTCAGGAGTCACACCCTTCTTGACCGAGGTGTAGATCAGCACCGGCAGCGTCTTGAAGCCCGAGCCACTGGTGAAGTACGTCACCACGAAGTCGTCCAGCGACAGCGTAAAGGCCAGCAACGCCCCCGACAGCACGCCCGGCAGGGCCAGCGGCAAAATGACCTGCCGGAACCCTTGCCAGGTGTTCGCGCCCAGGTCGGCGGCGGCTTCCATCAAATCCTGCCCGTAGCCCGCCAGCCGCGAACGAACGGTGAGCGACACGTAGCTGATCTGAAAAGTGACGTGCGCCAGCATGACCGTCCAGAAGCCGTTTTCGAACGTCCAGCCGGTCAGTTCCATGCCGCCGCGTACCAGGGCGTAGAACATCAGCAGCATGACGCCCATCACCACGTCCGGAATGACGATGGGCATGACCAGCAAGAAAGTCAGCGGGGTGCGCCAGCGCAGCGAGTAGCGCCACAGCCCGAAGCCGATCAGGGTGCCGAGAACGGTGGCGACCAGCGTGCTGCTGAGCGCGACCAGCAGCGTGTTCGTGACGGCCTCGCGCACGTCGGAGCGGGCGAACAGCACCGAGTACCACTTGGTCGTGAAGCCCTGCCACGTCGCCCCGAATTTGGAATCGTTGAACGAAAAGACGATGAGAACGAGGATGGGCAGGTACAGGAAGGCGTAGGTCAGCCACGCCCAGGCGCTGAGGAGGGGGTGGGTGCGTCTCACTTTTCGCCTCCGGCGGCAAAGGGCGGAGAGCTGATGGCGGAGGGCAAAAGCCGCTCTAGCTCAGGCGGAAGCTGGCCTTCTGCCTTCTGCCATTTGCCATCAGCCATCTGCAACGCAACGCGTCTCATATCAGCTCCTCCAGCCCCTTCTGACCCGCCGACCGGGCGTACCCCCACAGCCCGAGCAGCACCACGCCCATCAGCAGGAAACTCAGGGCCGAGCCGTAGGGCCAGTCGCCCGCCTGCCCGAACTGGTTTTGAATCAGGTTGCCGATGAGGGCGGTTTTCGCGCCGCCGAGGATATCCGACACCACGAACATGCCCAGCGCCGGAATGAAGGTCAGCAGCACGCCCGCGACCAGGCCCGGCAGGGTTTGCGGAAACACGCCCGCCAGAAACGCCCGCGACGGCGACGCGCCGAGGTCTTGAGCCGCTTCCAGCAAACGCCAGTCCACCTTTTCCACACTCGAATACACCGGCAGCACGAAAAACGGCAGCAGGGCGTACACCATGCCCAGGAAGGTGGCGGTCAGGCTCGGCACCAGTTCGAAAGGCCGCAGAATCAGAATCCAGGCATAGACCCGAATCAGAAAGTTCGTCCAGAACGGGATGATGAGCAGCAGCAGCAGTAAGTTCTTGCGCCGCTCATCCTGCCGCGCGATGTAGAACGCCAGCGGATACCCCATCAGGATGCACAGCAGCGTCGTGCCCGCCGCCACCAGCAGCGAGCGCCACAGCACCCGCAGGTTGTCGGGCACCCATTCCTGAAACAGCGCGTCGTAGCCGAAGACCCGCTGCCAGTTTTCCAGCGTCCAGGGCAGGCCGACCTGGGCGAGGTCGGTGCGGGTCAGCAGCGAGTACCCGAACATGATGGCCGACGGAACGACCAGAAAGACCAGCAACCACAGGGTCGCGGGGAGGATGGGGAAGGGGAGGCGTTTCATGGACGCCTCCGGCATGATGAGGGTTGAGGGTCGAGGGTCGATAGGGAACCGCTTTTTTCTATCAACCATCGACCATCAACAATCAACGGCGCGACGCCCCTCATTCGCCTTCCTCCAGCACCACCAGACTCGCGGGCGGCAGGTACAGGGCGACTTCTTCCTCGTAGTCGAAATCCTCGTCGGCCCCGATGTCGGCGTTGAGTTGGAAGGCCACCAGCCGCTCGCCGTGCGCTTCGAGGAGATACTGGTTTTCGGCCCCGGTGTACACGATGTCGTCCACGCGGGCGCGAACCTCGTTGCCCTCGGTTTCATCGTCGCGCTCCATCCGGAGTTTTTCGGGGCGAATGCTGAGGGTGACGCTCTGGCCCACGCTCAGGCCCGCGCCGTGCAGGGTGCGCAGGGGGCCGAATCCGGTCTGGATGACGGCTTCGCCCCCGTGTATTTCGGTCACCTGACCTGCAATCAGGTTGCTGCTGCCCAGGAAGTTGGCGACAAAAGCGGTGCGCGGGCGCTCGTAAAGTTCCTCGGCGCGGCCCAGTTGCTCGATGCGCCCCCTATTCATCACGGCGATGCGGTCACTCATGACCAGCGCCTCCTCCTGGTCGTGGGTGACGAAGACGAAGGTCATGCCGAGTTCTTCCTGCAAATTCGACAGTTCGACCTGCAACTGTTTGCGGAGTTTGAGGTCCAGCGCCGAGAGCGGTTCGTCCAGCAGCAGCACTTCCGGCTGGTTGACGATGGCCCGGGCCAGGGCCACCCGTTGCCGCTGCCCGCCCGAAAGCTGGTCGGGTTTGCGGTTGCCGAAGGCCCCGATTTGCACCGTCTCCATCGCCCGCTCGACCCGCGTTTTCAGCTCCGCGCCGCGCACGCCCTTTTGCTTGAGGCCGAACGCCACGTTGTCGGCCACGCTCAGGTGCGGAAAGAGGGCGTAGCTCTGAAACACGGTGTTGACCGCCCGCTGGTGGGCCGGAACCCCAGTCATGTCGCGCCCGCCGATCACGACCACGCCCGCGTCGGGTTGCTCGAAGCCCGCCAGCAGCCGCAGCAGCGTGGTCTTGCCGCAGCCCGACGGTCCCAGCAGGCTGAAAAACTCGCCCCGGCGGATGTCGAGGTCGATGTCCCGCAGCACGGGGGTTTCCTGCCCGCCTGCGCCCCGGTAGCTCTTGAACACGTCCACCACGCTCACGGCGGCGTCTGCCGAGAGTTCACGGGTGCGCTTGCCCTTGAAGACGACGCCGGTTATCGGTCCGTCCTCCGAGTGTCGTTTCTCATCACGTTGCCGATTCTAGGGGTTTATGGCCTCCAACTTTTGGCGGAGGGCGCAGGGCGGCAGAGGGGATAAGCTGAGTGGGGGACTTATGGAAGAGATCATCGTGCCGCTGGGGTTTTTCACCATCATTTTCGGGTTTCCGCTGATCCGGCGCGAGATGGCTCACCGTCACCGCATGGAGCAGCTGCGTGAGGAACGCGCCCTGCAAGCGGCCCAACCTGTCCCCGACCTGTCTTCCAGTCTGGACGACGCCCCCGCCCTGGCCCTGCGCCTGCCGGAACCGCACCGCCTGTACGCGCTCGCGCTGCTCTGCCGGATACAGGACGCGCCGCTGGAACGTCTGGACGCCCGCTCGCGCTATCTGGTCACCCAGGCGCGGCAGCAGGATTTGCCCGCCACCCTGCGCGGCTACCTGAACCTGACCCCCGCCGCCCGCCAGCGCCTGAGCGCCCAGGGGCAGCTGCCCGAGGACTTGCTGCGCGAACAGCTCGAACTCATTTCGCGGGGTGTGGAGCAGGCCACCCAGCGTGACTCGGCGGCGGCGGACGCGGTGCTCTCGCAAAGTCACTACCTGCGCGAGAAATTCCAACCTATCGAGATGGGGGAAGCGGTCGGGCTGGAGAAGTAGAGGGAGGAGGGGAGAGAGGGAGGGCGCTTTTCCCTTCACCCTTCACTCTCTCCCCTCTGCGGCTTTGGCCCTCACAGCGTCAGAATGTCGTACCCCTTGGGCGTCACGACCAGCGTGTGCTCGAATTGGGCGCTGGGCTTTTTGTCGGCGGTGATGACCGTCCAGCCGTCTGGCAGCAGGCGGGTTTCGGGCCGTCCCAGGTTAATCATCGGCTCGATGGTAAAGACCATGCCGGGCTGCAATTTCAGGCCCGTGTAGCGCACGCCCTTGTGCCGCACGGTGGGTTCCTCGTGCAGCCGCTTGCCGATGCCGTGCCCGGTGTATTCCTCGACCACGCCGTAGCCCCGACCTTCGGCCAGCGACTGAATGGCGTGACCGATGTCGCCCAGCCTCGCGCCGGGCCTCACCGTGTCGAGCGCGGCTTGCAGGCACTCGCGGGTGGTGTCCACCAGGGCCTGCACTTCGCCACTCACCTGCCCGACGGTGTAGGTGGTGCAGGCGTCGCCGTAGTAGCCGCCCAGCAGCACGCCGATGTCCACACCGATGATGTCGCCTTCCTTCAGCTCGCGGTCGTCGGGAATGCCGTGACAGATGACCTCGTTCACGCTGGCGCAGATGGTGCCGGGAAAGGGGTTGGTGCGCGGCCCGTAGCCCAGGTAGGCGGGTGTGGCCCCCCGGCTGCGGATAAATTCCTCGGCGCGGCGGTCGAGTTCACGCAGGGTCACGCCCGGCTTGACATAAGGTTCAAGCACCCGAAACGTCTCTGCGACCAGTCCCCCGGCGCGGCGCATGATTTCGATTTCACGGGCGGACTTCAGAGGAATACGGCTCATAACGTCCGAGCCTAACACGGCGCTGGGCACCGCGCTGTGGCTTATGGCCCAGACACTCAGCCGCGCACCCGCACCCCCTTGCTGGGCGGCTGCTTGCGAAGCCAGTTCAGAAAATTCTGCACGGCTTCATGCTGCCGCAGGGCGTCCACGCTGGCGTAGGTGGTCGCCAGTTCGGCGTTGCTGAAGGTCTTGTGCAGGAACTTGTGGCAGGCCGGGCACAGCAGCACGGTGGGCAGCGCATGAATGGGCGTGCCGCGCCGCCGTCCCTGAGAGCGTGGAATCAGGTGGTGCTCGGTCAGCACGGGGGTTTCGCGCTCACACAGGGCGCAGCGGGGCGCGGGCTGGGGCGCGGGCGGCCAGTCGGAAGGAGGCAGGCGGCGGGCCATCTTCAGGCGGTCAGCACGCGAATGGCGTAGTCGAGGGCTTCGTCGTCAATCTGGTGATGCAGCACGAAGCGCACCGAGTCGTGCCCCAGGGCGCTGCCCAGCACGCCCGCTTCGGCCCAGGCCTGCACCCGGCGTTCGGCGTCGGGCACGCGGGCATAGACGATGTTGGTCTGCACCGCCGCCAGGTCCACGTTGTAGCCCGCTTCGACCAGGGCGCGGGCCAGTTGACGGGTGCGCAGGTGGTCGCCTTGCAGCCGCGCCGGGCCTTCGCGCAGGGCCACCCGCGCCGCCGCCGCCAGCACTCCGGCCTGACGCATTCCCCCGCCCAGCATCTTGCGGTAGCGGTGCGCCTGTTTCATGGCCTTGGCCGAGCCGAGCAGCACACTGCCCACCGGGGCACCCAGCCCTTTGCTGAGGCAAATGCTCACGGTGTCGAAATACTGCGTGATTTCGCGCACGTCCACGCCCAGCCGCACCGCCGCATTGAACACCCGCGCTCCGTCGAGGTGCAGCGGCAAGCCCTCAGCGTCGGCCACCGCCCGAATCTGCCGCAGGACGGGCAGCGGAATGACGGTGCCGCCCGCCTTGTTATGAGTATTTTCCAGACTAATCAGGCCCGTAGGCGACTGGTGGATGCTGTGGCGCACCGCCAGCCGGATGTCTTCCGGACTCGGCACACCCAGCGGCGCAGGCACGAAACGCGGCACCACCCCGCTGAAGGCCGCCATCATGCCCAGTTCCCATTCGTAGATGTGGCTACCCTCGGCGCACACGACTTCCTCACCGCGCCGGGTATGCAGGGCGATGGCGACCTGATTGGTCATCGTTCCCGACGGCATGAACAGCCCCGCCTCGAACCCGGTCATGTGGGCCAGTTCGTTTTGCAGGGCGTTGACGTTGGGGTCTTCGCCATAAACGTCGTCGCCCACTTCGGCCTGGGCCATCGCCTCGCGCATGGCGGGAGTGGGGCGGGTCACGGTGTCCGAGCGCAGGTCCACGGGGGAACGGGTCATGACCGACATGCTAGCGGGCCATCTGAGTCCCTCGCAGTTCATCTTGAGGGGAACCGGGCAGAGCGAGGAGCAAAAAAAGCCGGAAACGAAAAAAGTACGTCGAACCGGGAATGAAGCGTTTTTGGTTCTGCTGCGAAAATGCTTGCGGTGCTTGACCCTCTACCAGGGGGAGAGGGCCTCGAAAAGCGAGGGGTGAGGGGTCTTTTTCTGTCAAATGCCCTAACACAGACATGTCAGCCTGACAACCGGGACGGGCCTGAATAACGCTCTGGTTAAGGTCAGACCCGCATCAGCTTTATGCAGCACTCAAATAACTGGGGCAGGCATCCGGCAGACTAACGGCGTCGGGAAGAACAACCCAGACCCAACCTTGCCGCCCCATAGCGGCACATTCTTTGGAGGAACCACCATGACGCAAGCCAGCCTGATTCGCCTGTCCGAACTGAACAACGACGCCCAGTACAACCTCAACGACAGCTCCGTCTACAACCCCGTCGGCGCTGCTGCCTACGGCGTGAGCGGCGAGAAAATCGGCACCGTGCGCGACGCCCTGGTCGAACCCGAAACGGGCCGCATCCGCTACTTCCTGGTGGACGTGGGCGGTTGGTTCAGCAGCAAGGAAGTGCTCGTGCCCGTCGGCTACGGTCGCGTGGACGACAGCGGCGTGTACTTCGACAGCCTGACCAAAGACCAGGTCAAGGACATGAGCGAGTACCGCGCCGACCAGGCCTACAGCGCCGAAATGATGGAAACCGACGAGCGTGTGCTGCGTGGTGCCGCCGATGTGGAGACCTACCGCGAGCGTGCCTACCAGACCCCTGACCGCCTCCAGCTGCTCGAAGAGCGCCTTGTGGTCAACAAGGACCGCTTCAAGGCTGGCAGCGTGCAGATCGGCAAGCGCGTCGAAACCCGTCAGGAAACCGTTTCGGTGCCCCTCCAGCGTGAAGAAGTCGTCATTGAGCGTCACGCCGTGACCGATGGCCGTCCCGTCGAAGGCGCCGTGCTGGGTGCAGCCACCGAAACCATGACCGTCGACCTCGAAGCCGAGCGCGCCAACGTCAGCAAGCAGGCCTACGTGACCGAAGAAGTCAGCGTCGGCAAGCGCGCCGTGACCGAGACCCAGCAGGTGACAGAAACCGTGGGCCGCGAAGTCCTCGAAGTCAACCAGCAGGGCGACGTGCGCACCACCGAAGGCGCCGCACTGACCGACGACACCAAGCGCAACATCTAAGCCGAGCAAAACATGTGGGCGGGGGAAACCCCGCTCTTTTGCCGTATAGGGCCACTCCGGGAGGAAAACCATGACCAACGACCAAGAAGTGCGCGTTCTCCACGCCACCGATGCTGCAGAACCTCAGAACGCCCAGACCGAGCGCGTGGTGCGCGGCGAACAGCTTTCCGCCAACATCGCTCAGCGTCCGCTGGGAGCCGAGGGCGAATTGGGCCGCCTGCAACTGCTCGAAGAACGCGCCGTCGTCAATGTCGAACGTGTCGGCATGGGCCAAGTGCAGATTCGTAAGGTGGTGCATGAGCGTCAGGAAATGGTGCCCGTCACCATCACCAGTGAAGTGCTGGAAATCACGGTGGCGTCGGTGCCTGCCGGGGCCACGCAGCCGGGTCAGGTCGCCGGGGCCGCAGGCAGCCAGGGCGTGCGCGAGGTGCTGATAGACGGACAACCGCTGGAAGCCGGGCGCACCTACACCATCCCGCTGACCGAAGAGCGCTATCAGGTGGTCAAGCAGGTGTACCCCATCAGCGACGTCGTGGTTCGCAGGCGGGTGCAGACCGAGACCCACCAGGAAACCCTGTCCCTCAAGCGCGAAGAACTCGACGTGCAGGCCGACGAAAGCCTGATTCGGCGCACCGAAGGTCAGGCCATCGACAAGCGCCGCTGAAGTCCCTTCCCCCTTTCAGGCCCCTTGCTGCTTTGGCGGCGGGGGCCTTTTTGCTGCTGCCCCTCCCTTGGGCGTCCCCCGCTCAGGAACGTGCCTGACGGGACAGCGGGCCTAACAGACATTTGGCAATTGGCTACACTCTGGCTATGACACAACCTGGGATGGAGTTGCAGGAACTCATCGCCACCATGGAGCAGCGCCGCGCCAAGGTAGAAGCGGGCGGCGGGCCAGAGCGGCAGAAAAAGCAGCGTGAGGGCGGCAAGCTGACCGCCCGTGAACGCATCGAGAAGTTGCTTGACCCCGGCAGCTTTCTGGAATCCTCGACCTTTGTCGAACACGGTGGCAACCGCCTGATGGAAGGGGTGGAAGCTCCCGGTGAAGGAGTGGTCACGGGTTCGGGCACCATCGGCGGGCGCAAGGTCTTCGTGTTTTCGCAGGACTTCACGGTGCTCGGCGGTAGCCTGGGCAAGCGCAACGCCATGAAGGTGACCAACATCATGGACCTCGCCGCCAAGACGGGCTGTCCGGTGATTGGCCTCAATGACTCGGCGGGCGCACGCATTCAGGAAGGGGTCGACAGCCTCAGCGGGTACGGCGAAATCTTCTACCGCAACGCTGTCTACTCGGGCAGCGTGCCGCAAATCAGCGCCATTCTCGGCCCCTGCGCGGGCGGCGCGGTCTACAGTCCGGCAATTACCGATTTCATCCTGATGAGCAAGGGCAGCAGCTACATGTTCATCACGGGGCCGGAAGTCATCAAATCGGTCACGCGTGAAGAAGTGACCTTCGACACCCTCGGCGGCGCGGACGTGCATACCCGCAAGAGCGGCGTGGCCCACCTCGCCTACGAGGGCGACGAAGCCGTGATTGAAGGCATCAAGGACCTGCTGAGCTACCTGCCTCAGAACGCCCGCGAGAAGGCCCCGGTCAAACCGACGAACGACCCCGTCAGCCGCCGCAACGAGAAGCTTCTCGACATCGTGACGCCCGACCAGCGCAAGCCCTACTCCATGCAGAGTGTGATTCACGAACTGGTGGACGACGGCACCTTCCTCGAAATTCAGCCGGACTGGGCCAAGAACATCATCGTGGGGTTTGCCCGCCTGAACGGTCAGAGCGTGGGCATCGTCGCCAACAACCCCAAGGCGCTCTCGGGGTCGCTCAACATCGACGCCAGCGACAAGGCCGCCCGCTTCATTCGCACCTGCGACTGCTACAACGTGCCGATTCTGACGCTGGTGGACGTGTCGGGCTTCCTGCCGGGCGTGCAGCAGGAATACGGCGGCATCATCCGGCACGGCGCGAAGATGCTGTACGCCTACGCCGAGGCCAGCGTGCCCAAAGTCACCCTGATTACCCGCAAGAGCTACGGCGGCGCGTACCTCGCCATGAACAGCCGCGACATGGGGGCCGACGTGGTCTATGCCTGGCCCACCGCCACCGTCGCCGTGATGGGCGCGGAAGGTGCGGCGAACATCGTCTACCGCAAGGAAATCAAGGAATCTGAGAACCCGGCGGCGACCCGCGCCGAGAAGATTGCCGAGTACAAGGAAACCTTCGACAACCCGTATGTGGCGGCAGCCAAGGGCTATATCGACGACGTGATTCCGATGGAAGAAACCCGCGAGCGTCTCATCAAGACCTTCGAGATGCTGCGCGACAAGGAAGAAACCCGGCCCTACAAGAAGCACGGGAATATTCCGCTCTGAAGTCTGTCACCTTCCTTCCAGAGTCCCGGCCCTCGGGCGTGGGCAGGGAAGAAGGTGTCTGCTAAACTTGAACCGAGTCAAAACATTTCAGCCACCCCCGTGGCCCTCAAGGAGACGACATGGATTTCACCCTGACCGACGAACAGCGCCAGTTGCAGCAACTCGCCCGCGACTTTACCCGCAAGGAAATCATCCCGATTGCCGCCGAGTACGACCAGAAGGAAGAACTGCCCTGGCAGATCGTGGAAAAAGCCTTCGAGGTCGGCCTGCTCAACGTCGGTATCCCCGAACACGCGGGCGGCATCGGCCTGGGCATGGTGGACGAGTGCATCGTGGGCGAAGAAATCGCTTACGGCTGCATGGGCATTTTCACCGTGCTCATGGCCTCTGAACTGGGCCTGACCCCCATTCTGGTGGGCGGCACTGAGGAGCAGCAAAAGCGCTTCGCCATCACCGAAAAAGCGGGCCTGTACGCCTTCGCGCTCTCCGAGCCCAACAACGGCTCGGACGCCGCCGCCATGAGCACCACCGCTGTGCTGGACGGCGACGAGTGGGTCATCAACGGCACCAAGATGTGGATTTCCAACGGCGGCGTGGCCGATTGGACGGTCGTGTTCGCCACCACCGACAAACAGGGCGGTCACCGCGCCACCGTCGCGCTGGTCGTGCCCAAGGACGCCCCTGGCTTCAGCTACAACAAGATCAAGCACAAGATGGGCCAGCGGGCCAGCCTGACCAGCGAACTGGTGTTCGAGAACGTGCGCGTGCCCAAGGAAAACCAACTCGGCGGCCTGGGCGACGGCTTCAAGATTGCCATGAAGACGCTCGACAAGACCCGCGTGCCCGTGGCTGCCGGTTCGGTCGGCGTGGCCCGCCGCGCCCTGGAAGAGTCGATCAAGTACGCCAAGGAGCGCGAGGCGTTCGGCACCCCGATTGCCCAGTTCCAGGCCATTCAGTTCAAGCTGGCGGAGATGGCGATGGGCATCGAGACGGGCCGCCTGATGTACCAGAAGGCCGCCTGGCTGGTCGACCAGCACCAGCCCCACGGCTACGAGTCGGCCATTGCCAAGGCGTACTGCTCGGAAATGGCCTTTGACGCCGCCAACCAAGCCATTCAGATTCACGGCGGCTACGGCTACGTCGGTGAGTATCCCGTCGAGAAGCTGCTGCGCGACGTCAAGCTGAACCAGATTTACGAAGGCACCAACGAAATCCAGCGCGTGGTCATCAGCCGCAACCTGCTGAAATAAGTTCAGGTCTGACCGTCCAGGTCTAACCGCTTAAAACCGTCTCACCGTGGCTCAGGCCGAAGCGGTGAGACGGTTTGTCGTTTTCAATTACTTGAACTTGACCGTCGCCAGCATCTTGCTGAAGGTGTCGCTGGCAGCGCCGTAGCGAGCGGCAGTATCGGTCAGTTGGAACGAGAACAGGTGTTTGGCATTGTCGGCAAACCACACGCGCTGGCGCACTTCGGTCTGACCGCCGACAAGCTGGTATTCGCGCTCGATTCCCTTGAGGCCGCCGTAGGTCGCTTCCTTGCTGCTCAGGCGCTTGACCGTGAGTTTGCTGGACTTGAGGTCGTCCTCGTAGTTGTCGGCTTCGGTTGCGGCGCTGAGTTTTTCGCCTGCTTCCTTGGTCACGAACAGCAGGCGAATCATGGTGGCAGGGGCCGTCTTGCCCGAAACGATGCTCAGGCCCGTGGCTCCGTCGCCTAGGTTGATGCCGAACCACTCTGTCGGGGCGCTGATGGTAAAGGGCAGGCGGCTGTCGCTGAAGGTCGCGAGCTTGGGAGCACCCTGGGCCGAGGCGAGGCTGGGAGAGAGGGTCAGGGACGCGGCAAGCAGCAGAGAAAGAGACTTCAAGGTCATGGGGGGCAAGCTAGCAACGGGAGGTGAGCCGATTCTGATGAAGGCGTCAGCGGGGGTCAGAAGGTCGAATGCTGTGCCAGTGCTTGCGGGCGGGGCCACAGTCGCCAGGGCACTGGCCCGGCCACGTCGCTCAGGTTGACCGGGCCGTAGCTGCGCGAGTCGAGGCTGGAACCGGTGCGGCGGTTGTCACCGACCACCCAGACTTTGCCGGGGGGCACGGTCAGCGGGCCTTCGTCGTTGACATAGCCTTCCTGACTGGCGTAGCTCTCGGCCACCGCCTGCCCATTGCGCCAGAGTTGCCCGTCCCGAAACTCGATGCGGTCCCCCGGCAGCCCGATGACCCGCTTGATGTTGTAGGGGCGGTGGCGCAGGCCGTAGACCGTTTCGTAGGCGTAGGGGCTGTCGGCTGGAGCCTTGAAGACGACCACGTCGCCGCGCTGTGGATAACCCGTCGGCAAACCCCAGGCCCGCAGCCAGCGCGGGTATTTGAGGAGCAGCAGCACCTCGCCACTGTGCAGCGTCGGCTCCATGCTTTCGCCGTCCACGCGGGCCAAGGTGCCGACGAAGGTGGTCACTAGGTAGACGGGCAGCAGCGCCCCCACGATCCAGGTGCGCCAGAATTCGCGCCAGACGGAGGGGACGGGTTCAGACACGGGAGGCATGGTATCAGCGGGCCTCGCGATTTGCCCACAGCATCGAGGCCCAGGCCAGCAGGCTGAGCGCCGCACACAGCAAAAAGACCGGGCGGTAGCCGAACAGTTGCGCCCACCCCCCGGCGACAATGCCCGACAGCATCGAGCCGACCACCGAAGTATTGGAAAAGAGCGTGGTGGCGGCGCTGAATTGCCCCGGCATCCGCTGCTGAAAGTAGGTCATGCCCAGACCCGCCATGATCGCCAGCACCACGGCGCGGAGGGCCTGCGTAATCATCAGCAGCGTCATGTCCTGCGCCAGATAAATCAAGGCGAAATGCACCGCGAAAAGCAGCAGGCCCGCGCTGATCAGCTTTTCTATATTGACCCGCCGAGCCAGCACGAAGGCCAGCATCACCGGGATTTCCAGCAGGGCGCACAGGCTGACCAGAAAGCCCACCTGACCCTCGCTGCCGTGCAGGGTTTGCGTCACGAACAACGAAAACATGACCATGCCCATGTGCATCGCCATGCCGTACAGCGTGAAGGCGACGACTGCCCAGACCATCGAGCGCGGAGCGGGCGGGGCGCTGGGAACTTCGTGAACGGGAGTGGAGACGGACTGGGGCGCAGGTGCGGCAGGGCGAATGCGGAGCAGGGCCAGTGCCGCGAGGCCGTAGCAACCTGCCGCCAGCAGAAACACGGCCTGAAACGACCCCAGGCCCAGCACCGCCGCTCCCAGGCCCGGCCCCACCACCCAGGCGAAGGAAAACACGGCCCGCAGCAGGGTCACCGCCTTTTCGGGCAGGTCGCCGGGGGCCGAGGCGAACGCGGAGCGGGCAAAGGCGAATACCTGTGGAAAAGCTGCTGCACTGACCGCCAGCAGCAACACGCCCGTCAGCATTACCCCTGCCAACGAGCGCACGCCGCTGAGCGCCAGATAGGCCAGCACCCCTGCCGCCAGCGTGAGCAGCACCAGCGGTTTGCGCTCGCTGCGGAGGTCGGCCCAGCGCCCCAGCAGCGTGCTGATGCCCACGGCGCTCAGGGCGTTCAGGGTCAGAAACAGGCCCAGTTGCAGCGGCGTCATACCGACCTGCTCCACGGCAAACAGCGACATGTACGGCCCGGCCAGCGAAGTCGCCAGCCCCAGCAGCAGCACCGCCAGCGTCAGCCCCAGCGCGTGCGGCAGCCGCAGCAGCGCGGGCAGCGTAGCGGCGATGGAGGTGGGCGGGTCGTGGAGGGGGGAAGGGGACGGAGTGGACATCGGCCCGCCAGTGTACGCCTGTGAAGGAAATACGGTGCTGGGGCGGCTCCCTCTCGCTGCCTGCATTGCCGTAGAGTGGTTTATGCCTGACCTTCTTCTGGGCTTGCTGCTCCTCGGTGCGTTCGGCTGGCTGTTTTCGCAGTGGGGCAAGCTGGGGCCACAACTGGAAAAGAAAGAACGCGACTACGACCCACTGACTGGAGCTGTTTACGGCCCACTACGAAATGAGGCTCAGGACGGTATGCGTGACCGGAGGTAACCCCTCCCCTCCGACTTCACGCCCAGGCCCGCACCACTTTCAACTGTTCGCCGTCGCCGTCCACCACCGCGACCAGTGCGCCGCCTAGCGTGACGACTGCCCGGCCAGCGTGGGCGTGTGCGGGCCGCTTGCCCTGCCGCAACTCGCGGGCCAGCTTCTCGTCGGCCTCGATGCGCGGAAAGTCGAGGGCGTCCAGGTCGGAAATGGGCTGGGCCTGGGCCAAATCTTCCAGCGATACGGCGTCGCGTAGGCCATAGCGTCCGGCGCGGGTGCGAACCAGCCCACTCAGATG
>NZ_JAUNHK010000024.1:23053-30528 GCF_030523985.1 Deinococcus sp.
CGGCGTCGCGTAGGCCATAGCGTCCGGCGCGGGTGCGAACCAGCCCACTCAGATGCGCCGGAACCCCCAGCGCCGCGCCGATATCACGGGCCAGTGAGCGCAGATAGGTGCCGCTGCCCACACTGGCGCGCAGCAGCAGGGTCGGAAATTCGCCCAGGGGTTCGGGCAGGGTAAACGTCATTCCGTTTTCAGCGGGCGTCCAGTCGGCAGGGTCGAAGGTGCGCGGCGCGTCCTGCACACGGTCATAGACGCCCAGTAGGTCAAGGGCATGAATCTCCACTTCACGGGCCGGAAGGTCGAGGCTGCCCCCCGCCCGCGCCACCGCGTAGGCCCGTTGCCCGCCCACCTGAATGGCGCTGTACTGCGGCGGAATCTGCTTTTGTGGCCCCAGGAAACCGCGCAAGACTTCCTGAATCGCGGTGCTATCGGCCATCCGCCATCCGCTCTCTGCCACGGCGTCAATTGGCCCTTCCGCATCCAGTGTCGGCGTCCCTGCCCCCAGCGACACCCAGGCCAGATAGTCCTTGCTGTCGGCTTCCATGAACTGCACCAGTTTGGTCGAGTCGTCCACGCACAGCACGACCACCCCCGTCGCCAGCGGGTCGAGGGTGCCGGTGTGCCCGACCCGCCGCGTGCCCAGCGTGCGCCGCGCCCGGTGGACGACATCGTGCGAGGTCAGGTGAAGGGGTTTGTCGGCGGCAATGACGGGCATAAGCCGCAGGGTATCAGGCTCCCGACTGAACCTCGGCCTGCGTGGGAAGCTCACGCGGTAGCCTCGTCCACAGCAGGGCCAGGGCCAGGGCACCCAGCACCGCCAGTGCCACCAGCCCCAGACGCGGGCCGAGCGGCCCCTCCCGGCTGATCAGCGCACTCGACAGCGCTGCGCCAGGAGGCCCCATGCCGACCAGCACGAAGGAATACAGGCTCATGACCCGCCCGCGCAGGCTGTCGGGAATGCTGAGCTGCACCGTCGAGTTGGCGCTGATGAGCAGCGAGAGCATCCCGAATCCGCACAGCGCCAGCACCGGGGCCGCCAGAGCGACCTGAGGCGTCAGGCTGAGCAGCACGGCACCGACCAGCAAGATACTCGCGCCCAGCCGCAGGTTCCGCAGCGGGTTGGGCTTGCTGGCCTGCCACAGCGCCCCGACCATCGCCCCCACCCCGAAAGCCGCCGACAGCAGGCCGAACGCCGCTTCCTTGGCCTCGAACACCACGCGGGCGTAGTAGGGAATGATGACGTTGAAGTTGATGACGCTGAGGCTGAGCGCTCCGACCAGCAGCATCACGTTGCGGACACCGGGATGGGTTCGCACGTAGCGCAGGCCCTCGCGCACGTCTTCCACCATGCTGCTTTTGCCGTGCGGCTGCACCGGGGGAAACGGCAGCGTGGCAATGACGAACAGCACCACCACGAACGACGCCACGTTCAGATAAAACGGCAGCGCCAACCGCGAAATACTGTCCGCCTGCCCGTGCGCCAGCACCGACACGCCCAGCGCCGCCACCACGCCGAACACCGCCTGCCCTATGGTGCGGCTGACGTTGAACGACAGGCTGTTGAGGGCCACCGCGTTGGACACCTGCTCACGCGGCACGAAGTCCACCACCATCGTCTGCCGGGCGGGCATGTCGAAGGCGTTGGCGGTTCCGGCGACGAAGGCCAGCACCATGACCAGCGGCACGGTCACGCTGCCCTGGTGGGTGGTGACGGCGAGCACCACCGCTGTCAGCATCAGCGTGATTTGGGTGGTCAGCAGCACGCGGCGCCGGGGCACCCGGTCCACCACTGCCCCGGCAAAAAGCGAGAGCAGCAGGCTCGGCAAAAACTGCGCTACCGTGACCTGGGCCAGCGCCGCGCTGCTGTTGCCCGACAGCTCGAGGACGAGGTACTGCTGCGCGGTGGTCTGCATCCACGACCCAGTCAGGGAGAGAAGTTGAGAAAACCAGTAGCGCCGATATTCGGGATAACGCAGCGCCCCGAAGGTGCGGGAACGCCAGGAGTGAAAGGAAGCCAGCACCTGCCCAGCATAGGCGCGTGCGCCGTTTCATGCCGGCGAGCGGAAGGCGGCTTTACAGACCAACGGGCCGTAAAAATACACACGCTTTGCCTAAAACAGAAGATGAGTCGTTCATTTGTCAGCAGTAAGAAGAAAAAGTGAAAACGTGCATTTTTCAGTCTCAAAAACCAGAAAAAACGGGGGAATCCGTATGAGAAACCTCTCAAAAAAGACTGGTCATCTCGAAACCTTTCGTGTTAGTTTAGACAGCATAAATATTCGTTAAAGTCCCTTGAGCCTTCTGCCTCGTCCAGCTTGTGGCCTGATTCACGGCGAGCGTTTTCCCATGAGAGAGACAGCCTGATGACACGACCTGCTGCCCGTTCCCGCTTTTTCCTGCTCACCTCGCTCCTGACTACCCTCGTCCTGAGTGCGGAGGTGAAAGCCCAGACGGTGCAGCCTGCCGCGTCCTCCGTGGTCAGCGTCACCGTGCAGCGCGGCGACACCGCCTATTCCATCGCCCGCCACAACGGCCTGTCTGTTGACCTCCTGCTTTCGTACAACAACATGACCTCGCCTGACCTCGCCGTAGGTCAGGTTCTTTATTTGCGCCCCCCCACCCACACGGTGCAGCCCGGCGATACGGTCTACGGCCTGTCGCGGCAGTACGGTGTGCCCGTAGACGCCATCCTCGCCGCCAACACCATGCCCCGCAGCGTCAAGCTGGAAGTCGGTCAGCTGGTCAAACTGCCCGTCGGTGCGGAGTCGGTGGCTGCGGCGGCGCCTGCCCCTGTCGCTGCGGCTTCCGCGCCCCTGACGCGCTCGGCCTTGCAGCCCCAGACCTTTTCGGCCCCGCCCCAGGTCACTTCGAGCAGCTGGTACAGCAGCGCCATGTCCCTGCTCGGTACTCCCTACGTTCTGGGAGGCACCACCCGCAAGGGCACCGATTGCAGCGGCTTCGTGTTGCAGGTCATGAGTCCGCTAGGCGTGCGCCTGCCCCGCCGCAGTGTGGATCAGGCCCGCGCCGGTCTGCCAGTGGACGAGGCCGACCTGCGCCCCGGCGACCTGCTGTTTTTCGACACGGCGGGCGGCGGCGAGGTCACGCACGTCGGCATCTACCTCGGCAACGACAGCTTCATCAACGCCAACAGCTACTACGGCAAGGTCGTGGTGGACAAGTTCCGTTCCGACAGCTACTGGTCGCCCCGGTTCATGGGTGCGCGCCGCGTCATGATGGACGCGATGGCATCGAACTGAGCGAGCGAACGCCTCGCCCTGGCCTCGACGCCGACTGGACCTCCCCCCGCGCTGACGGCGTACGGTGGGCGTAGGCTGGGGCCTGTATGACCACTGCCCCCCTTTCCCCCTCGCCCCGGGCGCGGCAACTGGCGACCCTGGGCCTCATCGTGGGGGTCTTTCTCAACGCCCTCGAATCGAGCGTGGTGGCGACCGCCATGCCCAGCGTGATTGCCGACCTGCACGGCCAGCACCTCTATGCGCTTCCCTTCGCCATGTACCTGCTGACCGCCACCGTCGGCAGTCCGCTGTGGGGGCGGGCCTCCGACCTGGTGGGGCGCAAGCGGCTTTATCTGGTCGGCGCGGTCATGTTCCTGCTCGGCTCGGCGCTGTGTGGCGCGGCCCAGAACATGGGCTGGCTCATTGGAGCGCGGGCGCTGCAAGGGCTGGGGGCCGGAGCGCTGCTTACGCTGTCGCTGACCATCGTGGGCGAACTGTATTCGCTGGAAGAACGCAGCCGGGTGCAGGCCTTTATCAGCGGCGTTTGGGGCATCTCGGGACTGGCGGGGCCGCTGCTGGGCGGCTGGCTGACCGAAACGTTGTCCTGGCGCTGGACTTTTTATGTTTCCCTCCCTTTTGGCCTGCTGGCGGTGTGGCTGGTGTCGCGCTTTCTGTGGGAAACGGGCGAACGGCGACCCGCGCAACTCGACTGGGCGGGCGCGGCCTTGTTCAGCGTGGGCAGTGCGCTGACCATCTGGGGGCTGGAGATGCAGCGCTGGCCGCTGGTGGGGCTGGGCCTCCTCACGCTGGCGGGCGCGGTGGCCCTCGAATCGCGTCACCCCGCACCGCTGCTGCCGATGAAGGCGCTGCGCGACCTGACCCCCGCCACCGCTTTTATCGGCAATTTCCTAGGCGGCGCGGCTTATTTCGGTGTTATCGCCTACTTGCCGCTCTACGCCCAGGGGGTGACGGGCCAGGGGGCCACGGCGGCTGGGGCCATTCTGACGCCCATGCTGGTCGGCTGGACGTTGACCAGTATTCTCTCGGCCCGACTGGTGAAGGTCATTCCGCTGGCCCGGCTCTCCCAGACCGGATTCGCGCTGCTGACGCTGATGTTCTTGGCGCTGACCTTCACCGTCCATTCTCCGCTGTGGGTCACCAGTGCGCTGGGCTTTGCTGTAGGCATGGGCATGGGCTTTTCTATGCTGAGTCTGTTGCTGGCGGCGCAGCAGTCGGCTCCCAGGGGAGAACTCGGCGCGGTGACCAGTGGGGTCATGTTTGCCCGGCAGATGGGTGGGGCACTGGGCACGGCGCTGATGGCGCTGCTTATTGGTGCTCATGCCATCGGCGTCGGCGGGCTGGAACTGGCCGAGGGCCTGCGCCGCGCCTATTTCCTGGCGTTGGGTCTGGTGGGGACAGCCTTCGTGTTCAGCCTGCGCCTGCGGCCCGAATTGCCCGCATCAGAGGCGAATGCCCATTGACCGTTGGTTGTTTAGACTGAAGAATGTCCAGTCTCAGGTATGTTCTGGCGCTGGGTGGCGCGTTGGCTGTGACAGCGCGGGCCGCCGATCCTCCCACCATCGTCCAGATTCGGGCCAATTACGCGGCGGTCAACGCCAGCATTGGGGCGCAGAAGTACAAAAAGCAGTCTGGGGAGGTCGCAGGGTGCGGCGACTTCTATAGGGTCTATACCCGCTGGCTCGACTCCCGGGGGACCATCCGGCGGCTGGACGAAAAGGTGTACGGTGATTCCGTCAGCGCAGGCTCGGAGTTTTTCAGCTCGTTCTGGTTCGATGCGGCGGGACGGCTGGATTTTGCCCTCTACCAGCAAACCCGTTACGACTACAAAATCGTCCCGGACAAAAATGGCGTCAACCAGCCCGTCCTCAAAAACGGTCAGCCCGTGGTCGCCAAAGTGCGTCCCGAGGTGGAGCTGCGGGCGTATTTCGACGACCAGGGCCGGGTTCTTCGTCTCCTGAACAACTACCCGCTGGGTGCCCAGGAGACGGCAGAGGTCGTCAGGATGCTCAGGCACACCGCCGCGACTCCCTGGAAAAGCCTGCTGAATCCTAGGGGATGCTGAGGAAACCCGGCGTCACCCGTGTTCGGGGTGGGTGGTGCGCCCGTGCTGGCGCTCGTGGGCTTCGATTTCCTTTTGCAGGAAGAAGTTCAGGGCCGTTCGCAAAAAGGCGATGGCCCCCAGCTTGCCGATGTCGTCCCAGGTGGGGGCGATGGCGGTCAGGAGAATGTCGGCGGCCAGCAGAAATTCGAGCGAGATGGCGAGCCAGCGCCCCAGTTGCAGGCGCAGGCTTTCTTTGATTTCGTCGGGGGCACGGTCACGCCGGGCAAAGATGCGGGCCGAGCGCCACAGACCTTCTAGCACCGCCACCGCGATAATCAGCACGGCCGAAAGTTCAGCCAGTCGCGCCACGTTCATGGCCCCGAGCCGCACGAAATGTTCCAGGGTTTCGAGCATGGCAGCGTCCTTTAGAGGGTCAGGGCCAGGGCCACGGCTTCGGCCAGGCCGCCTTCTTCAACGCGGGCGACCTGATAGCGGGCAGCGGCACGGGCGTGCTGGTCGGCGTTGCCCATCGCCACCGGGTGCCCGACCACCCGCAGCGCCGTCACGTCGTTTTCGGCGTCCCCGACCATCATCACGCGGTCGAGCGTCAGGCCGTACTCCTGCGCGATGCGCTGCACGGCACTGCCCTTGCTGGTGCCCGCCGTCGTCGCGCTGATGAAGCTGACGCCCGGCATGGCGGGGCTGCTCGACGGGTGCAGGTCCAGGCCCTCGTGTGGCTCGGCCAGAATCTCGGCCTCCTGGCTGAGCGGCACGACCCACTGCACCCGCACGACGGTGCCGCTCAGGTCTTCGGGCGCGCGGACGACATACGGCACCCCCAGCAGCCGGGCATGAACCTCGGCGTACTCACCGGGCAGGGTAAAGCCGTATTCGGTGTCGGTGTAGACCTCCAGCAGCCTCCCGGTCTGGCGGGCGCGGGCCAGTAGGTCGGGAAGGATGTCCGCCGGAAAAGGACTGGAGAGGCTCTGGCCCGGTGCGCCTGCTCCTGGCTGCACGTTGATGATGCTGGCCCCGTTCTGAAAGACGTGCCAGCCGCCCAGGTCGAGCCGCTGGGCATAAGCCAGGGCGTTGCCGAAAGCGGGCCGACCACTGCACAGCACCAGTCGCACGCCCCGCGCCCGCGCGTCTTCCAGGGCGGCCCACACGTCGTCGCGCACCTGGTTGTCGCTGCCAATCAGCGTGCCGTCCACATCTACACAAATCATCCCGAGCATGTCACCCAGTGTAGAGGGCCTTACCCGCCCGGAAGCTCAGCCGTTCCAGCTGCCTTCACGCTCGACCACCGCGTAACCGCCGACGTGCACCGCCATGACCTTTGAACCGTTCACTTCCAAGTCCACCTCGACCTCACCGGGCGTGCCCAGCGCGTGCCCCTGATGGATGACGCCGCTGGCCCGCCCCCCGCGCACGGGCAGGCGGCCTTCGCTGGCGAGCAGGGCCAGCAGCGCCCCCGCCGCACTTCCGGTCACGGGGTCTTCGGGGATGCCCACCAGCGGCGCAAAGTCGCGGGCGGCAAAGCGGCTCACGCCCATCGGGGCATAGGCGTACACGCTGACCACGCCGAGCTGTTCGCTGAGTTCGGCAATGCGCGGCAGGTCGGGTTCCAGCCCCTCCAACAAAAAGCTGTCGAGCAGCGGCACGAACACGCTCCACAGCCCGGTGCTGGCGGCGGCCAGGGGCAGCCCCCGGTGCAGCATGCGGTCACTCAGGCCCAGGGCTTCGGCGAGGTCACGGCGGCGGCTGACGGCAACTTCGCGGCTCTGAAAGGGGTGCTGCTGCATCCAGACCTGACACCCGTCGTCCTGGCCCAGCACGATTCGCAGCGGCACGCGCCCCGCCAGCGTTTCGAGTTCGAGGGCCTCGCCGCGCCAGTGGCCTTCCTGGGCCAGCACCCGCCCGAGCGCGACGGTGGCGTGACCGCAGAAATCCACCTCCTGAGTGGGCGTGAAGTAGCGCACCCGCGCCAGCCCGTCGCCCAGCCGCGTGACGAACACGGTTTCGGGAGCGTCCAGAAACGCAGCGAGCTGCTGCATCTGCCTGCGCGACAGCCCGCCCGCCTCCAGCACCACCCCCGCCCGGTTGCCCTGTCCCGGCACGGTGGTAAAGGCAGAAACCTCGGTGTAGAGCGTCATGGGGGCAGTCTAAAGCATGGGTATTTG
>NZ_JAUNHK010000147.1:0-1525 GCF_030523985.1 Deinococcus sp.
ACATCTGGAGAACTCGGGGGAGTTCTGTGTGCCTCATCCTGTCGGACGAGCCTGTCATCGTCACTTGCACCGATTTTTCATGCGTCTCAGCGGGAGATTTCTCTCTTTTCCGCCCGCCCTTTTTCTCGGGCGAAAAGAAGTGTACGACGCCCGCTCAAATCTGTCAACACCCTCTGCCTCATCCCGCTGACCTCGCTTGCAGTGCGCTCAATTTTCCCGCGACTGAGGGGCCTTTTCGTGCGCGAGCAGCCTGGGCCAGAGCATCTTCAAGCGAACCAAAAGTTCTAAATAAAGGACGACCAACCGCCGGAAACGGCAGGGCGGTTGGTCGTCAGCAGTGAAAACTCCAGAACAGTTACTTCATCTCAGCGGTCTGGCAAGCCTTTCAAAGCACGCTGAAACACGTCGAACGAGCCTGTGTCGTACAGCACCACCGAAACGGACATGTCCGGGTGCGCCCGCAGAAATTCCTGAATGGTGCCCAGTGCAATCGGTGCGGCGCGTTCGAGTGGATAGCCGTAAACCCCGGTGCTGATGGCGGGAAAAGCCACCGAGCGGCAACCATGCTGGGCCGCCAGACGCAGGCTTTCGCGGTAGGCTCCCGCCAGCAGCTCGGCCTCGTCTGCCCCGCCGCCCCGCCAGATGGGGCCGACGGCGTGAATGACGTAGCGCACGCCCTGGCGTTCCAGGTTGAACGCGGGAGTGATGACCGCCGTTCCTGTCGGTGTGCCGCCGAATTGCCGGATGGCCCGCAAGAGTTCGGGGCCAGCAGCGCGGTGAATCACACCGTCCACACCGCCACCGCCCATCAGTTGCTTGTTGGCAGCAGTCACCAGGGCGTCGGCCTGCTGGCGCGAGATGTCGCCCTGCACCAGTTGCAGCGGCATCAGGAAGCCACCACGCGGTCGAGGTCTTCGCGGGAGAGGGCGCCGCTGCGAACCGTGTCGGCCAGCCGCTGCGCCTCGCGCTCGGTTTCTGTCCAGTCGGCGGCGGGCTTTTGGGCGGCGCGTTCAGCCTGTTGTACGGCCAGGAGTTCTTGCACGGCGCGGTCGAGGTCGTCGTTGACGATGACGTAGCGGAAGGCGTGGGCCTCGCGGATTTCGTCACGGGCGCGGGCAAGGCGCTTTTCGATGCGTTCGGGCGTCTCGGTGGCGCGCCCGGTCAGGCGGCGGCGCAGCTCGGTCAGGCTGGGCGGCATGATGAAAATCAGGATGGCCTGTTCGCCCATACGGTTCTTGACCTGCATGGCTCCCTCGACCTCGATTTCCAGAATCACGTCCTGCCCACGCTCCAGCGCCGCCTGGATGGGTTCTATCGGCGTGCCGTAGTGGTTGCCGACGAACTGGGCATGTTCGAGAAAACCGCCCTGCTGGGCCTTTTCCAGAAACTCGGCGGGCGAAACGAAGACATAGTCGCGCCCGTCCACTTCTCCGGGACGCGGTTCGCGGGTCGTCCAGGAAGTCGAGTAAAAGACGTTCTGACCCGCCAGCCACTGCTCGCGCAGGGTGCCTTTGCCGACGCCGGA
>NZ_JAUNHK010000147.1:1625-4713 GCF_030523985.1 Deinococcus sp.
AAAAAACTTTCGCCTGCGACGTGAATTTCCCAGAGTGGCCCCTGTTGGGTGGAGGCGTGGGGTTGGACGTCCAGCCGCAGCAGGTCGCGCCAAGTCTGGCGGTCTTCGCGGGTGGCGAAGGCGGCGAAGTCGTGAAAGCCGACCAACCCCGCCGCCGCGCCGCGCATGGCCTCGGCGTCCAGTGGCCCCGGCACATGCAGCGCCCGCCCCGCCCACAGGGGATGACGCTGCGGCGCGACCCAAAGCCGGTAAACGTAACGCCGCTCGGTGCAGGAAAAGCGGGCATGAAAGCCTTCCGGCGCGGGGGCGGCTTCCAGCACGGATACGCTGCCGGGCAAGCGGGCATTCAGAGCGCGGGGCAACTGCGCCAGCGGCACGCGAAAGCCGGGCGGCACGTCCCAGTGAATCGGCATGGCCTCGGCATGAACCCCGGCGTCGGTGCGCCCAGCCGCTACGGGCCGCAGCGCCCCGGTGGCGCCCAGGCCGGTCAGGGCCGCTTGCAAGGTGTCCTGCACGCTCGCCGCGTTGCGCTGCGACTGCCAGCCCGCGTAGTCCCGTCCGTCCCAGGCCACCGTCAGCCGCAGCCGCGTAAAGCCTGCGGGCGGAGCGTAGTGAGGGGAAGACTCGGCAGAGGGCACGTCCATGCGCGGCAGGGTAGCGCGGGCAAGGCGCCATGAGGAGCGTGAAGTCTTTCTCAAGACTGTGGCCTGGGGGCCGCTATGATGCCGCTATCGTGTCTCGGTTCTCAATTCGGACTTCGTTGCTCGCTCGTCGGGCTGGCCCGACCTTTCGTCCCCTGACCGGAATGCTGCTGGCCCTGGCGCTGCTTGGCGGCATCACCGAGGCGAGTCAGGTGCGCTACCGGGTCAAGCCCAACGAAACGCTGTTCCGGATTGCCCAGCGCACGGGCCTGAGCGAGGCGCAGATTCAGCGGGCCAATCCCAGCATTCGCGGCACGTTGCTGTATGCCGGGCAGGTCATCGTCATTCCGCCCCGGCCTACACCCCCCGGCAGCGTGCGGGTGCGCCAGGGCGAGACGCTGACCAAACTGGTACGGCGACTCGGCACCCACGAGGTCGAACTGCGCCGCGCCAACCCGCAGATCGACAAGCGGGGCACCCTCAACGCGGGTCAGCTTTTGCGCCTGCCCCCGCGCCTGATCGCCGCGCAGCGGGCCGCCGAGAAGAAGGCCAAGCAGAAAGCCGCCGCCCTCGCCCGGCAGAAGGAACTGGCCCGGCAAAAGCACCAGAAACAGTTGGCTTTGCAAAAGCAGGCCCGGCAGAAACAACTCGCTCAGCAGCGACAGGCGGCCGCCCGCAAACCCGCTCCCCGACCCACCACCTACCGCGTGAGGTTCGGGGATTCCTTTTTCAGCATTGCGCGGCGCTTCGGGCTGAGTGTGGAGCAGTTGCAGCGCTTCAACCCGCGTTACTCGGCGGCGAACTTGCAAGCGGGCCATGTCCTGCGGCTCACGGCTCCAGCGGCGGCCAACACGCCCCGCGCTTCCGGCGTCGTCGTGCGGCGGGCCAGCACGCAGGCGGTGTGGACGTGGCCGGTGCCGGGGTACGGGCGAATCACCAGCGACTACGGCTGGCGCGTGTTGAACGAGAAAAAGGAAATGCACACCGGGATAGACGTGGCGGCCCCGACCGGCACCCCGGTGGTGGCCGCCCGCAGCGGGCGCGTGACCGAGGCCTACCGCGACGTAACCTACGGCTGGGGCTGGACGGTGGTCATTCAGCACCCCGACGGCTGGAAAACCCGCTACGCGCACCTCAGCGGCATCTCGGTGCGGGCCGGGCAACTGATTCGGCTGGGCGAGCGGCTGGGCAGCGTGGGCAGCACGGGCCGCGTGACCGGGGCGCACCTGCATTTCGGGCTGTACCAGGGCGGCGCGACCCGTGACCCGCTGGCCCTCTACCGGGCACAGAGCGACTGAATGGCGGCCCAGATTCCGCCGACTCAAATCTGGCCGACTCAGATCTGGTATGTGGAGCTGCGCGGCCCCGACGCCCTGACCCGCCTGGGCGAGTGGCTGGAACGACTGCCCGCGCTACCGGGCTTCGTGGGAGCCGAACTCCTGAGCAGTCCCGCGCAGCCCGAATTGGCCCTGGTCGCCAGCCGCTGGGCCGCCGAAGTGCCGGACGTGGGCGTGCCGAATGGGGCCAAGCACTGGATATTTCGGGTAGAGCGTTCGGTCTGAAGCTCTCGGCCTAGGGTGACTGCGACTTTCGGTGGACGCACTCCCCTGTTCACGCTGCGATGCTGAGGCGGCATGTGGCCTCTTTCCCGACTTCCTCACTCGCACCTCGCCTGGCTGAGCCTGGGCATGGTGGTGGCGGCCTGGGCGCTGGGCGAGTGGGTTGCCGAACGCACACTGCTGACGCTGCTGCTGGCCTATGCGCCGCCGCTGGTGTGGCTCTTTCCCGCGCTGCTGGCGCTGGTGTGGACGCTGTATGGTCGGCTCAGGGGGCGTCGGCGTGGAGTGGGTCTGGCGCTGCTCGCGCTGGGCCTGGCGCTGTGGGGCGCGGGCCTGCTGCACTGGCGACCTCAGGGGGACGGCAAATTGCGGGTGCTGACCTACAACGTGGCACGCGGCACCCTGGGTCGTCCCGAACAAATTTTGAAAACCCTGAAAGCGGCCGACGCCGACGTGATTTTGCTGCAAGAGACCAACTTCATCCCGGCGGGCTACGCCGAGCGCCTCAGCGCCGGACTGCCCGGCTACGGGTCGCGGCGCGGGCACGAGGTCTGGACATTTTCGCGGCTGCCCGTGGTCGGTGAGCGGCAAATCCTCTTGCCAGGGAGCCGCCGTGTGCTGCTGCAAACCGAGTTACGCCGCCCCGACGGAACACGGCTGACGGTCATCAATGCCCACCTGCACACGGTTCTGGTGTCGAGTGCGCTGCGGGGCCGCTGGGACGAAGTCCGCACCACCGCCCGCGCCCGCGATTGGGAAGTGAACGAACTGTGCCGCCTCGCCGCCGCTGTGCCGGGGCCAGTGCTGCTGGGCGGCGACCTCAACACCCCGCCGCGTGGCCTGCTGTACCGCCGCCTGACCCGCTGCATCGGCCCCGACGCGCACGAC
>NZ_JAUNHK010000025.1:0-14149 GCF_030523985.1 Deinococcus sp.
GTCAGACGGCAACATTCAACTTTTCACTTTGCCGCATGGAGGAGCTTCTTATGCCTTATACCCTTCCCCCCCTGCCCTACGCTTACGACGCTCTGGAACCCCACATCGACGCCAAGACGATGGAGATTCACCACACCAAGCACCACCAGACCTACATCGACAACGCCAACAAGGCGCTCGAAGGCACTGAATGGGCCGACCTGCCCGTCGAAGAACTGATTCAGAAGCTCGACGCCGTGCCCGCCGACAAGAAGACTGCACTGCGTAACAACGCGGGCGGGCACGCCAACCACAGCCTGTTCTGGCAGGTTATGGGTCAGGGCCAGGGCGCTCAGCCCAGCGGCGAACTGCTCGAAGCCATTGGCAGCGCCTTCGGTTCCTTCGACGCCTTCAAGCAGAAGTTCGAAGACGCCGCCAAGACCCGCTTCGGCTCGGGCTGGGCGTGGCTGGTCGTCAAGGACGGCAAGCTGGACGTGGTCAGCACCGCCAATCAGGACAACCCCCTGATGGGCGAAGCCGTGGCAGGCGTGAGCGGCACCCCGATTCTGGGTGTGGACGTGTGGGAGCACGCCTACTACCTCAACTACCAGAACAAGCGCCCCGATTACCTCGCCGCCTTCTGGAACGTGGTGAACTGGGACGAAGTGGCGAAGCGCTACGCTGCCGCCAAGTAAAGCCAACCAAGATGAAAAGGCCCCGGCACATGCTGGGGCTTTTTGCTGTTTCGTCGCCCCCAAGCCTCTACACTGCCCTCATGCGAGTGCTTTTCATCGGTGACGTGTTCGGGCAACCGGGGCGGCGCGTCTTGCAGAACCATCTGCCCCGGATTCGGTCTGACTTTGATTTCGTCATCGTCAACATGGAAAACTCGGCGGGCGGCTTCGGGATGCACCGCGAGGCGGCCCAGAACGCGGTCGAAGCGGGCGCGGGCTGCCTGACGCTGGGCAACCACGCCTGGCACCACAAGGACATTTACCCGCTGATGGGCGACGACACCTACCCCATCGTGCGGCCCCTGAACTACGCCGACCCCGGCACCCCTGGCGTGGGCTGGCGCACCTTTGACGTGAACGGCGAAAAGCTGACGGTGGTGAACCTGCTGGGGCGCGTGTTCATGGACTCGGTGGCGAATCCGTTCCGGGCGATGGACGAACTGCTGGAACGCGACGACCTCGGCAGCGTGTTCGTGGACTTTCACGCCGAGGCGACCAGTGAAAAACAGGCGATGGGCTGGCATCTGGCGGGGCGGGTGGCGGCGGTGGTCGGCACGCACACCCACGTCCCCACCGCCGACACGCGCATCCTCAAGGGCGGCACCGCGTACCAGACCGACGCGGGCTTTACCGGGCCGCACGATTCCATCATCGGCTCGGCGATCGAGGGGCCGCTGCAACGCTTCCTCACCGAGCGCCCCCACCGTTACGGCGTTGCCGAGGGCCGCGCCGAACTCAACGGCGTGATTGTCCAGATAGAGGGCGGCAAGGCGACGGCGGCGGAGCGCTACCGTTTCATAGAGGAGAAGGTGTAAGCGTTTAAGGACAGCGAGGTTTTTCTCAGTCCCTTAGCCTCTTGGTCCTTTGAGACCCCACAGGGAGAAACATGGCACTCAACAACGATGTCAACCGCCTGGGCCGCATTCTCGGTCAGGTCCTCAAAGAGCAGGAAGGAGAGGCGTTTTTCGAGCTGGTGGAGCAGACCCGCGCCCTGGTGCGCGAGGTGCGGGCCGGAGGCGACCCCGCCGAACTGAACGCGCTGCTTTCGCGCCTGAGCGAAGACGAGGCGTCCAATCTGGCCCGCGCTTTTACGTGGTATTTCCAATTGGTCAACATGGCCGAGGAGTACGAGCGGGTGCGGGTGCTGCAAAGCCGCAGCGGGGTACGGGCGCAGAGCTTGGCGCAGGCACTCAGCGACCTCAAGGCCCAGGGTCTCAGCGCCGAAGAAACCGAGGCGCTGCTGTCCCGTGTGGAACTGGAACTCACCTTCACCGCCCACCCCACCGAGATGCGCCGCCGCACCGTGCGCTCTCACCTGGAAGACATCGCCCGCGAACTGCCCGACTTGGAGCGTGAATCGGCGCAGGAGCGGGTGGCGGCCCATGTGGAGGCGCTGTGGCGCACGCCCGAGCTGCGGCGTTTGCGGCCCACCGTTCTGGACGAGGTCAAGGGCGGCCTCAACTACATCTCCACCATTGCCGAGGCGCTGCCCAAACTGGAGCGCGACCTGGCCGGAGCCTTCCGCGAGGTGTACGGGCGCGACACGGCGGCGCACGTTCCGCTGCGGTTTTCGTCGTGGATGGGGGGTGACCGCGACGGCAACCCCTTCGTGACGCCGCAGGCCACCCACGAGGCGCTGACCCTGCACCGCGAAAAGGCCCGCGAACTGCTGCTGAGCGCCATCAAGCAGGCCTACACCGACCTCAGCCAGGAGGAAGAAGAGGACGCCGCCGAGGGCACCTACCGCACCGAACTGCGCTCTTTGCACAACGCGGTGCGTGACGGGGAACGGGTAGAGTTGTTGCCGCGCCTCGAAGCCCTCAACGCCCGTCTGCTGGCCGATGGGCAAGCCCGCACCGCCCGCCAACTGCTGATGCCTTTGCTGGCGGCGGCCCGCGTCTTCGGGCAACATCTGGTCAGCCTGGACATCCGCGAACACTCGGGACAGACGGGCGCGGCGGTGGCGCAGCTGCTGCGGGCGGCGGGCGTGGAGGCCGATTATCTGGCGCTCCCCGAACACGCCAAGCTGGATCTCCTGACCCGCGAACTGCGCTCACGCCGCCCCCTGTGGCCTGCGGGCGAGGCACTCCCGGAGGCACTGGAAACGGTCATCGGCCCCATCCGCGAGGTGCAGGCGGCGGCGCGGGAGGTCGGCCCGCGTGCCTTCGGTCACTACGTCATCTCCATGTCCGAGAGCGTCAGCGACGTGCTGGAGCCGCTGCTGCTGGCCCGCGAGGTCGGTTTCCGGGTGCTGCCCGTGCCGCTCTTCGAAACCCTGGACGACCTTCAGCGTGCGCCGCAAATCGTCTGGGAACTGCTGTCTTTGCCCGAATACCGCGCCGTGCTGGGCGACGACATGCAGGAAATCATGATTGGCTACTCCGACTCCAACAAGGACGCGGGCTTTCTGGCGGCCAACTGGGGACTGCACGAGGCGCAGCGCAACATCAGCGCGGTGTGCCGGCGTGCGGGCGTGCGCTGGCGCTTTTTCCACGGGCGCGGCACGTCCATCGGGCGCGGGGGCGGACCGGCCAGCCGCGCCATCCTGGGGCAGCCTGCGGGCACGATTGACGCGGGCGTGCGGATTACCGAACAGGGCGAGGCGCTGGCGGACAAGTACAGCCACCCCGTGCTGGCGCGGCGCAATCTAGAACAGGCGCTCTACGGCGTGCTGCTCGCTGCCGCCCGTCCCGTGGGCGACCCGCCCGCCGAATTCATGGAGGCCATGACCCGCGCTGCCGACGCAAGCGCCCGGACTTACCGTCAACTGGTGCAGGGCGAAGCGTTCCTGCCCTTCTACGAGCGGGTCACGCCCATTCACGAAATCAGCCGCCTGAACATCGCCTCGCGCCCGGTGCGCCGCCCTGGTGCCCCGTCCCTGAGCAACCTCCGCGCCATTCCCTGGGTGATGAGCTGGACGCAAAACCGCGCCAACCTGCCCGGCTGGTACGGCCTGGGCGAAGGCCTGGCCGAAATCGGGCCGGAACTGGCCGCCCGCATGTACGCCGAGTGGCCCTTTTTCCGCTCCATGCTGGACAACGCCCAGATGAGCCTCGCCAAGAGCGACCCGCTGGTCTTCGCCGAATATTTGACCTTGCTCGGAGATGACGGGGCGGGCGCGGAACTGGCGCGGCACTTGCAAGACGCCTATGCCCGCAGCGTGGTGGCGGTAGAAGCCGTGGTCGGCGGCGAACTGATGGCGAACGAGCCGCGCCTGCTCGAGAGCATCGGGCTGCGTAACCCGTACATCGACCCCATTCACCGCCTGCAAGTGGAGCTGCTGCGCCGCTCACGCTCGCACGAGGGCGGCCTGGACGAATACGAACGCCCGCTGCTGCTGACCTTGCAGGGCATCGCGGCGGGCGTGCGGAACACGGGATAAGGGTTTGGGAATGGATGATGGGTTCGCTTCGCTGATGGATGATGGAAAGAGAGTAGAGCCGTTGTCGGCAACCCTATTTTTGGCGTTTTGACGTTTCCACGAACAACTTCCCAGCTTTTTCCGTCAGTTGGTCCTATTTCAGCACGAACGCCGCCGTATCCTTTGGCGGCAGGCTGACGTGCAGGTAGCCTCCCTTGACGCTGACTTTGGCGTTCTGCCCAGCGAAAAGGGTTCTGGTTACGTCTTGCGCGTCGGCTTTCAGCCCCAGCGTACTCAGCTTGAGTGAGTAGGTGCGGCGCTGCTGCCCACCGTGCCACGCGACCAGCACGCGCTGACCGTTCGCCTCGCGGGTGAACAGCAGCAGGTCGTCGGCCTGACGGTCAGGCACGGGCAGCAGTTTCTGCACGCCCCGGCTGAGGGCCGCGCTGGCCTTTCGCACGGCGATGGCGTCGCGGGCCACGTCATACACGGCTTTTTCGGCGGGGGACCACTGCGACTCGAAGCGCATGTCGCGGCGGTTGTCGGGGTCGGCCCCGCCGCGCATGGCGATTTCGGTGCCCTGGTAGAGGACGGGCACGCCCCGCAGCGTCAGCAGCGCCCGCAGGCCGTATTTGGTGCGGGCCTGTCCCTCGTCTTCAAAGAGGCTGCCCTGAGCGAAGCGCGGCACGTCGTGGTTGTCGAGAAACAGCGCCACCTCGCCGGGGCGGGCCAGTTCGCCCGAGCGGCTGAGCACCTCGCGCACGTTGACCAGACTGGAACTGCCCATCACGCTGCCGCGCATGGCGGCTTGCAGGCTGAACAGAAACAGGCTGTCGAAGCCCTGCTTTTGCCAGTCCGCCACGGTGCCGGAGTCGGCGTCGTACCACTCGCCCAGCGTCCACGTTCCGGCAGCGCGGTCTTTTTTCAGCAAGTCCAGCAGGAAAGGCCGCTCGACATGTTTGATGGCGTCGTAGCGGAAACCGTCCACGCCACGCGAGCGCCAGAAGTCGGCATTGTCGAGGAGCTGCTGGCGCACGGCGGGCACGCTCTGGCGCAGGTCAGGCAGGCCCGCGAGGGGACAGTCCACGTCCTTGTTCGGGCTGGCGTCACACTGCGCCTTGCCGTTGAACCATGCCGGATTGGCCTTGACCGTCGGGGCCTCGTAGCCGTAGTGGTTGATCACCTGATCGAGCACCACTTTCATGCCCGCATCCTTGGCGGCCTTCATGAAGGTGTCGAAGGTCGCCAGCGTACCGAAATGCGGGTCGACCTGCCGGAAATCGGCGGGCCAGTAGCCGTGGTAGGCCGCTGTGTCGAACGAATTGGCGGTCTGCTGCTGGTAGATCGGCGTGAGCCAGAGGGCCGTCGCACCTAGGTTCTGGATGTAGGGCAGTTTCTGCGTCAGCCCGGCGAGGTCGCCGCCATGCCAGGCCCGCAGGTCGCCCCGGTCCACGCCCGCATTGTTGGTTTTGTCGCCGTCGAAAAAGCGGTCGGGCATCACCTGATAGATGATCTGGCCCTCGAAACTGGGGGCGCTCTGGGCTTGCGCGGCGCTGGTCAGCAGCAGCGTGGACAGCAGAATTTTGTGCATATGCCCCATGCTACGGCCTGAGCAGACCTGGGCTGGCCGGAGGAGGGTTTATCCCCTGCTTGCTAGCTCCAGCAGCCGCTCGCGCCCCACGGGTTCCTCGGCTTGCAGGCCAATCACCGCCAAACGTGGACTTTGGGCCTGCACCGCCGCCAGTTGCTCGGCTTCATGGGCCGCCCGCTGCCGCAGCAACGGCGAATGCGTCTGAGCCGCCAGCAAACTCTGGTTGACCACCCAGGCCCACGGCGTAATCCCCGCCCGTTTCAGGTCGGCTTGCAAGGCGGTGGCTTCCAGCACGGGCGTGGTTTCCGCCAGCGTAACCAAGATGACTTTGGTGCGCTCGGGGTTCTGAAGCTGCATCAGCGGGGTGGTGTACTTGGCGGCGTCGGTGGCGTGGCGCATCACTTCGCGGTGGTAAGCGCCCGTCGCGTCCAGCAGCAGCAGCGTGTGGCCCGTCGGGGCGGTGTCCATTACCACAAATTGCCGCTTGGACTCCCGAATCAGCCGCGAAAATGCTTGAAACACCGCGATTTCCTCGGTGCAGGGCGAGCGCAGGTCTTCTTCCAGCAGGGCGCGGCCCGCGTCGTCCAGGTCTTTGCCCTTGGTCTTGAGGACGTGCTGGCGGTAATTCTCGGTTTCGGTGTGCGGGTCAATGCGGCTGACGGTCAGGTTCGGTACTTCGCCCGCCAGAGTCTCATTCAGGTGCGCGGCGGGGTCGGAGGTGGTCAGGTGAACGGGGAGGCCTCGCTCTGCCAACGCCACCGCTAAGGCCGCCGCCACCGTCGTTTTGCCTACGCCACCCTTGCCCATCGTCATGATGAGGCCGCTGCCCGCCTGCGCCAGTTCGTCTATCAGGGCGTTGAGGGAAGGCAAGTCTTGAGCTTCGGTTTGGGCCGTTTCGGGCAGAGGAGCGTTTCCCTCGTCCAGCAAATGTCGCAGCGCGTCCAGTCCGACCAGGTTGAACGGTTTGAGGGCCACTTTATCCGTCGGCAGTGTGGTGAGGTTGGCGGGCAACTGGGCCAAGGCTTTTTGCTCGCGCTCGTGCAAGGCTTCCGCCAGCGTGTCGCCCGTTTCCTGTGGCATTACGCCATTGACGACCAGAAATTGCCCGCGTAGGCCCACGCCTGCCAGTTCGTCGCTGGTGCGGCTCACCTCGTCCAGCGCCGATTTCTGAGCGCGGCTGACCAGTACCAAGCGCGTCTTCTGCGGGTCGGACAGCGCCGCCACCGCGCCCGCGTACTGTTCCTTCTGCTTTTGCAGCCCCGCCATCGGCCCCAGGCAACTCGCGCCCTGCGGGTTGTGGTCGATGAAACTGCTCCACGACCCAGGCAGTTGCAGCAGGCGGATGGTGTGGCCCGTCGGCGCAGTGTCGAAAATGATGTGGTCGAACTGCTCCAGCAAGGTGGGGTCGGTCAGCAGCGCGGTGAACTCGTCAAAGGCGGCGATTTCGGTGGTGCAGGCTCCCGAAAGCTGCTCCTCGATGCCGCGCACGATGTCGTCGCCCAGCACACCGCGCACAGGCCCCACGATGCGCTCGCGGTACTGTTGCGCCGCCGCCTGTGGCTCAATTTCCAGCGCCCAGAGGTTCGGTACGGCGGCAATTTCGGTGACGCAGTTGCCGATGCACTGCCCGAACACCTGCCCCACATTGGACGCGGGGTCGGTACTGACCAGCAGGACTTTTTTGCCTTCCGAGGCGAGTTTCAGCGCCGTGGCACAGGACAGCGAGGTTTTGCCCACGCCGCCTTTGCCCGTGAAAAAGACGTAGGGGGGGAGGTTGGTGAGAAAGTGCATACGGGAACTCCTCTCTACCCGTCGGGGCAGACAGTCAGTAGGAAGCAGGGTTCAGGTCAGCAGCAGTTGGTGTCACCGCCGCAGCAAGCGGCAGGCGCGGCCACCGTCAATTCGGTCAGGCCCGTTCCAGCCAGGCCCAGCCAACGGGAAAGCTCCTCGCGGGTGGGATAGCGTCCAGCCAGCGCGACTTGACCGTCCAGCAAAACGAGCGGCAAGGCCGATTCGCCCGTGACCTTGAGCATCTGCGCCACTGCTGCGTTCTGAGCAAACGCCAGCGGCTCCTGCGCCAGATTGTGGCGGGTCAGGTGTGCGCCCTGAGCGGTGGCCCAAGCAGCGTCGGCGGCAAACGTCACCAGATTCTGGTCAACATCGGTGCCACACACGCCCGTCGAGCAGCACAGCGCGGGGTCGAAAATTTCAATCTGGGCGGGCTTCGTTGCAGTCTGGGTCATAGCGAAACTCCTTTGGTGTCGGTCTGGCAGGGGGCGGCGTTGGGGTCGGGTTGCCCCAAGGCGCTCAGCAGCTCGCGGGCCTGCTCAAAGCCGTCAGGATTCAGGGCGTAGTCCGTCCATTTGCCGCGCTTGGTGGCAGTGACCAGCCCCGCCCGCACCAGCAACTTCATGTGGTGGCTGACGGTGGGCTGCGAGAGGCCCAGGTGCGTTTCCAGGTCACAGGCGCATACGCTGCCCGCCTGGGCGCAGTCGTTGGCGGGCGGCCTAGCCAGCAGACGCAGCACCTTCAGGCGGCTGGGGTCGGCCAGCGCCTTGAACAACTCTGCGGATAGATTGAAATCCATAGATGTAAGATGCTCCTCGGATTGAAGGATGTCAATATCAAAAGAAGCCGCCCAGGGAAGGCCGGGCGGCTGATGTAGTCAGGTGGAAAATTTGAGCCTCAGTCTCCCTTGCCGGTTCTGAGTTGCCGCGCTTCTTTCTCACCCGCATAGGCATTGGCCTCGGCCCAGGCAGCGGCGGCTTCCACGTCGTAGGCCACGCGCTTGAAGGTCACGTTCCACACGTCGCCCTCGCCTTCCAGCAGCACCCAGCGGGCGTGGGGGCAGCCGTCTTTTTGCCGACTGACCGCGCCGCAGTTGACCACCGTCAGCGGGCCGATTTGCCGCAGATGTTCCAGGTGCGAGTGTCCCACGATGACCACCCGCGCCTCGCCCACGTCGTCCAGGCGCTCCAGCACCAGCGCGTCACTCGCCCAACTTTTGCCGTCGCGCAGCAGGTATTCCCAGGCGCTGGACGGGCTGCCGTGCGCCACCAGCACCTTGCCGCCTGCCAGCGTCGCCGTGGTCGGCAGATTCGCCACATATTCGCCCGCCCCAGCAGGCAACACCGAATGCAGCCACTCCAGCATCGCGCGTTTTTCGGTCTCAGGCGTCAGTTTCTCGCCCAGCCGCTCATCGGTGTTGCCGCGAATTTCCTTGGCGCCATACTTTGCCTTGATTTCTTGCTGCAAGGCCCACGCCCCAGCGGGGTCAGCGCCGCCGAACAGCCCGTCGCCCAGGTTGGCCCATTCGTCTACCTTGTGTGCTTCCATGTCTTTCAGCACGGCTTCCAGCGCAAAGCGGTTGCCGTGAACGTCCCCAAAAACAGCGATTTTCATGCGTTCTCCTGTGCCACGAACTTCTGTGCGTCCTGCGGTCGGGTGGGCGGCGTGTCGCTCAGGGCGCGGTAGGCCAGCGCCGCCAGCACGCCGCCGAGCAGCGGGGCCAGCCAGTAGAGCCAGTGCGCTTCCCACTGCCCACTCAGCAGCGCGGGGCCAAAGGAGCGGGCGGGGTTCATGCTCGCGCCCGTAATGGGGCCGCCCATCAGGGCTTCCAGCGCCACCACGCCGCCCACCACGGCAGGCAAACCAGAGCGCAGCGCCACCAGCAGCAGGAAAAAGGTCAGGATGGTTTCCAGCGTAAACGCCTGCATCACGCTGCCCGCAGGCAAGGTGGCGCCCAGCCCGCCCTTCAGTCCAAACAGCGCCAGCAGCGCCGCCGCCGCGACCACCGCCCCCAGCAGTTGCGCGGCGATGTAGGGCAAAACCTGCCCACGCGGAAATTGCCCCGCTGCCCACAGCGCCACCGTCGCGGCAGGGTTGATGTGCGCCCCGCTGATGGGCGAGAGGGCCGCCAGCACCGCCGTCACCACCAGCCCGAACACCGCCGCCACGCCGAGATATCCGAGTGCGCCCGTCTGGGCCTGCACCACCGCCGCCCCCGCGCCGAAAAACACCAGGGCGAACGTGCCCAGCGCTTCGGCCCCCAGCGCCCGCGCTTCAGGCATGACGCACGGCAGGCGCGTCGGCGTAGGTTGCGGGGGCCGCTTCGCCCTTCGCCAGCGCGTCCACAAAGGCGTCAAACTGCACCTTCATCTGGTCGCGCACCTCGCGCCACTTGTCCAGGCTGCCGCCCGAGGGGTCAACGAAGGGGTAGTGGCGGCGCTCGGTCTGGCCTGGGTAGAGGGGGCAAGCGTCGTTGGCGCTGTCGCAGACGGTGATGACGTAATCGAAGTTCTGCGCGTCGGGCACGTCGTGCAGCGTCTTGGAAGTGTGCGCCGAGAGGTCGAGGCCGAGTTCCGCCATCACGGTTTTGGCGTCTTCCTTGACGAAGGTGGCCTCCGTACCCGCCGAGTGAACGTCCAGCGGCAAATCGGCGCGGCGGGCGGCCTCGCGGGTCAGGGCCTCGGCCATCTGGGAACGGGCAGAATTGTGGGTGCAGAGAATCAGGACTCGCTTCATGCCCCCCATCATATTGACAGATTTAGGTTTGTCAATGAGTCGCTGTAGCGGTGACGGGTATCGGTTTATTCCCGCGCCTGCTTGATGCTCAGCACGCGGCTCGCACCCGTCTGGTCGGTGGTCACGCCCCAGAGCGCCGTCGCCACTTCCATCGTCGCCTTCTGGTGGGTGACCAGCAGAAACTGCGTGCCACGCTCGGCAAAGCGAGTTAGAAAGGCGGTAAAGCGGCGAATATTGGCCTCGTCCAGCGGGGCGTCCACCTCATCCAGTACCGCCAGCGGCAACCCGCCCATGCCTTCCTCACCGCCCGCGTGGTTGAGCGCGAACAGAAAGCCCAGCCCCGCCATTGTGCGCTCGCCTGCCGAGAGCAGCGTCATGGAGCGGGTGCGCTTGCCTTTGGGTTGCACCGCAAGCCGCAGCCCAGTGAGGCGGCCCGCGTCGTCCTGTTCGGGTTCCAGTTCGCCCACGCCGCCCAGCAGTTCGGCGCTGTACTCGCGGAACGCGGCATTGACCCGCTCGAACGCCTCACGGGTGGCCCCGCGCTCGGCCCCTTCCAACTCGCTCAGGTGGGCGCGGAGTTCGGCGGCGGCGGCTTCGGCATCGGCGGCTTCAGCCTGCTGCGCCGCCAGCACCTCCAGTTCGGCGCGGTGGTCGGCCTCGGCACGGGCGTTGACGGGGCCAATCCGTTCCAGTTCGGCGCGGGCGCGGCCCAGTTCAGCCGTCCACTCGCGGGGAGTGCCCGTGGGCGCGGGCCACTCGGCGGGCGGCAGAGGCTCCACGCTGCCCTCACGCCGCGCGATGAGGAGGCGCAACTCGTCCAGACGGCCCCGCACGCGGTTCTGTTCGCCAATCAGGTTGCTGTAGGCCAGGGCCGCCGCCTCCCGCTCGGCCTCGGCGCGAGGAAATTCGTGTTCGTCCAGCGTGCCCAGGGCACTCTCGCGGCGGCGCACCTCGGTCAGCGCGGCTTCCAGTCCGCCTTGCTGGGCAGCGGCAGATTCGGCGTTGACGCGCAGGCGTTCGCGCAGGCTGGCGGCGCGGCCCTCGGCCTGGCGGTAGGTTTTCCAGGCATTGTCCAGTTCGCGGGCCAGGGCCAAGGCTTCGAGCGCCTCGCGCTCGGCGGCACGGCCCGCTTCGGCCTGCTGCCGGGCGTCCCAAAGCGCGGCTTCCAGTTCGGCGGGGTCGGCATCGGTGGTGGGCAGTGGCTCGGGCGATGGCGCGTCCTGTTGCAGACGGGTCAAAAGTTCATCGCGGTGGGCACGTAGGCTGCGGGCCTGGGCCGACAGTTCGGTGACGCGCTTTTCGGCCTCGCGCTCGGCCCGCAAGGTGTCGTCGCGCTGACGCAGCAGTTCGGGCCAGTCGCCTGCAGAGGGGTCGCCCAGTTCAGCCAACTGCTTCTGAAAGTTCGCCGCCTGCCGCTCGGCCTGTTCCAGTTCTTCGTCCAGTTCCTGAAAGCGCCGCTGGTCGCTCAGCACGGCGCTTCCACTGTCACGCAGTCTGCCGCCCGTAATCGCACCGCCCGCTTCCAGCAGTTCGCCGTCCAGCGTGACCAGACGGGGACGGCTGGCGTGCTGACGGGCCAAGCGGTTGGCGGTATTCAGGCTGTCCACCAGCACGGTATCCGCCAGCACCGCCTCGCCCACCAGCGGTGGGTCGGTGGGGCAAAGGTCAGCCAGATTGCCGATGACGCCGCTCTCGCGCAGCAAGGCGGCGTCACGGCGCGGGCGGGCGCGGATGAGGTCCAGGGGCAAGAAGGTGGCCCGGCCCCCCACCCGCTTGAGTTCCTCAATGATGTCGCGGGCATCGTCGCCGGAATGCACCACCACCTGCTCCAGCCTGCGCCCCAGCGCGGCGGTGATGGCGGTTTCGTACTCGGCAGGCACCGTCAGCACGTCCGCCACCGACCCCACGATGCCGGGATGGTCGAGCCGCAGCGCGTTGCGTGCGCCCTCGCCGTAGCGGGCGTAGGAGTTCAGCGCCGTTTCCAGCCGTTCGCGCTCGCGTCGCAGGGGAGCCAAACCCGCCGAAAGCCGCGCCAGTTCGGACTGAAGGTGCTGGGCACGGGCCTGCGCCGCTTCTCGCTCGGCGGCCTGGGTCAGATAGCGGGCCTCGGTCTGCTGCCTGGCCTGAGCAGCCGCATTCAGCGCGTCCTGGGCGGCTTCCAGGCGGGTCTGCGCCGTTTCCAGGTTACCCTCGGCGCGTTCGAGTTCGGCACGGAGTGTGCCCTGGCTGGCCTCGCTGCGGGCCTGGGCTTCGGCGGCGCGGGCGGCCTGCTCACGGGCGCGGGTCAGGTCGCGGTCCAGTCGTTTAGCCTGGGCCTCGGCCCCCTCGGCCACCGCACGCAGGCGCGAGGCTTCGGTTTGCAGGTGGGCGAGGTCGGGCGCGGGTTCGGCGGGGGCCGTTTGGGGCAGACTCGCCAGTTCGCGTTCCAGCCCTTCGCGCTCACCCGCCAGATGCTGCTGATACCGCTCGGCCTGGGCATGGGCGGCGCGGGCGGCTTGCAGGGTTTCCAGCGCCCCAGCGTAGGCGGCGCGGCGGGCGCGGGCGTCCTGGGCGGCTTCACGGGCCTGCTCCACACGGGCAGCGGCGACCGTCACGTCGCGGGCCAGCCCCGCCGAACGCTGTTCCAGGCTGGCTGCCTCGGCCTGCGCCGCCGCGATTTCACGCAGCAGGGCAGCCTGCTTTTCGCGCCTGAGGGCGTCCTCCAGCACCAGCACCCGCTCGGAAAGCTGACGGTGCAGCGCGGCTTGCTCGGCGGCGCGGGCCAGCTTTGCCGTCGCCACCTCGCGCTCGTTCAGCAGCAATCGCAGGCGTTCCAGATGGGTGTCGGCTTCCTTCAGCCGCGCCTCGGTGTCCTGCCGCGCACTCACGGCCCGCGACAGCCCCGCCGCTTCCTGCAAGTAGCCCAGTAGGGTTTTGCCCTCGGCCTGCACCACCCCGCTGACCTCGCCCTGCCCGATGACTGCTAGGCCCCCTGGCCCCAGCCCCGTGCCGCGCAGCGCCGATTGAATGTCCTTGGCCCGCACGCCGCGCCCGTTCAGGTCTTGCTCGGCGGTGCCGTCGCGGTAGATGCGGCGGGTGACGTTGGTTCGGCCCTCGGCGGTCAGCAGTTCGAGCTGCACTTCGGCCAGCCCCAGCGGAGCCTTGCCGCCCGAGCCGTGAAAAATCAGTTCGGAAGCCCGCCCCGCCCGCAGTTCCCGCGCCCGTGCGCCGTGGGTGGCCCAGCGGATGGCCTCCACCACGTTGCTTTTACCCGACCCGTTGGGGCCGATGACAGCACAGACCCCGCCCGACCCGCCTGGAAAGGAAAACTCCAGGCGGGTGCGGTCGGCAAAGGATTTGAACCCCTGAAGGGTGATGGACTGAATCATGGTGAGGGGTGGAGTGTGAAGGGAAAAGAGAAAAGAGTAGAGGGAGAAGGGCGAAGTGACAGAGTGTTTCTCTCTGCTCTCAACCCTCTACCCTCCCCAATCAGTCAGCGCAGTCGGCCCGGGTAAACGCCCGCGTGAGGTCGATGTGGCCGATGGTTTCGGCCATCTTGCCGTTCACGAGGAACGTCACGTCGTCGCCGCCCGGTTCCAGCAGCGTGCGCGTGATGGTACACAGCAGCATCCGCTCGCCTGAACTGCCGTAGCCGAGCTTGGTGTAGGCGGGCAAAAGGTCCACGTAGTAGTGCTTGCCGCGCACGTACACGCGGGGGGCGTCGGTTCCGGCAGGCACGACGGGAAGCGCGTCGGTGTTCTCCTTGCCCGGCCCCTGCGCCCAGACGTTCAGGGCGGCCTGCGCCAAGCTGGTCGGGTTTTCTTCGACCACCTGCGCGGTGCGGGTCAGCATCTTGAGGCTCTTGACCTGCAGGTCCGAGTAGTAGACCTTGACCGGAACCCCATGGCGCTCCAACAGTTCGAGTTTGGGCGGCTTGGGCGGCTCGGGCGGGCGCTGCACGACCTGATAGGCGTAGGCGGC
>NZ_JAUNHK010000025.1:14249-29071 GCF_030523985.1 Deinococcus sp.
TGCGGATTTCCGGCCCAGCCGAGTTCGAGCATCAGGGCGGCCTGGGGCGCTTCGCTGAGGGTCAGCATCCGGCGCAGACTGTCCTGCTCGGCGGTGACCCCTCCGCTCTTGAGTTCTCCGCGCAGCAGTTGGCTCAGGCGGCGGCTGCCTCCGTTGTCCCCGATCACCAGGGGAGCGTAAGGCGGCGTCTTGCCCGCCCGCACCGCGTTGATGAGCTGCGAACGGCTGCCGCCGCTGCTTTCGTACACGGTCACGCCGCTGCGCTGGGTGCCGGGAAAACGGCCCATGTCGAGCGCGAGGTACACGTCGCTCTGGCGGGCCAGGGCCAGCTTTTCGTTCCAGCCCAGGGCGCGGCTCTGGTCACGGGTCATGCGAACCTGCCAGCCCGCTTCCGCCAGCAGTTGAGCGGCGCGGCGGGCCACGTCGAGGGTCACGTCGCGCCCCAGCCCCTCAACCCGCGTGGGGTCGAGGACAATCAGCGGTTTGGTGAGGCGTTCGAGGACCACCGGGAAATCCTGCGGAATACCGGGGCCGATGTCCGCCACGATACGCGTGCCCCCGGCGCGAACGACGGGGTAGACGCGGTAGCCGCTGTTTTGGGGCATGGTGACGCTGACGATCAGGTCGGCGTCCTGCTGCGTGACCTCGGCACTCGGCACGAAAGCGCCGCGCAGGGTGTACTTCTGTGCCTTGCCCGTGGTGTTTTTAAGGATGATTCGCAGTTGCGTGCCGCGCAATTCGACCTTGGCGGTCACGTCGCGGTTGAGGTCGAGCACCAAGCGGTCGCTGCTGCTTCCGGCGCGGTTGCTGACGCCCTGAAGCTGCGGGCGGGCCAGAGTAAAGCTGCCGGGTTTGTACTGCGCCCCCAGACCGCGGGCCAGGGTGTCGAGCGGGAAATGAACCACGCCGTTGACCCAGGTAGCGGTGCGGGCTTTGACCCGCTCGGCGTCGAGCTGCACCGTGTTGTAATCGGTGGTGGCGCGCACCTGATCGGTGTCGATCGGCAACAGCATGGTGTGGCCCATGCCGACCACCCGCATGACGCTGCCCTGACGCTCGATGTCGAAGAGGCCGTCCAGCGTGTCACGGCTGGCGTACTCGGCCCCGTACAGGTTGACGCTCTGCACTTCCTTGCCCGCCAGATTGAGCTTGCTGAGGGTAATCTGTGCGCCCGCCAGTCCAGCCGCCAGCAGGCCCGCCGACAGCAGCAGGGGACGGCCCCAGCGCGAAAACGAAGTGGTTTTGGTCATAGTTCGCGTAGCTCCCGCTTGACAGTGCGCTCGGCATCGGCGCGGCGTTTGTCGTGCAGCTTCTTGCCGCGTGCCAGGGCCAGTTCGACCTTGAAATAGCGGCCCTTCTGGTAGAGCTTGGTCGGCACCAGCGTCAGGCCCTTTTGCTCCAGCCCGCGCCGCAGCTTTTCGATTTCCTCACGGTGCAGCAGCAGCCGACGCTTGCGCCGGGGTTCGTGGTTGTTGTAGGTGGCTTCCTTGTAGACCGGGATATACAGGCCCTCAAGGTCCACGTCGCGTCCGTTGAGCCGGGCGAAGGCGTCGCGGAAATCCACGCCCCCGGCCCGCACGCTCTTGACTTCGCTGCCCGTCAAACTGATGCCCGCCTCGAACCGCTCCAGCAGTTCGTATTCATGGTGGGCGCGGCGGTTGGTATACACGCGGGGCATTGTAGCAGTGGAGGGCAAAAAGCGGAGGGTGGAGGGAAGTGCAGCGCCCTGACCCTCCACCCTCTTCCCTTATCCCTTCACTTCTTCGGTTTCTTGTCCGGGCGGCTGGGCCGCACTTCCACGCGGCTGGGCAGCGTGCGGGCGGGCATCTTCAGCAGGTCGACGGTGAGCTGCGCGAGGTCTTCGGGCTGAATCTTCCAGAAGTCGTCCTCGTTCGGCGTGTGGTTGTTGAAGTGGGTCGCCACGCTGCCGGGCATAATCTGCGTGGTTTTGATGTCGTATTTACGCAGGTCGAGGTTGACCACTTCGGACAGCCCGTTGAGGCCGAACTTGCTGGCGTTGTAGGCGCTGCCGCCCTCGAAGGGGTTTTTGCCCGCCAGACTCGACAGGGTGAAGATGTACCCACCGCGCTTTTTCATTGCGGGAATGGCGGCCTTGATGGTGTAGAAAGCACCCGACAGGTTGGTGTCGATCACGTCCTGCCACTGCTCGATGCTCAGGTCTTCGATGTTGGCGAAGTGGCCCAGGCCCGCGTTGACGAACAGCACGTTCAGCCCGCCGAAAGCGGCGACGTGGGCGTCCACCTCGCGTTGCACGGCAGCGGGGTCTTTCACGTCGCAGACCACGCCACGCACGTGTTCACCGAGTTCTTTCGCGGCCTGCTCGATTTCGCTTTGCTTGCGGCTGGTGATGGTCACGCGGTAGCCCTCGTTTGCTAGTGCCTGCGCCACCGCGTAGCCGATGCCCTTGCTGCCCCCGGTCACGAAGGCCGACTGGCCCGCGCCAAAGGCCGCACTGCCGCTCTGCTTTTCAAACTGCTTTGACTCTGTCATGCGGCGAGGCTAACACGCCCCCCGCGCCGCGTTTCAGCCCGTGAAGCATTGGTCAAAGGGGAAGCTGATCGTCGGATTCGAGCGGGTCGTTTCTGTGGCGCTGCCAGGAACGCGAGGCGACGATGGCGGCGCTGACCCCGAGGCCGAGCAGCCCCGCGAGCACCACCGCCCACAGGGGCCACTGCAACAAAAAGCCCAGAGCAGCGCTGCCCAGCGCCGAGAGCAGCAGATTGGGCAGGCGCTTTCGCAAGCTGACCCGCATACAGAACCGTAGGTAGGCCCGTCGCCGCGCCGTGAGAGGTCGGATAGACCGGGCAGAAGGAGAGGGGGTCACTGGACTGGCCTCCGGGGCAGGTGAGAGGTGGTGAGGGTGGCGGGAACGCCAAAGGCTTTGGAGGAGCAGGAAAGAGAGAAAGCCAGGAGTCAGCTTCTCCCGGCTCTGTAAGTTTACTGTCAAATTGTCTGTGGTAGGTCGTCTTGGTCTAACCCTACGCTCTATCAGGGAAGCCTTTTCACCATCTGGTCGTAGGCGAAGTTGGCGGCTTCGGGGCCTTGCTGCCACAGCGTGAGCAGGCCGAAAGACTCACCGACGTTCTGAGCCGCGCCACTGGGAAGTTCAAAGTTGAGGTTCAGGCTCAGCTTGGCCCAGGGCACCAGCGCCTGTGGAGCAGTCAGGACGGGCGTGACCTTGATGGCTCCGGGGGTGCCCGCCGCGACGATGGTGGCTGCCGGATAGCGGCGCTTGAGTGCCCGCGCCGCGTCGTTTTTCAGTGCCCGCAAGATACCGCTGCGCTGCTCTGCCGACACCAGATTCGTATTGCCCTGCCAGACGGGTTCCTGCACAGCGTAGCTGGCCTGGGCCAGACTCGCGGCACTCCAGGTGACAGGCTGGGCGGGTGCGGGGAGAACGGGCGCAGGGGTCGCCGCAGCCGGGGTGACCGGAGCAGGAGTGGGGGCCTGAGCCAGAGCGGGAGCGCCGAGCAGCAGCGCGGTCAAGGAAAGCGTGAGGGAAGTGGTCTTCATGCCCGGCAGTCAAACACACCTTTCCTGACGCGCCATGAAAACCCGCTGAGCCCGAGTGGGGACGGCTCATATGTGGGGCTGGGTGAGGGGGCGGTTATTGGGGCTTGTTGACGGTGGCTTCGGGGGCGTGCGGCTGGGTCGCGTCCTGAACCTGAGCGTCTTCCTCCTGAACGACCTGGGGCTGGGCCGACACGACCAGCGAAGTGGGCTGCTCTGGCGTGGCTGAAACGGCTTCTGGGGAGGATGCTGCCGGGGCCGCTGCGCCACGCTTGGCTCTTTGCCAGCGCGATGTGCGGCGGGGCCGGGGCGCAGCAGGCACACCCGCCGGAGCCAGCGTCACGCCGGGCCGCCAAGCGTTGGCGACAAAGTAACTCGCCCCCCCGACCAGTGCGGCCAAGGCCAGGAACAGCATCAGCCGCAGCAGAACACTCGCCGCGCCCGTGAGCAGCGCTCCCAGCACCACCAGCACCTGACCCGCCAGCCACAGCGCACCGAGCGCCGTAACACAGAGCAACAAGACGCCGATGACAAAAAGCAGCACGCGGGACATGGTGCCTACTATACGGAGGGCCGTGACCTATGCGCCGCCGAACCGCCCGGCGGGGGTGCAGGCCCGCCCCTCTGTAAGAGCGCGACCAGAGAACTCCGGTTATCCTGCGCTCCGCCATGTCCGAGTCCACTTCCTGTCCCGCACCTGTGACGCCCGCCTGGGTCACGGACGCCATCTTCTACCAGATTTTTCCTGACCGCTTTGCCCGCTCCGGGCGGGTCACGGGCCTTCACCTTCAGCCTTGGGGGTCGGCGCCGACCATCAGCGGCTACATGGGCGGCGACCTGTGGGGCGTGGCCGGCAAGCTCGACTACATCGCCAGCCTGGGCGTGAACGCCATCTACTTTTGCCCGGTGTTCCAGTCGGCCAGCAATCACCGCTACCACACCCACGACTATCTTCAGGTGGACCCCATGCTGGGCGGCAACGAGGCGCTGCGCCACCTGATCGACGAGGCGCATGGGCGCGGCATCCGGGTGGTGCTGGACGGCGTGTTCAACCACGCCAGCCGGGGCTTTTTTCAGTTCAACGACCTGCTGGAACAGGGCGAGGCGAGCGCCTACCGCGACTGGTTTCATGTGGACGGCTGGCCCCTGAACGCCTACGACGAGGAAAAACCCGCCCACTACGCCGCGTGGTGGGGGATTCGGGCGCTGCCCAAGTTCAACACCAACCACCCCGAAGTGCGCGAGTTTCTGCTGAGCGTAGGCGAATACTGGATGAAGTTCGGCATCGACGGCTGGCGGCTGGACGTGCCCAACGAAATCGACGACGACGCCTTCTGGCAGGAATTCCGCCGCCGGGTCAAGGCCATCAACCCCGACGCCTACATCGTGGGGGAAATCTGGGGCGATGCCGGGCGCTGGCTGGCGGGCGACCAGTTCGACGCGGTGATGAACTACCACTTCACCCGCCCTTGCCTCGCCTTTTTCGGGGCGCGGACGCTCGACCATCCCATGAACGAGCGCAGCGGCACAGGCCGGGTCGACCCGCAGGACGCCGCCACCTTCGCCTCCCGCATGAGCGAAGTGACCCGCATGTACCACCCCGAAGTGGTGCGGGTGCAACTCAACCTGCTCGACTCGCACGACACGGCCCGCTTCCTGACGGCAGTGGGCGGCGACGCGACGGCGCACCGGCTGGCGCTGACCTTCCAGTTCAGCTACGTGGGTGCACCCTGCCTGTACTACGGCGACGAAATAGGGCTGCCCGGCGGCGTGGACCCCGACTGCCGCCGCGCCTTTCCCTGGGACCAGCCCGGCGACTGGGACCGGACCACCCTGGGACTGACCCGCAAGCTGACCGCCGCCCGCCGCGCCTCGCTGCCGCTGCAACGCGGCGACTTTGAGGTGCTGCACGCGCAGGGGGAACAGCTGTCGTTTGCCCGCAACCACCCCAGCGGGTCGGCCTATGTCGCCTTCAACTGTGCCCTGGACGCGGCGGCTGTCCCTGTGCCCGCCCGACCGGGCCGCTACCGTGACGTCCTGAGCGAACAGGTGCACGACCTGGGGCCGGACACGGTGCTGACCCTGCCCGCCCGCTCGGCAGCGCTGCTGTTGCCGGAAGCTTAAAGCGGCACGGCGAAACGGGCGGAAGGCACAACAGCCGTTCCGCCCGTTTCGTTGTGGTTCGCTTACTCGCCCTTGAATTCAGGCTTGCGCTTCTCCAAGAACGCCTTTGTCCCTTCCTTGAAATCACTGGTGGCGAAGGCCATGCCGAACAGATCGGCTTCGATTTCCATACCGCCTTCCAGGTTGGTTGCCAGGCCACGGCGCACCGCTTCCTTGACCAGCGAGAGCGCCAGCGGGCCATGCTTCACCATGCCTTCTGCCAGTTCGCGGGCCTTTTGCAGGGGGTCGTCTGCAACATAGTTGACCAGACCCATCCCCAGGGCTTCTTCGGCTCCGACCTGACGGGCGGTCAGCATCAGGTCAAGGGCGCGGCCCGCACCAATCAGGCGGGGCAGGCGCTGGGTTCCGGCGAAACCGGGGAGCAGACCCAGCGTCACTTCGGGCAGGCCCAGTTTGGCGCGGGGCGAGGCGACGCGAATGTCGCAGCACAGCGCCAGTTCCAGCCCGCCGCCGAGCGCGTAGCCGTTGATGGCGGCAATCACGGGAATGGGCAGGTTGCTGACCTGGGTCATGGCGTCCTGGCCCAGCAGCGACATGTCACGGCCCGCAAATGGCCCTTCCAGCGCCGCCAGTTCGCTGATGTCGGCCCCCGCCACGAACGCCTTGTCGCCCGCGCCCGTCAGGATGAGTGCGCCGACTTCGGGGTCGTTGGCAATGAGTTCTGCCGCCAGCCCGATTTCCTGCAAGGTCTGCCCGTTGAGCGCGTTGAGCGCCTTGGGACGGTTGACGGTCAGGACAGCAATCGGGCCGTGCTGGTCGAGGGTAATGTTCTCGAATTCCATCTCGTCCAGGCGCATGTCGTCGGTGTCGGATTGAGTCATGAGGCTTAGTTTAAGGGCTATGGGCCGTAGGCCGTGAGCCATGGGCAAAAACCTCATGGCCCTTAGCCTGTCCGAAAGCTGAAAGCCCCCGCCCGCTACCCTCCGTGGCGTGATAGAAGTCAGCGGCTACACCAAGCGGTACGGCCCGCATACCGCCGTGAACAACCTCAGCTTCAGCGTGACGCCGGGGCAGATTTTCGGGCTGCTGGGCAGCAACGGGGCGGGCAAGACGACCACCATTCGGGCGCTGGTGGGCCTGACCCGCCCCACGGCAGGTACGCTGCGGGTGCAGGGCTTCGACGTGTGGCGCGAACCCGTGAAGGCCAAAGCCGCCTTCGGGTACATTCCCGACCGCCCCTACCTCTACGGCAAACTCAGCGCCCGCGAACTGCTGCGCTTTGTCGGACAGCTTTACCACGTTCCTGACATGGACAGCAAAATCGAGGGCTGGCTGGACTTTTTCCGGCTGCGCGACTTCGGCAACGAACTGCTGGAAACCTACTCGCACGGGATGCGCCAGAAGGTCGCCATCATCGCGGCGCTGCTGCCCGACCCGCCCGTGCTGATTGTGGACGAGCCGATGGTGGGCCTCGACCCCCACGCGGCGCGGCAGGTGCGCGAACTGTTCCGCGCCCACGCCGACAAGGGCCGCACCGTGCTGCTGACCACCCACTCGCTGCCGCTGGCCGAAGCCGTGTGTGACCGACTGGTGGTGCTGGACAGAGGCCGCGTGCTGGGCGAAGGAACGATGGATGAACTTCGCGCCCAGACGGGCACCGAGGCGGGCGGCGTGCATGGCGACAGTCTGGAACGCATTTTCTTTCGGCTGCTGGAAGAAGAACAGGCCGAGGAAGCGCGGCGGCGTGAGGCGGGCGAATGACCCCCCTCCCCGACCCTCCCCCACAAGGGTGGAGGGGGCAAAAGCCTTCTCTGCTGGGCCTCAAGTGGACAGCCCTGCGCCACACCTTCCAGCGCAGTCCCAAACTCGGTTACGCGCTGGTGCTGGGACTGGGGCTGCTGCTGGTCTGGGCCGAGGTGTACGGGACGTGGCAGTCGCTCAAATTTCTGGCCCGCTTCGGCGACATCGGCACGGGTGTCTTTGCGCGGGTGCTGGACATCGGCCTGATTACGCTCTCCAGCGGCGTGACCTTCAGCGCCACCACGGCGGCTATCAGCACGCTGTACCTCAGCGACGACCTCAATTTTTTGCTGGCCCAGCCCATTTCGGCGCGGCGGGTGTTCGGCCTGAAGGTCTTTGAAACGTTCCTGAATACGGCCCTTGTGCCCGTCTTTCTGACATTGCCGCTGCTGCTGACCATCGGGGCGTTTTTCGGTGCACCCGCCTGGGCCTATCCGCTGATGCTGCTGGCAGACGTGCTGACGTTTGCCGCGCCCGTGGGCCTGGGGGCGCTACTGGCGGTGGGGCTGATGCGGGTGGCTCCAGCGGGCCGCGTGCGCGAGGTCAGCACGGCGCTGGGCATCATGTTCAGCGCGGGGCTGGTCTATGCCATCCGCGCCCTGCGGCCCGAAGTGCTGATTCAGCGGGCACAAGACCCCGCCAAATTCGAGGAGTTGCTGCGCTCGTTCTCTGGCCCCAGCAGCCCCTTTTTGCCGCCGTCTTGGGCCAGTGGTTTTATCTGGCAGGCGGCGCACGGCAGCTTTTCGCCCGCGCTGTGGCCTCTGCTCGTTCTGACTGCCGTGCTGTTGGGCCTCGCCACCTGGCTGGCGACGGTGGCCTATCAGGAAGGCTGGGCGCGGGCGCTGGATTCCAGTTTGCCCAAACTTGACCCTGCGCCCAGGAAAGCAGGCTGGGCCGAGCGTGCCCTCTCGCGCCTGGGCCTGGGCGGAACCCTGGCGTCCAAAGACATGCGGATGACCTTCCGCGACCCGACCCAGTGGAGCCAACTGCTCATTGTCGTTGCGCTGGCGGGGGTGTATCTGGTCAGCGTCAAGGCCGTGCCGATTCCTGTGCCGCAGTTTCGCGGGATTCTGGGGTATATCCAACTGGCTTTTCAGGGCTTCATCGTGTCGGGCGTGGCGACCCGTCTGGCCTTTCCCGCCGTCAGTCAGGAGGCGCGGGCGTACTGGCTGCTGAGAACTTCGCCCATCAGCCCCTGGCAAATCGTGACTTCCAAGTTCTGGGGCGTGCTGCCCGTCACGCTCACGCTGGGTCTGGTGATGGGCGTGGTGAGTGCGGGCGCGATGAGCCTGGGGCCGACGCTGCTGCTGCTGAGCATTCTGGTCAATATCAGCAACGCCTTCGTGATTACCGCGCTGGGGGTGGCCCTGGGAGCCGCCGCGCCGCGCTTTACCGCCGACAACCCCGCCGAAATCGGGGTGAGTCCAGCGGGCCTGAGCTACATGGGCCTGTCGCTGCTCTACTCGGTGCTGTGCCTGCTGCTGCTGGCGCGACCCGTGGCGGGCAGCGTGCTGCGGCCTGACCTCTTTCCCGGCTACTCGGCGCTGACCACCTGGGAAGGCATCGCGGGCCTGAGTGCGCTGGCCCTGCTGACCGTCTTCGGGACGTGGGGGGCGCTGCGCTGGGGAGCGGCGAAGTTGGACGGGGTGGAGGGGTAAGGGTTGATGGTTGATGGTTCCGCTGCGCTGATGGTTGATGGAGGGGCAACGCCAATTTTTTAGTCCTTTTGACCCTCTCCCCTTGTGGGGGAGGGCGTTGCAAAGCAACGGGAGGGGGGGGCGTCCACACCAACTCCCTTTATGCAAGACGTCCTAGACCACCTTTGCTTTGCACTCGCTCTCAGTCCAGCGCCGTGTCTATCGCGTCCAGAATTCGCGCTCCATACGCCTCGATTCGCTTTTCGCCCAGGCCCGGCACCTCGGCCAGTTCGCTGAGGGTGCGCGGTTGCCGGGCGGCGAGGGCGTCCAGGGTCGCGTTGCTGAAGATGACGTAGGGACTGTGGTTCGTTTCGGCCATCAGTTCGCGGCGCAGTTCGCGTAGGGCTTCGGTGAGGTCGCCTGCGGAGGACGCAACGGGTGGATGGATTTCGGTGGCAGGGGCTTCGGGCGCGGCTGGCCCCGTCAGTGCAGTGCGGATGGTCGCCACGATGCGGTCGCCGAAAGCCTCGCTGTGCTGCCCACCCAGACCGGGAATGTGGGTCAGTTCCCCTGGGCGGGTGGGCAATTTGCGGGCCAGTTCTTCCAGCGTGGCTTCGGACAAGACCGCCGAAAGTGAATCCCCCTGCTCGGCAACCAGGGTGCGCCGCAAGTCGCGCAGTGCAGCCAGAACGCCTGGGTGGGCAGGTTTGGCGACAGGTTGCAGCGCCGCGCTCCCGCCCAATAGCGCCAGCACCGCCCCGTTGTCCCTCGCCCCACGCTCCGCCTCGGCTTTGGCGTTGAAGGCGCGGCTGTCCAGCAGATTCTCGGGGCCTGACGTGCCGCCGTGGTCGCGGATGACTTGCAGCACTTCGTCGCCATACGCCGCCAGTTTGCGCGAGCCGATGCCGCTCACCGTGCCCAGCGTGGCGTGGCTGCCGGGGCGCAACTCGGCAATGGTTTTCAGGGTCGCGTCGTGAAAGATGGTGTAGGGCGGCAAGCCCAGTTCCCGCGCCTTTTGCAGCCGCCAAGCTCGGAGGGCTTCAAACAGCGGGGCGTCGGCAGCGGCAACAGGGGCGCGGCGTTCGGCACTGGTCCCCGCCTTGTCGCGTTTGCCCTTGCCTGAGCGCGGCAACAAGGCGTCTTCGCGCAGCAAAAGCGGTTTGCCGCCTTTCAGAATCTCGTCGGATTTGGCGGTGCGCCCCAAGCCGAAATGGTCGTTGGCGCTGAGGTACCCCAGGCTGACCAGTTGCCGCAGCACCGAGCGCCACAACTTTTCGTCGTGTTCCTTACCCACGCCGAAAGTCGGGAGTTGGTGGTGGCCCTGCCCCACGACTTTCTCGGTGGCGTTGCCCAGCAGCACATCGGTCAGGTGCGCCGACCCGAAGGCGAACCCACTCGCCCGTGAAGTGCGGATGGCGGCAGACAGGGCCATCTGCGCCTCCCGCGTCAGGTCGCGCACCTTCGGCGGATTCAGGCAGTTGTCACAGTTGCCGCACGGCTCGCGCAACTCCTCGCCGAAGTAGCCCAGCAGCACCTGTCGGCGGCAGGTGGCGGCCTCGCAGTAGGTCAGCAGAGCGTCCAGTTTGCCCGCCTCCACCCGTTTGACCTCCTCGGGCGCGTCCGACGCCGCCAGCATTCGCCGCACGTTGACCACATCGGTCAGGCCGTAGACCATCCAGGCGGTGCTCGGCAGCCCGTCGCGCCCGGCGCGGCCCGTTTCCTGGTAGTAGCCCTCCATGCTTTTGGGGAGGTCAAGGTGGGCCACAAAGCGCACATTCGGCTTGTCGATGCCCATGCCAAAGGCGACGGTGGCGCACACGATGACGCCTTCTTCGTTCAGAAACCGCTCCTGCGCCCGCTGCCGCTCGGGGTGGGACAGGCCCGCGTGGTAGGCCACCGCGTCCAGCCCCTGTGCCCGCAGCCACTGTGCGGTTTCCTCCACCGACTTGCGCGAGAGGCAGTAGACGATGCCCGCGTCCCCGGCGTGCTCCTCGCGGATAAATTGCAGCAGTTGCGACTTGGGACTGTCCTTGAGGCCCACGCGGTACTGAATGTTGGGGCGGTCGAAGGAGGACACGAACTGCGGCGCGTCCCAGAGGTGCAGCACGGTCTTGATGTCAGCCCGCGTGCGCTCGTCGGCGGTGGCGGTCAGGGCGACGCGGGGCAAGTCGGGAAAACGCTCGGCCAGCACGCTCAGGCCCTGGTATTCGGGCCGGAAATCATGTCCCCACTGGCTGACACAGTGCGCCTCGTCTACTGCAAAAAGGGCGATGGGAGCGCGGGAAAGCAAGTCCAGCGTGCGCGGCAGCAGCAGCCGTTCAGGGGCGATATACAGCAGGTCGAGCTGCCCGCGCAGCAGCGAGTCCTCCACCTCCCGGGCCTGCTCGAGGTGCAGCGTGGAATTGAGGTAAGCCGCCCGAACGCCGTTTTGCCGCAGCGCGTCCACCTGGTCTTTCATCAGGGCAATCAGTGGCGAAACGACGATGCCCACACCGGGCCTCAGCAGACTGGGCAACTGGTAGCACAGGCTCTTGCCGCCGCCTGTCGGCATCAGCACCAGCGCGTTGCCGCCGCCCGTTACCTGCGCCACGATGTCGGCCTGCACGCCACGAAAGTCGGGGTAGCCCCAGATGTTTTCCAGCAGGTGCAGGGCACGTTCGCGCAGGCCAGAGTCGGGGAGGGCAGTCATCGCCCGGTAGCATAGCGCGTTTCTGTTGTGGACAGAATAATACCTTTGAACCGACGTTTTTTGCGGTCTTGTGCTGGGGTCATGGTGGGGGTATTCGCCTTGACACGCTCTAGGGGGGCGTCTAGGCTTGCACCAATCTTCATCTTGACGTTCGCGCATTCTGGGGCTGCCCAGCCTGAGGCCGCACACTCGGAAGCGCCCATTTCCCGGAGGAACCCATGAAAAAAGCCCTTTTGACCCTTGCCCTTCTCGCCGCGCCGACGGCTGCCGCCCAGAGCGGCACGCTGGTGTTCGGCGGCAACGGTGAACCCATCAGCCTGGAATCCGGCAACATCACCGACGGCATTTCGATTCTGGTGCAGCGCCAGATTTACGACACCCTGATCGACTTCAAAAACGGCTCCACCGAACTCGCACCCGGCCTGGCGACGAGCTGGAAGCCCAACGCCAACGCCACGAGCTGGACGTTTACCCTGCGCAAAGGCGTCAAGTTCCATGACGGCACGCCCTTCAACGCCGACGCCGTGGTGTTCAACCTCTCGCGCTGGTGGGACAAGAACCACCCCTACAGCCTGCGTAAAGAAGGCCGCAGCTTCGAAATCGTGGGCGACCTGCTCGGCGGCTACAAGGGCGACGCCACCTCGGTCATCAAAAACATCGTCAAGGTCAACGACTCCACCGTGCGTGTGGACCTCAACAAGCCTTCGAGCGTGTTTCCCGACGTGATCGCTTCGGGTTACTTCGGCATCGCCAGCCCCACTGCCATCAAAGCGCAGATGGGCAAGTACGGCACGCCTGCGGGCAAGGCGGTCGGCACCGGCCCCTTCGTGTTCCAGAGCTGGAAGTCGGGCGACCGCGTGACCCTCAGCGCCAACAAGAGCTACTGGGGCGAGAAGCCCAAGGTGGCGACGGTCGTTATTCGCGCCATCAAGGACCCCAGCCAGCGCCTCAACGAACTCAAGGCCGGAACCATCGACTTCGCCAACGACATGGCCCCCGACAGCCTGAGGTCCATTCAGGCCGACAAGAATCTGGTCGCCGTCAAGCGCCCCAGCTTCAACGTGGGCTTTGTCAGCCTCAACAACCGCAACAAGTACCTCAAGAACGCCAAGGTCCGTCAGGCCATCAGCATGGCGCTCAACAAAAAGGCCATCGTGGACGCCTTCTGGCCCGGCCTCGGCACCAGCAACGCCAGCTTCGTGCCCCCGGTCTTGAACCGCTACAACAGCACCAAAGTGCCCGCCGACTACAAGTTCGACCCCGCCGCCGCCAAGAAACTGCTGGCCGAAGCCGGTTACCCCAACGGCTTCACCATGGACCTGTGGTACATGCCCGTCAGCCGTCCCTATTTCCCCAGCCCCAAGCCGATTGCCGAAGCGATGGCGGCTGACCTCGCGGCCATCGGCATCAAGGCGCAGCTCAAGACCCAGGACTGGGCCAAGTACCTCGAAGACCGCAACAAGGCCCCCGGCTTCGACATGTACATGATCGGCTGGACCGGCGACTACGGCCACCCCGACAACTTCTACTCGGCCTACTACGGCCCCAACGGCAGCAGCGACATCGGCTACAACTCGGTGCAGATTCAGAACCTGCTCGAAAAGGGCCGCGCTGCCAAGACCGAAGCCGAGCGCAAAGCCGCCTATGCTCAAATTCACGAGCTGACCTACAAGGCCACCTACCGCATTCCGATTGTTCACAGCCAGCCGCTCGCTGCCGCCCGCACCTACGTCAAGGGCTGGGTGCCGAGCCCGCTGGGCAGCGAAGCCTTCAACACCATTTCGCTGGTCGGCAAGAAATAAGGCAAGTTTCGAGGGAGGCGTGGGGGAGACCCTGCGCTTTCTTTTTTGTCGATGGATGATGGTTTCGCTTCGCTGATGGTTGATGGTGGAGGCAAGGCAAACGCCAGCTTCCCTTTTTTGAACAGGGTTGCTGGCGTTCAGAGCATTTGACAGAAGAAAGCTGGGCTGGATGCCCCCCTCCCGTTGCTTCGCAACGCCCTCCCCCACAAGGGGAGAGGGTCAGAAAAGGCAAGCCATTCTTCTGTCAAATGCTCCAAGCGCTCAGACTTTGACCAGGAACGCCGACTCGATCACGTCCAGATCCCGAATGGCCTGCAACTGCTCCGGCGTCAGGTTGTCGTCCAGCGTCAGGGTAAAGAGGGCCTGCCCGCCCTTCTCGGCGCGGCCCAGGGCCATGCCCGCGATGTTGATGCCCCAGGTGCCGAGGAGGTTGCTCAGCTTGGCGACGGCACCGGGCTTGTCCTGGTTGGAGGCGATCAGGATGTAGCCTTCGGGTTCGAGTTCCACGCGGTAGTCGCGCAGGCGGGTCAGGCGCGGCGACTTGCCGAAGACCGTGCCGCCGACCTGCCGCACCCGCTCCCTCTCGCCGCTGCGGGTCAGGACGCGCACAATCACTTCGGTCTGGTAGTCGGGGCTGTCCTCTTCCTCGCGCACGCTGAGGGTGACGCCGCGCTCGCGGGCCAGGGCACGGGCGTTGATCATGTTGGGCTGTTCGTCGGTGCTGCCCGACAGGTAGCCCACCAGCACGGCGGTTACCACGGGCGCGGGGTCGGTGGGAAATTCGCCCCGGAACGTGACTTCCACCTCATGCCCACCGGGGAGCAGCTGCGTCAGGATGCGGCCCAGCTTCTCGCCCAGGTCGAGGTAGCCGCCGAGTTGCTCCATCGTCTTGGCGTCCAGCGCGGGGGCGTTGACCGCGCCTTTGCTCACGTCGCCTTGCAGGGCGTCCAGCACGCGGCTGACGATTTCGGCCCCCACCCGTTCCTGCGCCTCGCGGGTGTTGGCGCCCAGGTGCGCGGTGATGCCCAGGTTGGGCGCGTTCAGGAAGATGTGTTCGGGTGCGGGCGGCTCGTCCACGAATACGTCTACGCCCGCCGCGAACAGGTGCCCGCTGTGCAGCGCGTCCACCAGTGCCTGCTCCTCGATGATGCCGCCCCGCGCCGCGTTGACCACGATGGCGTCCTTTTTCAGCCGCGCCAGTTGCTCTGCGCCGATCATGCCGCGTGTTTCGTCGGTCAG
>NZ_JAUNHK010000148.1 GCF_030523985.1 Deinococcus sp.
TTCACGCGAGGATTTGGACAAAGGCGACGACAGGTCACCGGCGGAAAACGTCATGTGCTTCAGCATAGCGGGCTGAAACGGCAATGTCGGAAATCCGACCTTTTGGCAGCGTGAAAGATGACCAGACAGAGAGCGGGAACGCTCCGTCTCAACGCCTGCCGACGCCGAGTGCCAGCGCCGCCCCCAACAGCATGGCGAGCAGGGTGACGCCCGCTTCCAGTGGTCGCCCGACCAGCAACAGGCCACCGGGCAGGAAAAAGGCCTCGGTGAAATAGGCCAGGGCGAAGGATGGCCCCGGAGTCCGAACCGCCGCCCAACGCTCTCCGGAGAGCCGCTGCATACCCCAGGCAATCAGCGTGCCCACCGCCCACCAACCCAGGAAATTCTGCACGGGTGCGCCTGCCCACAGCGGTTGCGGATCGCTCCACAACCAGTAGCGCTGCGCGGTCATCAGCGGTTCCAGTCCCACATCCCAGAGCATGATGAGCAGCCCCGCCAGCCAGGGCCGCCCGCCCGAGAGCAGCAGCCCCGCCAGGGTGAAGGCGAACCAGCCGAGCGGCACCATGAGCGGCACCGTCAGGACGGTGGGCGGCGGCGACGTGGCGTAGGAGTACTGTCCGAAAGGAATGCCGGTTCGACTGCCCAGCACCTCCACCCCCAGTCCGGTCAGGCAGGCGAACAGCGCCATCGCCCCTGCCCGCGCCCAGCCCACCCGCTCCGCCGCGAAACTCAGGGCCGAGGCGAACAGGGCCGCCGTGCTGAGCAGGCCCAGCAGGGGAAAGCCTTCAGGCCACAGCGGAACCGGGATTTTGAGGGCCACCGAGAGCGCCAGCCACCACAGCCAGGGCTGCATGAACTGAAGGAGTGCCCGCCAGCGCTCCGCCAGAGTGCCGCTAAAATTCGCCCCCAGCGCGTCGCCTGCCAGGGCGAGCAAGAGAGACAGCGGCAGCCCCAGCACAATAAGTCTCCAGCCGAAATCACCGCCTCTAATCACCAGGAGCGCCCCTAAAAAGGCGAGGCCCAGCGCGGCAAAGGTGAGGCCCCAGCGCAGGAGTTGGGGGGGAATCAAGGAAGTGCCCTTAGTGCTGCGAGGTAGCTCTGGGTGACTTCTGACAGAGCGGTGGGCAGATGGTCCAGGGGCCACCACTGCACCTCGGCTGCGTCGTCTTGGGCCTGAGCTGCGCCTCCCGTGTAGGCGGCGGTGAAGACGTGGGTCGTCCAGTCCACCACATTGCCATCAGGGTAGGTATGCCGATGTTGCCAGATACCCAACTCCCGCAGGGGGCCGACGCTGAGGCCCGTTTCCTCACTCAATTCCCGGCGGGCCGTCTGGGCGGGCGCTTCCAGAAGGTCTTGGCCTCCGCCGGGGATATCCCATAGCCCGTTGTCGCGGCGGCGTATCAGCAGAACTTCCTGACCCTGCAAGACGGCAATCCCCGCGCCTGTTCGTTTCACTTCCAGCGCCTCCGGGTCAGGTCTTTGACGATGACCCGCGCCGCGTTGCGCCCGCTCGCGCCCATGATTCCGCCGCCGGGGTGGGTGCTCGCGCCCGTCAGGTACAGCCCCGCCACACCGGGCCAGCGGTACTGGCTCGCCTTCATCCAGGGACGGAAAGAGAACATCTGGTCGAAGGACATTTCCAGGTGCATAACGTTGCCCCGGTGCAGGCCGAGGTGGTCGTGGAGCCACTGCGGGGTCTGCACCAGTTCGCCCACGATGGTGTCGCGGGTACCGGGCGCGTAGTGCTCGAAGGCGCGCAGGATGTTTTCCCGCGCCTCGGCGGTGCGCGTTTCCCAACTGCCCGACGCCAGCTCGAAGGGGTAGTACTGCGCCCACAGCCACAGCACGTCGCCGTGTGGGGGGGCCAGCGAGTCGTCCACCGCGCTGAAACTCATGGCGACCAGCGGCGGGTCGGTGGTGGGCTGCCCCGCCAGATATTCGCCGTAGCCCTGCATAATCTGACGCTCGTTTTTGACCAGCAGGCCCAGTCCCATGCGGCTGTCCGGTTCGGTGTGGTGGCGGTACTTGACCTTTTCACTCAGGGCGAGGCGCAAAATCATGCCGAAGCCGTTGCCCACGCGCACATTCTTGGCGGCGGCGGGCACATATTCGGCAGGCAGTGCGCCAGCGGTGGTCAAAATGTGTGTGCCTGACACAACGGCGCGGGCGGTGTACGTTTCGCCATTCTCTAGCCGGATACCCTGCGCCTTGCCGTCCCGGATCAGAATTTCCTTGACGGGCGCGTTGGTGAAGACCTCGCCGCCCTCGGCCTCAATCGCTCGGCGGAGCGCTTTGGTCAGGCCGCCGCTGCCGCCTTTGGGCCGCGCCACGCCGCCCTCGTGGTACAGCGGATGCCACAGCAAAAACGGGGCGCTGAGGGGGTCGCTCGGTGGGGGGCCGCTCTGGGCCGCCATCCACACCAGCGGCGCACGCACCCGCTCGTCGCTGAAATATTCCTTCGCCACGTCGCCGTAGGGCCGCAGGATGCGCGGCAATTGCTCCATCCAGTCACGACCCTGCCCGCTGCTGACCACCATCTTGCCCATGTCCAGCGGTCCCGGCGCGGCGTTGAACAGGTCAGCCACCGAGCGGGCGAACGGCGTCCAGTCGTCCAGAAACCGCCCGTACGCCTCGCCCTGCCCCGGAAATTTCTCGTCCAGTTCGCGGATGGTTCGGGCGGGGTCGCGGTGGATGAACCAGGGCGTTTCACCGTCCGAGCAGTGGAACATGGGGTCGACTTCGAGGTAGTGCAGCCCGTGGCGCGTCAGTTCCAGTTCGCGCACGATGGGCGTCATCCGAATCAGGATGTGGGCGCTGCCGCCGTAGTCGAAGCGGTAGCCGGGCACCAGTTCCTCGGTGCTGACCGCCCCGCCGACCAGAGGCCGCCGCTCGAAGACCCCCACCTTCAGCCCTGCTTTGGCTGCGTAAGCCGCCGTCACCAGCGCGTTGTGGCCCGCGCCCATCACCAACAGGTCGTAATCCGGCATTTGAGGTCAGTCTGGCACGGCGGCGGCAGGGCAAAGGGTGGGGATGGGTACGCTCTCCCATTGAAGCGTTTTTCTCAATCGGAATATCTACATGGTTGACTTCTTGTTGTATTCCTACAACAATACGAAGCATGGTTGCCAAATCTTCTGGGCGGCCTACGCCCCCGCCGCTCTACAACCGTCTGCCCGTGCTGCGGGCCGAACGGGGCCTGAGTCGGCAAGACCTCGCCGCCGCTGTAGACGTGAACTATCAGACCATCGGGTATCTGGAACGGGGCGAATACGCGCCCAGCCTCGACCTCGCCTTTCGCCTCAGCGAGTTTTTCGGGCTACCGATTGAGGCGATTTTCAGCCGCACGCCGTTTACGCCCCTGAGTGAGAAGGTTTACGGAGGGAAGGAATGATGACGACGATGCCAAAAACCCGGCCTACTGCTGCCCATCAGCGCCGACTGGCCTCAATCTGGCGTGTAGGCATGGTTTTGCTTGTTATCGGGATGGTCACAGATTCACTTGGGGAAGTTTGGGACAGCTTGAGAACGCAAGGCTGGAATTGGAATCAACTGAACGGGCTGGGCGTGGCAGCGCTGGTCGGTGGCGCTTGCGGCATTGGCCTGACCCTCTACGCCGCCACCCAATTTCAGAAAGGGCCGCAACCTCGTTTCACGGTTTACGGCGTCAACAAAGGAATGGACGAACGCGAAGTCACGCGGCTGCTCGAAGCGCAGGCCAAAGCGCAGCAGTTTTTCGCTCGTTGCTTGATGGGTGTCGCGCTGCTTGGAGGCGTTTGGGGTGCTGATGGGGTTCATCTGAGTTGGTGGAGTTGCCTGCTGGGGCTAGCCTTTTTGCTCAACGCCGTCGTTTATCTGCCTGTCAGCATTCTGGTCGCGGGTGAAAAAGATTTGGAGGACGAAGAATGACCACCTCTCACCTGCCGCACCCGGTTCCCCTCAGAAAGCGTCGTCAGGTGGTGGGGCTTCACGTGCTGGGACTCGCTCTGCTCGCTCTCGCATTTCTGTTCGGGATACGGGGCAACCGAATCGAAGCACCCTTCTGGATTTTGGGCGTTCCCGCCTTTGCCGCTGTTGTTTGGAGTGCTCAGCAATTGCGTTCGCCGCAGTGGGGCTTTTTCGGATGGACGCGGCAGCCGGAAACACTTGATGAGCGCCAGAAAGAGCGGACGCTCTGGGCGACAGCGCAAGCTTCCCGCATGGCCTTTCTAGCGCTTTACCTGCTCTGCAGCTTGCTGGTCGTTTTCGTAAGCAGCGAGAAATTCCCGACGCTGGGGCAGTCGCTGGCGACCCTGCTTCTGCTGGGGCTGGCGACCACCCAAAGTCTGCCCCTACTGATTCTCGCTTGGACTGAGCCTGACCTTCCCGAATAACCAGACCCCAAATCTCAAAGAGGCCCAGGCACACGCCCAAGCCTCTTTTTCTTTTGCCTCATGGCACATACCCCACGGCTCAGGGCTGGTCCTCCTCCGCCCACAGCGCCCGCATTTCCGCGCTTGTGTCCAGCAACTGCTCAAGCGTGCCTTCTGCCGTCACCCGCCCGCCTTCCATCA
>NZ_JAUNHK010000026.1:0-9668 GCF_030523985.1 Deinococcus sp.
TACGTGGTCACCAAGGCCGTGGACGAAATGGCGCGGCGGGTGCTGGAGCGCATCGGGGCCGACCTGGTCATCCGGCCCGAACACGACATGGGCGTGCGGCTGGCGCGGCAAATCGCCACCCCCAACATCGTGGACACGCTCGACCTGGGCGGCGACTACGCGATTGTCGAAATCGAAGCCAACGAGCGGCTGAGCGGCACCCTGCGCGAACTGAACCTGACCGGGCGCTTCGGCGTGCAGGTCATCGCCCTGAGCCGGGGCGGCAAGGTCGAAGTCACCCCCCGCGCCGAGGACGCCATCCGCCCGCACGACAAACTGGTGGTCATCGGCACCGGGCACTCGCTGGACGAGTTGCGGCGCTATCTGGGCGAGTGAGGAGCTGAGGGCCGCTCCCCTCACCCTCCGCTACTCTCTACTTCTCGCCCGCCTTGTCCGAGGGCATGGCACGGAACTCGGGGCAGGAGAGCTGTCCACGAATGCCTAGCGCGTCCACATGGCGCGATTTGGGCAGGTCGCCTATGGCGCGGGTGCCGGGGCGCAGCGGCACCGGGTCGGCCTCGTTCGGCAAGGTCAGGTTCACCTTGGTTCGTAGCCGCAGCGTGCGCTCCAGGCAAGCCGCCTGACGGGCATTCAGCACCACGTCGTATTCGCGTCCGGCGGTTTTCAGCACCACCGCGACGTCGTCGGGCTGGTAGGTCTTGAGGGTGCGCTGGGCCTGGGCCTGGGTATTCAGGGCCGCCGTCAGGGCCGCCAGCAGCGGCAGCAGTGTCGCCAGCAGCCAGACGGTCATGGGCCGCACTGCGCCGGTACGCAGCAGGGCCAGCAGCAGCAGCAGGGCCAGCAGGGTGAGGGCGAGGTAAACAGCGAGCATCGGTGCAGAGTGTAGCCCGTGACCTTGCCCGTGCCCCCGTGCGGAGCGCCGGGTAGATTGTGGGCCGTGTCTGCTCGCGTTTTCCCAGTGAATCTGCCCGTTCTGATCGTGGTCGCCACCGAGGGCGAGGCGGCGCGGCTGCGCGACCTGTCTGCGCCCCAGCTTGCCGACCAACCTGCCGCCGAAGTGGTGGTCAGCGGGGTCGGCCCTGTCGCGGCGGCCCTCAGCACGGCGGCGGCCCTGGCCCGCGCCCAGTACGGTCTGGTGGTCAGCGCCGGAATCGCCGGGGCGTATCCCGGCAGTGGCCTCCAGCCCGGCGACCTGGCGGTGTCGAGCCGCATGATTCAGGCCGACCTGGGTGCGCAGGACGGGACAGAGTGGCTGGGCCTGGATTCCCTGGGCCTGAGTGTGGAACCCCAAGTCACGCACCGGGGCGACTTTGTGGCCTGGGAAGGAGCCGCTGCGCTGGCCGAGCGACTGAGTGCCGCCTATGGCCCGATGCTCACCCGCAGCACCGTGACCGGCAGCCACGCGGAGGCCGAGCGCTGGGCACGCCTTTTTCCGGGAGCGCTGACCGAGGGGATGGAGGGGGCCGGGGTCGCCCACGCCGCGCTGCGGGCGAGGGTTCCGGCGCTGGAAGTGCGCGGCGTCAGCAATCCGGTGGGGCCGCGTGACCGGGCCAGCTGGCGACTGGCTGAAGCGCTGGCGGCGACCCGGCGCGGCCTGGAAGGAGTCCTGGCGCAGCTTCGGGCATAAAAAACCGCCGCTCCCAAGGCGGAAAGCGGCGGCAGACGTTGCAGCAGTTTACGAGTTCAGGCGCAGGTTCTCGCTGACGCTGGGCTTGTTGTCGGGGAAGTTGACATTCACGTTGACCGTGGTGCCGGGCACGGTTTCGGGATCCACGTTGATCCAGTGGCTCGCCAGGACAGGGGGGTTGGGCTGGGGGTCGATGGCCCGCACCAGCACGCGGCCCTGGGCAGGTACAAACACGCACCAGCCCGCGCCTTCGTCGGTGGCGGTGTTGAAGGCACGCACGGGCAGCACGCTCTGGAGGGTCAGGTCTTCGGGGGTGGCCCAGTACTCGATGAGCAGGCAACCGTGTTCGCGGTCGAGGTCGCTCTTGTCGATGTCGAACTGAATTTCGACGGTATCGGGCTTGCCGGGGACGAGATTGGTCCAGCCGGGAACCACGAAGCGGTTGCTCTGCACGCTCTTGAACTGCTGGGCCTGTTCAGTGGGATTCGTCATGAAATACACCTTAGCGCACCGGGCCACACTGCGCCTGAACCGGGCAGGAGACAGCAAAAAGCTGCGGCTTCGTGACCAGCCGCAGCCTGGAGCCTGAACCACTCAGGCCAGCTTGCGAATACTGCCGATGAGGGCCTTCATGGCAACGTAACCCACGGCAAAAAACATGAACGGCGTCAGGTTGATGCTGATTTCGGCGTCCTTCTCGGGTTCCAGAGCGTTCTGCTTGCGGTACTTGATCATGTCTTACAGGGTAGCGGCCCAGACACGGCCACCGGAGTACAGCGCGACTTAGAGAGGCTTTAGAGAACCGGGCCACCGTTCCCCTCTCCCCGTCCAGGCGGCGGGGACACCATCAGGGTTGCACGCCGTGTCACCCAGGACGTACAACAGGCGCACATGACTTCATTTCATCAGGCTGCGCCCCGGCAAATGCGGGCGCTGAGCAAGCAGCAGGCGGGCGAAGGCATCTGGATGGTCGAGACCGAGGTACCCGTCCCCGGCCCCAACGACCTGCTGATTCGTATTCGCAAGAGCAGCATCTGCGGCACCGACGTGCATATCTACAAGTGGGACGACTGGGCGCAAAAGACCATTCCGGTGCCGATGGTGGTCGGGCACGAATATGTGGGCGAAGTGGCGGGCATGGGATCCGAGGTGCGCGGCTTCGAGATCGGTGACCGGGTCAGCGGCGAAGGACACGTCACCTGCGGACACTGCCGCAACTGCCGCGCCGGACGCCGTCACCTGTGCCGCAATACCCTGGGGGTGGGCGTCAACCGCCCCGGCTCGTTCGCCGAGTATCTGGTGCTGCCCGCCTTCAACGCCTTCAAGCTGCCCGACGACATCCCCGACGACGTGGCCGCCATCTTCGACCCCTTCGGCAACGCGGTTCACACGGCGCTCAGCTTCGATCTGGTCGGCGAGGACGTGCTGATTACCGGGGCCGGGCCTATCGGGGTCATGGCGGCGGCGGTGGCGCGGCATGTGGGCGCACGCAACGTCGTGATTACCGACGTGAACGACTACCGCCTCGACCTCGCCCGCAAAATGGGCGTGACCCGCGCCGTCAATGTGGCCCGCGAAAACCTGTGGCAGGTCGCTGCCGAGGAACTGCACATGCACGAGGGCTTCGACGTGGGCCTGGAAATGAGCGGCTCCGGTCCCGCCTTCGCGCAGATGGTGGACGTGATGAACAACGGCGGCAAGATTGCCCTGCTGGGCATCCCGTCGAGCCAAGTGCAAATCGACTGGAACGCCGTCATCTTCAAGATGCTTACCATCAAGGGCATCTATGGCCGCGAGATGTTCGAGACCTGGTACAAGATGGCCGCCCTGATTCAGTCGGGCCTGGACCTCACCCCCATCATCACCCACCACTACGGCATCGACGATTTTCAAAAGGGCTTCGACGCCATGCTGAGCGGGCAGAGCGGCAAAGTGATTCTGGACTGGGGAACTGCGGGCGAAAGCCAGAGCTAAGACACCCCAAACCACATAAGGCCCGGAAAGTCCATTCACCTTCCGGGCCTTTCTTCAAGGTTGTATCAAGTCGCCGCGTCTAAACGGTAGGCATAGACGCTGAATTTGATGGCGGTGCGTTCTTCGTCGGCCACTTCGAGCTTGACGAACGCGGGCTGGGTGCTCAGGTCAAGCCCCTCGGCGTTCAGGTATCCCCGCGCAATAGCCAGGGCTTTGACCGCCTGATTGACCGCCCCTGGCCCGATGGCCTGAACCTCCACCCGCCCCTCACTTCGCAGCAGGGCAGCGATGGCCCCCGCCACCGAGTTGGGACGTGAATCGGCAGAGACTTTAAGTATTTCGGCAGTTGCTTGCAAGAGCGCCTCCAGACGGCTTTAGACTCAGTCTAAATCCTGACCCGGAGTCCCGAAATACACCCGGCGGGGGAGCAAGATGGGGGGAGGAGCGGTCCCCATAGTTCTGCGCCCCGTCAGGCAGGGCGGGCCGGGAGACGGCGGGCAGGCGGGCGAATGCCCAGCGCCAGCACCCCAGCGGCGACGGCCAGCACCGCACTTGCCAGGAACGCCGGGCCGTAGCTGCCCAGGGCGTCACGGGTCACGCCACCCAGCCACGACGCGAGCGCCGCCCCGACCTGGTGCGCGCAGAAAATCCAGCCGTAGACCGTGCCCACGTTGGCCCGCCCGAAGGTATCGGCGGTCAGGGCGGTGGTGGGCGGTACGGTGGCGATGTAGTCGAGGCCGAACAGGACGGCGAACAGCGTAAACCCCAGCCCTGGCGGCACGAACGGCAGCAGCGCCAGACTCAGGCCGCGCACCACGTAGTAGACGCTCAGCAGCAGCCGGGGGTCGGTGCGGTCGGTGAGGTACCCGCTCGCCAGCGTACCGACGAAGTTGAACGCTCCCATCAGCGCCAGGGTTGTGGCGGCAAATCCGGCGGTGAGGCCCAGGTCGCTGCAATAGGCGATGAAGTGCGTGCCCACGATGCCGTTGCTGGTAAAGCCACACACGAAAAAGGTCACAGTGAGCAGCCAGAAATCCCGGTGCCGCAGGGCGCGGCGCATCACGTTGGGGTCGGGTGCGGGCGGCGGGGCGGCCTGAGCGAGCGCGGGCTTACCGTCGGGCGTCAACCCCAGGTCTTCGGGACGGTCACGCAGCAGCAGCCACAGCAGCGGCGCAACCGCCAGGGCCGCCGCCACCACCCAGAGCGTGCTGCCCGCCCAGCCGTACTGACCGGCCCAGCGCGTCAGCAGGGGAATGAACAGCAGTTGCCCTGCACTGGTCGCCGCGCCGAACATGCCCACGACCAGCCCGCGCTGCCGCACGAACCAGCGTGTCGCCACCGTCGCCCCCAGCACACTGCCGACCAAGCCCGTCCCCAGGCCGCTCAGCAGGCCCCAACTCAGGTGCAGGGCCAGCGGCGAGCGGGCCAGGGTACTCAAGCCAAAGCTGAGCGCCACCAGCAGCAGCCCCGCGAAGGCCACCCGGCGCGGCCCGAAGCGGTCCATCAGGCGACCGGATAGCGGGGCCGCCAGCCCGAACACCAGCAGGCCCAGGCTGACTGAAAAGGACAGCGTGGAGCGCGAAAACCCCAGGTCGTCCTGCATGGGCACCAGAAAGACGCCGGGGGCGCTGCGTGCTCCGGCGGCAATCAGCAGGGCGGCGACGGTGACCGCCACCACCACCCAGCCGTAATAGAAGGAAGGAGCGGAACGCGGAGCAGCTTCGGGCATGACTGAGTGTAGGAACAGGTGACCGGAGTTGCAGCAACTTGCTCAGGCCATGTGGAAGAAGGGCCTATTGATTAAGGTTAGATAAAGTTTTGACGGGAGTCTCACGCTAGGGCACCCGCTCGGCACTGTCTCTGCGCCTCAAGCTCGTGGGCAAGCTGCGCAAGCAGGGCAACGTCCAGGGCAGGGATGAACCCATGACATCCATGTATGTCTCAGACATCGGCCTGCTGATTAGACTGCTCGGTGGACGACAGGAAGGACCTGTGCAGCCATCCCGAGCCGAGTGGACGGCCATCTCTGCTAACCTGCCCCTATTCCAAACGAGCGTTAGTTTTGTCTCTGGAGGTCACGCATGAAAAGCAAGAACGAGTGGATGCAGAGCGTGTACAGCCCCGCCACCCAGAAATTCCCGGAGCGCAAGTACAACTTCAAGAACCTGTCCGACATGGACCCCGAGCCGATCTACACCGCCGACGACCTGAAGGACTGGGATGCCGAGCGTGATCTGGGCTATCCCGGCGAGTTTCCGTACACGCGCGGCGTGCAGAGCAGCGTGTACCGGGGCAAGCTCTGGACGATGCGGATGTTCGCGGGCTTCGGCAGCGCCGAGCAGACCAACGAGCGCTTTCACTCGCTGCTGAAGGCCGGGCAGACGGGCCTTTCGACCGCCTTCGACCTGCCCACGCTGATGGGCTACGACTCCGATCATCCGTTCAGCAAAGGCGAGGTGGGCAAGTGTGGTGTGGCGGTCAGCAGCCTGGCCGACATGGAAATCCTGTTCCGGGGCATTGACCCCGAAGCCGTGACCACTTCCATGACCATCAACAGCCCCGCCAACGCGATCTGGGCCATGTACATCGCCAACGCGCAGAAGCAGGGCAAAGACCTGAACAAGGTCGGCGGCACCATCCAGAACGACATTCTCAAGGAATTCATCGCCCAGAAGGAATTTATCTATCCGCCCAGCCCCAGCGTGAAACTGGTCATCGACACCTTCGAGTGGGGGCCGAAAGTGCTGCCCAAGTGGAACTTTATTTCGGTGTCGGGCTACCACATCCGCGAGGCGGGCGCGACGGGCGTGCAGGAACTGGCGTTTACGCTGGCCGACGGCTTCCACTACGTAGAAAAGGCACTGGAACGCGGCCTGGACATCGACGAATTTGCGCCCCGCATTTCCTTCTTCTGGGATATCCACAACGACTTCTTCGAGGAAATCGCCAAGCTCCGCGCCGCCCGCCGCATCTGGGCGCGGCAGATGCGTGACCGCTACGGCGCGAAAAACCCCAAGAGCTGGATGCTCCGCACGCACTCGCAGACCGCTGGCGTCAGCCTGCCCGCGCAGCAGCCGCTCAACAACATCGCCCGCGTCGCTATTCAGGCGCTCGCCGCCGTGCTGGGCGGCACCCAGAGCCTCCACACCGACGCCTTCGATGAAGCGCTGGCCTTGCCCACCGAGGAAAGCGCCGCGATTGCCCTGCGCACGCAGCAGATCATCGCCTACGAGACAGGCGTGGCGGGCGTGGTCGATCCCCTGGCCGGCAGCTACTACGTCGAGAAACTCACCGACGACATCGAAGCCGCCGCAATGGGCTACATCGAGCAGATTCGCATGATGGGCGGCGTGGAAGCGGGCATCGACAACGGCTTTTTCCAACTGGAAATGGCCGAAGCCGCTTACCGCTACCAGCGCGAAGTCGAGACCAAAGACCGCATCATCGTGGGCGTCAACGAGTTCGTGCAGGACGCGGTGGAAGTGCCCATCCAGATTATCGACCCGGCCGTGGAGGAATTGCAGGCCCGCCGTCTGGCCCAGGTCAAGCGCGAACGCGACCCGCAGCGGGCCGAAAAAGCCCTGACCGACCTGCGCGACACCGCCGTCACGGGTGCCAACTCCATGCCCGCCTTCCTCGAATGCGCCCACGCCTATTGCACGCTGGGCGAACAGATGGACGTGCTGAAGACGGTGTACGGCGAATACACCGAGCCAGTGATGGTGTAATCCCGCCCGCAACGAAGCCGCCCAGGTCAGAGTTTTCGCGCCTGGGCGGTTTCCCGTTTCTGCCCCTGGTCATCTGGCGGATGCGCCGTTGGGGAAGCCCCCCTAAGATGCACCTATGTTTCGCCGCCGCCCTCCCCTGCCCCCCTTCCCGCCCGGCGCGGTGCTGGTCGGGGGCGCGGCGCGTGACTGGGTGCGGGGCGTGACCCCCAAGGACTACGACTGGGCCGTGCCCGACCCCGCTGCCGCCGCGAAAGCGCTGGCCGCCACCACAGGGGGCGCAGTCTTTGCACTTGACGAGGAGCGCAGTTACTGGCGGGTCATGGCGGGCGAACTTCAGCACGATTTCGTGCCCCAGCCTGCCCATCTGGAAGACGACCTGCGGCGGCGTGACTTCACGGTGAATGCCCTGGCGGTTCGGGAAGGCGGCAAAGTGTTCGACCCGCTCGGTGGGCAGAGCGACTTGAAGCGGCGCACCCTGCGGATGGTGTCGGAGGCCAACCTGCGGGCCGACCCGTTGCGGGCGTGGCGGGCGGCGCGGTTTCTGACCACGCTGGGCCTCCGCCTAGACCCCGCGACGGAGGAGGCCGTGCGGCAGGTCGCGGCAGACCTCGCGGCGGGCCACCTGCCCTTCCCAGCCTGGGAACGGGTGCGCGATGAGGTCGGGGCGCTGATGCACTCACCCGACGCCGCGCCGGGTTGGCAGCGCCTGCACGACCTAGGTCTGCTCACCCTGACCGTTCCTGAACTGCTGGAAGGCCAGGGGGTCTTGCAGGGCGGTTTTCACCATCTGGACGTGTTCGAGCACAATTTAGAAGCGCTGCACCAGCTTCTTCAGCGTCAGCCACAGGCACCCTCTCCCCTGCGCTGGGCTGCCCTGCTGCACGATGTGGGCAAGCCGCGCACCCTGGCGCACAGTCCCGACACGGGCCGCCGCAGCTTTCACGGGCACGACCGGGTGGGGGCCGAACTGACGGCGCAGATTCTGACGCGCCTCAAATTTCCCGGCGAAGAGGTCAAGCGGGCGGCGGCGCTGGTGCGGGCGCACATGGTTCCGCTGCCCGCCAACGAAACGGAGGCCCGGCGCTTCGTGCATCGCCGCCGTGAGCTGTTGCCCGACCTCCTCCACCTCATGCTGGCCGACCGCGAGGCGGCGCGGGGGCCGAGCAGCACACCGGGCAGCCGCCACGCCTACGCGCTGGGCTTCGAGCGGGTACTGGCGGCCCTGGAACAGCAACCGCAGACTCCCGCGCCCCTGCTGAGCGGCGAGGAGGTGATGGCCCTCCTGCACCTCTCGCCCGGTCCTGAGGTGGGGCAGGCCCTGCGCGCTCTGGCCGAAGCGCATGCTCTGGGCGAGGTCAATACCCCGGAGGAAGCCCGCGACTGGCTGCGCGTCCATGCAAAAGCTCGAAGCTGACCTGCCTCCACCTTCACGTCCCTAAAGACTCGCCCTACACCGGGGCAGCCCACGTCGCCGCGCTCGCCTCCTAGACTGAGGGGGTGAATCCGGCCAAGACCGCTTTCAAGACCATTCTCCCCGTGATCGAACGGGTGGTTCTCGCCACCGACCACGCCTTCAGCGGCTATATCCAGCCGCGCCGACTGCGGGGCAAACTGCTGCTCCAACCCTACATCGGCTGGGGCACCCCCACCGCCATCGAACTCACCGGGCGGGTGCTGTTGCCGCGCACGGTGGCGCCAGCCCGTAAGGGTGACCGCCGATTGCAAAACTTCCGCAACGTCATGCGGCGGCTGTTCTCCCGCGAGGTCGCCGGGGTACGCGTCATGGGGGTGCTGGCGGGCGAAACAGCCTGCGCCATCAGCGATTCGGACGGGTACTTCACCCTGCATTTCAAGCCCCGCGAAGCGCTGGCGGCAGGCTGGTACGAACTGGCCCTGAGCATGGAAGGCCGCGAGGAAGGCCCCACCCAGGCCCGCGTGCAGGTGGTCAGCGAGGCCAGATTCGGCATCATCAGCGACCTCGACGACACGGTGATTCAGTCGGACGTGACCAGTCTGCCGCGCATGCTGATGACCAGCCTGACCGGAAATGCCCGCACCCGCTCGCCTTTTCCGGGGGTCGGTGCCCTGTACCGCGCCCTGACCCGTGAGGGCGAAAAACGCAATCCGATTTTTTATGTATCCAGCAGTCCCTGGAACTTCTTCGACCTGCTGTGGCAGTTTCTGGAATACCGCCGCATTCCGCTGGGGCCGCTGTTTTTGCGCAACTGGGGCATGGACTTGCTCAGCGGGCACGGCGGTTACAAGCACAGTGTCATCGAGAGAATCATGGGCCGTTATCCCGATCTCAAGTTCGTGCTGGTCGGTGACAGCGGCGAAAA
>NZ_JAUNHK010000026.1:9768-18754 GCF_030523985.1 Deinococcus sp.
TTTCGTGAAGTTTTCGACTCTTAATGAAGCCTCAGACAGATTCTCATCAGAAAACCTGTGAAATAATCGGCACCGATGATGCTGCTCTCTTCTCCCTCACCGCGCTGGCGACTCCTGGGCGGGCTGCTCCTGCCCCTGATGCTGACGGCGTGTGGCAGCACGGCTCCATCGGCTCCATCACCCTCTGCCCCCGCGCCCCTCAGCGTGAAAGGGGCCATCATCTTTCCTCCCCGCGCCGGAAAAGCCGTCTTCGGGAGTGGCACGGGCAGCCAGTTCGTACCACTGGCGCAGACTGAGGTGAAGGACACAGGCGAGTTTGACTTGGTGCTGCCCCCCGACCTGCCGGGCGGCGCGGGGACTCCCCTGCCGCTCGTGCCCGCAGGTCTGTGGGGAGACGTGCGCCGCAGCTTCTGTACCGGGCAGCCCGTTTCGAGTGAACCCACAGCGCAACTGCGCGTCCTCGACCAGGGGCAGTACAGCGTGGGCGGCGTGGTCATCGGGGAACTTTCGCCCATGCCGCAGGCGCTGGCCGGCGAGGTCACGTCGCAGAACCGGGTGCTGATCAACAAGCTCACCACCTATGTGCATGCCGACCGTGCGGTGTCGGTGCGGGGAATGGTGTCCTGCACGCTGGAACGCACCAGCGGAGCGCAGCAACAAGCCACCATCGAGATTCGCTACCAGTTCGAGCGCGGCTGGAACATGGTGCAGGTGCAGACCGAGCAGCCCAGCGACAGCTCCGCCTCGACGACGCTGGCGCAGACTGCACCACTCCAGCCCATGACTTGGCGCTTTCTGGAGGTTCAGCCCCCCAGCGGGCGCTAATCTGCGGCCCATGTCTTCTTGCCGTTACCGTCAGATCACCGAACCCGACTTCGAAGTGTTGCAGGCCCTCGACCTGGAGGCCCAGCGCCGCCTCGCGCCCGACTACGACGCCCTGCCGGAGCGTGAGCGCAGCAGCCGCCTGAGCACCAGCCACGCCGCCCTCAAGTTCTACGAGCGCAGCGAACATTCCTTCGTGGCCGACGACGACGAGGTGCGCGGCTTCGTGCTGGCCCAGAGCGTCTGGCAGGGCGACCGCCCGGTGGTGCTGGTCAGAACGGTCTGCATGGCCGAGGATGCCGGAGACGACATCGTGCGCGGGCTGCTGCGGGCCGTGGTCAAGAGCGCCTACGACAGCGCCGTCTACGAGGTTCACTTTCCCGCCACCCCCGAACTGATGCCCGCCGCCCACGCCGAGGAAGCGCATCTGGTCGCGTCCTACGCGGTGGTTCACCTCGGCACCCGCGCCGAGACGGCCCCCGGTGAGCGGCTGCGGCCCGCCTGAGCACCGGCTCTAGGACACCTCCTGACTGGCATAATGCAGGGATGACTGAACCACAGACCACCCGCGTGCTGCTCGGTGTGCGCGGCATGAACAAGGAAGCTGGAGAAAAGGTCGCGGCGGCGCTGCTGACGATGCCCGGTGTCAGCAAGGCCACGCCCGACGACGGCCAGATCGAGGTGCATTACGACCCCTCGGCCCACACGGTCATGGACCTCGTTCGTACGGTGCGGATGCAGGGCTTTCTGGCCGGGATGCTCTGAGGGTGGCCCTCGGCTACGTCGGCGTGCTGACGGTGCGCCTGGAAATGCCCTGGGTCAGCAACCTCAAGGAAAAACGCGCCCTGGTGCGGCCCGTCGTCGAGCGGCTCAAGGTGCGTTTTCCGCTGACGGTGGCGCGGCTCGACGGCCTCGATGCCCACGACTGGGAAGTCATCGGGGTCGCGACCCTCAGCAACGATTACCAGTGGGTCGAGGAAACCCTGAAAATGGCCGCCGATTACATCGCCGCCGAGGGGCCGTACCGGATTGCGGAAGAAAGCGTGGAAATCACGGTACTGGGCGAAGACGATGAGGACGACCTGGAGGACTGAGGACCGACCCCCAGATTAAGCGCCGAGCAACTCCCGCGCGTGCTTGAGCGCCGCCTCCGACGTGTTGCCCGACAGCATCCGGGCGATTTCGTGGAGGCGTTCTTCGGGTTCGAGCAGGCGGACCCGGCTGACCGTGCGCCCGCCCTGCACTTCCTTTTCGACCTTGTAGTGGTGGTCGGCGCGGGCGGCGATCTGGGCGAGGTGGGTCACGACCAGCACCTGCCGCTCACGGGCCAGTCCCGCCAGTTGCTCAGCCACGGCGATGGCCGCCGCGCCCCCGATTCCGGCGTCCACTTCATCGAAGACCACGCTGGGCGTGTCGGCCCCCAGCACGGTGCTGACCGCCAGCATCACGCGGGAAAGTTCGCCGCCTGAAGCCACGTCGGACAGGCCGCCCAGTTCCTCGCCGGGGTTGGCGGAAAAGCGCAGCAGCACGTCGCTGAGGCCGTAGGCGGCGGGCGTGTCCAGCGGCGAGAGACCGAATTCCATGCGGGCGTGTGGCATCCCCAGTTCGCGGATGACGGCCAGCAGCGCGTCCGCCAGTGGCCCGGCTTCGCGCTGCCGCGCCGTGTCCAGCACCTTCCCGGCCTTCAGCACTTCGGCGTGCAGAGCGTCCACGTCGTCTTGCAGGGTTCCGGCGTCCTGCTCGTCGCGTTCGAGTTCGGCCAGTTCCTCGGCGGCCCGCGCCCCGAATTCGACCACGTCTTCCAGGGTCGGGCCGTACTTGCTTTTCAGCTTGCCCAGCACCCCCAGGCGAGTTTCGACCCGGTCGAGGGCTTCGGGGTCGGCGGCGGAACCTTCGGCCACGTCGCGCAGTTCGCCCGCGATGGCCTGCACGCTGTCGAGGGCCGAGCGCAATTCGGTCTGAAGCTGCGCCACCGTCTCGTCGTACTTGGCCCCGGCGTTCAGCGCCCGCACCGCTTCGTTCAGCATGCCCAGCACGTTCAGGTCGCCGTCGCTGAGCAGTTCGACGCCCCCCGCTGCCGCCTGCGCGATGGTGTGGAGGTTGGACAGGCGCGAAAGTTCGCTGCTCAGCCCCTCTTCCTCGCCGGGGTCGGGGCCGACCTCGCTGATTTCCTGCACCTGAAAGGACAGCAGGTCAATCTGCCGCGCCCGCTCGCGCTGGCTGGCCTGGAGGCGTTCCAGACGGGTCACAGCCTCGCGCCAAGCGCCGTAAGCCGCAGTGTAGCTCCGCATTTCGGCCCCCACCCGGCGGTCGAGCAGGCCGCGCTGGTTGGCGGGCGAGAGCAGGCTGACCGCCGAGTGCTGCCAGTGAATCGTCAGCCGCTCCTGCGCCCACTCCTGCAATTCGCGCAAGCTGACCACCTCGCCCGACAGCCGCGCCGTCCCGCGCCCGGTATGGCTCAGGCGGCGGCTGGCGCTGTCGGCGTCGTCGGTGTTTCCGTCGCCCGCGCCCCAGAAGCCAGTCACCAGCAGTTCGTTTTCCCCCGTGCGAATCAGGTCGTGGTTGGCCCGCCCGCCCAGCAGCAGCCCCAGCGCGTCCACGATGATGCTTTTGCCCGCGCCCGTTTCGCCGGTGAAGGCGCAAAAGCCCCCGCCCAGTTCGAGTTCGAGCTGGGTGATGGTGGCGAGGTTGCGGATTTCCAACCGCGACAGCCGGGGCAGGGCAGGCGCGGCGGCGGGGGCAGGTGGCGTTTTGGGAGAGCGGGCCTTGCGGGTCACGCCGCAGATTTTACGCCCTGAGCCAAGAGAGGGCTAGGGGTTAGGCCGACAGCCGACGAAAGAAAGCCCATTCGCCGCAGGGCAATCGGCTATGCTGCCCCCTATGACCAAGTCCATTCACGACTTTCAGGACGAATACGGGCGCATCACCAGCTGGCCCAGTGACCGCCGCCGCGCCCACCAGCTCGCCATTCTCGACCACCTCAAGAACCTGCTGGAAGCGGGCGTGAGCTACAGCGAGGACGAAGTGCTGGGCCTGCTGCAAGACCACAGCACCCTGGACGACGTGCGCGTGCTGCTGACCGAACTGGTGGACAGCGACTATGTCACCGGGCAGGACGGGCGCTACTGGCGGGCCGATGCCCGTCCGGTGCGCGAGTTCGGGGAGGCCAGTGGCTAAAGCGCCCAAAACCCAGTACGTCTGCCAGAGCTGCGGCTACAGGTCACCCAAAACGCTGGGCCGCTGCCCCAACTGTCAGGCGTGGAATTCCTTTGAGGAAGAAGCGCCGAGCGTGGTCAGCAGCAAGAGCGGCGGCTACGGCGGCATCACGGGCGGCAAACTGACCCCGCTGTCCAGTGTGGGGCGGCGCGAGGAACCCCGCACCCCCTCGGGCATTCCCGAACTCGACCGCGTGCTCGGCGGCGGGCTGGTGGCGGGCGGCGTCACGCTCATCGGCGGCGAACCGGGCATCGGCAAAAGCACGCTGCTGCTGCAAGTGGCCGACAAGGTGGCCTCGCGTGGCGGCACGGTGCTGTACGTGGCGGGCGAGGAATCGCTGGAACAAATCAGGCTGCGGGCCGACCGTTTAGGCGTCGCCGCCGAGTTGCAGCTCACCCGCGACACCCGCGCCGAACACATTGCCGCGCTGATGGAAGAACACAAGCCCGCGCTGTGCATCGTGGACAGCATCCAGACGGTGACGGTGGAAAGCGACGGGGTGGCGGGCGGCGTGGCCCAGGTGCGCGACGGCACCGCCCTGCTCACCCGCGCTGCCAAGGAAACGGGAACGGCGACAGTGCTGGTCGGCCACGTCACCAAAGACGGCACGGTGGCTGGCCCCAAGGTGATGGAACACATCGTGGACACCACCGTTTTTCTGGAATCGGTGGGAAGTTTTCGGCTGCTGCGTTCGGTCAAAAACCGTTTCGGACAGGCAGGCGAACTCGGCGTGTTCGAGATGCGGGGGGAGGGTCTGATAGCGGTAGAAAACCCCTCGGCGGCATTTCTGGCCGAGCGTCCGCTGGGGGTGCCGGGCAGCGTGGTCGCCGCCACCGTGGACGGACAACGGCCCATGCTGCTGGAAGTGCAAGCGCTCGCCTCCAAAACGCCCTACCCCAACGCCCGCCGCGTGGTGGTCGGCCTCGACCCGCGCCGCGTGGACGTGGTGCTGGCGGTGCTGGAACGCCGCCTCGACCTGACGCTGGGCGGGCTGGACATCTACGTCAACCTCGCGGGCGGCCTCAAGGTGCCTGACCCCGGCCTCGACCTCGCCGTAGCGCTGGCGGTGTATTCGGCGGTGGTGGGCCGCAGCCTGCCCGAAAACGTGGCGGTGTTCGGCGAAGTCGGGCTGGCGGGCGAGGTGCGCTCGACGACCATGTCCATCCGCCGCGCCGAGGAAGCGGGCCGCGCCGGGTACGAGCGCCTGATTGTGCCGCCCGGTCTGGACGGGCAAACGGGTGTCAAGAGCGTGGAAGACGCGGTGAAGGCCGTCTGGCGCTGAGCGGCGCCCTCTTCCCTCAACACCCTGACCCCGATTGCTCATGCAACATGAAGGGTTTTCTGAAACAATAGGAAAGTTGCGCTGACAGGCGCAGTTTCGATGTTCCCCGCTGGCCCGGCCCCCCTGCCCCGCTCAGCCCAGGGACGGAGGAGAAGACATGTTCAACCCCCCTACCCTCGAAGACCTGCAAGAAACCCGGCGCGCCAACGAAAAGCTGGTGCTGGCGGCGCTGGAAAGCAAACCCGAATGGGTCGAAACCGAACTCGCCAAGACCACTGGCCTCGCCCTCTCGCACCTGCGTGCCGCGCTCGCCAGCCTGCTCGACCAGGGCCGCGTGCGCCGTCTGCCCGGCACCGGCACCCGCGCCGTCTACGGTCTGGCCGACCCCGGCCTGGCCGACGTGCCCGCCACTCCGCTGACCGAGAACGCCAAGAAAATCCGTGACTATCTGGAAGGTCGCGCCGACTCCGCGCTCTACATGAGCGACCAGCTGCGCCTGACCCGCGAAGAAGTGATGGCCGCGCTGTCGCTGCTCAACGCGCACGGCATGATTACCTGCACCTTCGTGGGCAGCCTCGTCATCTTCCGGCTCAAGGAAACGCCCGGCGCGAGCATCGAACCCGAAGTGTCGGCCAAGCAGGAACGCACCCGCAGCACCGCCAAGAAGCAGGCCCAGAACGCCTGAGCCGCTTTTCCCCCCGCCCCGAAGCCTGTGCCCCAGTGGCCGCTTCGGGGTTTTTTTTGGCCGCCCTGCTATGCTGTAAGCATGAAGCTCGTGCTGGCCGTCATTCAGGACGCCGACGCGCCCGCGCTGATGCGGGGGCTGTCGGCCCAACATTTCGAAGCCACCAAGCTCGCCAGCACTGGGGGCTTTTTGCGGGAGGGCAACACCACCCTGATGATCGGGGTGGACGACACCCGGCTGGACGACCTCAAGCGGCTGATCGGGCAGACTTGCCGCAGCCGCACCCGGGTCGTTCCTGCCAGCGGTCTGGCGGGCGAACACGAGGGGGCCAACACCCAGGAGCCCGTCGAAGTGCCGGTGGGCGGCGCGGTCGTCTTTGTCCTGGGCGTGCAGGAATTCGTCAAGGTCTAGCGCCGTTCCCCGAACTATGAAGGGCGGCGCTGCCCCTGTCCCAGTCCCACCAGAGCCTCGGCCAGCCGCTGGGGGTCATGACGGGCCGTACCCGGGGCGATGAGCGAAGCGTATTCCACCCGGCTGCGCAGATCGCGGCCCACCCCGCTCAGGTTCAGCACCTCGGCCCCCTGCTGGCGGTAGTTCTCTTCCACGTCGGGGTCAATGGGGCCGTTGTTCATCAGCACCCGGTCGGGCGTCCGGCCCAGGTGCCGGGTAATGGCCTCGACATGCCCGTTCAAGTTCAGGCCATCCGTCTCACCGGGTTCGGTCATCAGCGAGGCGACGTAGACCAATGGGGCCGCCGACTCGCGCACGGCGCGGGCAATGTCGGGGGTCAATAGGGCCGGGATAATCGAGGTAAAGAGGCTGCCCGGCCCCAGCACGATCATGTCGGCGTCCCGAATCGCTTCGAGCACCTGGGTCAGCGCCGAGGGATTTTCGGGTTCCAGTCGCACGCGGGCGATGCGCGAGGGCCGAATCTGTTCGGCGAACTTGCTTTCGCCCCGGACGACCCGCCCGTCGGCCAGTTCCGCGACCAACGTCACCGGGCGGGTGGTCGCCGGAAACACCTGCCCACGCACCTTCAGCACCTCGTGAATGTCGCGCATGGCGGTGCCGAGGCCGCCCTGCTCCTCACTCAGGGTCGCCAGCAGCAGGTTGCCGAAGGTATGACCCTCGATGCCCTCGCCACGCTCGAAGCGGTGCAGCAGCAGCCGCGCCAGCACCGGGCTGTCGGACAGAGCGGCGTAGCAGTCGGTCAGGTCGCCGGGAGCCACCATGTCGAGCGCTTCCCGCAGTCGTCCCGACGAACCGCCGTCGTCGGCCACCGTCACCACCGCCGTGATGTTGCTGGTGTGGGCCTTGATGCCGCTGAGCAGGTTGGACAGGCCCGTGCCGCCCCCCACCGCCACCACCCGCATCCCGCGTGACAGGGTTCGGCGCTCGTACAGCACGTTGACCGCCGTTTCAGGAGCCGTGCCCACCCCGCGCAGGATGGCCCGGTTCATCATGGTGATGGACAGCAGCGCCCCGCCCAGTGCCAGCAGCATGACCACGATGCCGACGACATAGAGCGGCATGTACTCGGGACTGGTGAAGTGGTTGAGCCACAGAATCCACTTGGTCGCCAGCGGGTGCAGCGGCCCCGTCCAGGTGAAATGCAGAAAAGCGATGGCCCCCACGAAGGTGCAGATGACGAACATCGTCACCCAGCGTTTGATGCCCAGTCCTGGCTCCAGCCACATGCGGGCGCGGCGGGTGGCTTTCGGCTCGGGCCGGGACGTGGCCTGGGAGCGTTGGGGAGGCGGCGAGGCTCTCACACAGGTGCGCCTTCCCTCTCTCCGGTGACCTCCCGCATGTCGCGGTGGTCCACGACTTCGACACTCAGGTCCGTCAGCTCACGGGACAGCCGCTCGGTGACCGCCACGCTGCGGTGCTGCCCCCCGGTGCAGCCGATCGCCACCGTATAGCTGTGGCGGCCCGACTGCCGCGCCCGCGTGGCTGCCGTCTGCACGAAATCGCGCACCTCTTCGTAGAACTTTTCGGCTTCGGGGTCACGAAACACGTAAGCGGCAACATCGCTCTGTCGCCCCGATTTGCTGCGTAGGGCCGGGTCGTAATAGGGGTTGGGCAGCGAGCGCACGTCCAGCACGAGGTCGGCGTCACGCGGCGGCGAGTGCTTGAACCCGAAACTCATCAGCCGCAGCGTAAAGCTCTGCTCAAGCCGGAAGACCTGCAGCACGCGCTCGGAAAGCTGTTTGGCGCTGAGGGAAGTCGTGTCGATGACGGTGTCGGCAATCGCCCGAAGTGGGGCCAGCAGTTCGCGTTCGCGGGCAAAGTCCACCATCAGCGTCTCGCCCAGCGGATGCTCGCGGCGGCTGAGGTTGTAGCGGCCCAGCAGCACCTCGGCGTTGGCCTCCAGAAAAAGCACCCGCACGTTGTCGTAGCGGCGTGAGAGACGCACGTAGCTCGACTCCAGCGCCGCCAGAAACTCGCGGGTGCGGCTGTCGGTGCTGACCGCCACCTTCTCGATGTTGCTGGCCCGCACCAGATCGTACATGGCCCCCCACAGTTCAGGCGGCAGGTTGTCGGTGATGAAAAACCCCGCGTCCTCCAGCGTTCGCAACGCGGTACTTTTGCCACTTCCCGAAAGGCCAGACACGATGACGAACAGCATGGGAACAGTGTAGAGGGTGCAAGGCATAGACGGGACAATCCCACTAAAAAGCCCCAGCCGGAGCCAGGGCTTGCAGGGGTAATGTGGGTCAGCGCACCTTGGTGCCGCTCGGCAAGTCCAGGCCCGTGCCGACCAGATCGAGGTTGCCCTCGGCGTCCTCGGCGGCCAGAATCATGCCCTGCGACTCGATGCCGCGCAGCTTGGCGGGTTTGAGGTTGGCGACCAGCACCACCTTGCGGCCCACCAGGGCTTCGGGTTCGTACCACTTGCGAATGCCGCTGACCACCGTGCGCGTCTCGTCGCCCAGCTTGACGGTCAGCTTGAGCAGCTTGTCGGCCTTTTCCACCGCTTC
>NZ_JAUNHK010000026.1:18854-24555 GCF_030523985.1 Deinococcus sp.
GGGGGCGTCGGCCTTGACTTCGGGCTTGGGGAACAGAATCGCGCCGCCCTGCACCTTCGTTCCGGCGGGCGTCAGACCCCAGGCCGGGCGCAGAGGGTAGCCCTGGCGACCCAGACCGAGTTGCTCCCGAATCTCCCTGGCCTTGCTGGGAATCACGGCTTCGAGCGCCACACTCGCCACGCGCAGGCCCTCGGCGGCGGTGTACAGCACGGTGTCCAGGCGACTCTGGGTTTCGGGCGACTTGGCGAGGTTCCAGGGCGCAGACTCGGCAATGTAGCGGTTGAGGTCACGCACGAAGCCCATCGCGGCGTCGATCGCCATGTTGATTTTGAGGTCGTCCACCAGTTCCAGCACCTGACCGGGCAGCGCCAGAGCCGCCGCGCTGATTTCGCGGTCACGCTCGGTCAGTTCGCCCACCGCCGGAATCAGACCGTTCCGGTACTTCTGAATCATGGACACGGTGCGTGAGAGCAGGTTGCCGAGGTCGTTGGCGAGGTCGGAGTTGAGGCGGCCCACCAGAATGCCCTCACCGAAGGGGCTGTCGGCGCTGAGGCTGGCTTCGCGCAGCAGGGCGTAGCGGATGGCGTCCACCGGCCAAGCGGCGACCAGGGCTTCGGGGTCAATCGCGTTGCCCAGGCTCTTGCCCATCTTGCGCCCGTCTTCGGCCAGGATGTGGCTGTGCACCACCAAGCGGCGGTACATGGGCAGCCCGGCGGCCCGCAGCATGGTGGGCCAGAAGACGGCGTGCGGCTTGAGAATGTCCTTGCCGATGACGTGCCACGCCTGACCGCTCACGCTGGCGCTCTGGCCCTGGCTGACCAGCGGCGTGAGATAACTCAGCAGCGCATCGAACCACACATAGGTCACGTGGTCGGCGTCCCAGGGCAGTTCGATGCCCCAGGGCACGCGGGCTTTAGGACGGCTGATGGACAGGTCGCCAATCGGCTCGCGCAGCATTTCCAGCACTTCGTTGCGGTAGCCCGCAGGCTGAATCAGGTCGGGGTTGGCCTGCAAGGTTTCCAGCAGCCAGGGCTGGTACTTTTCCATCTTGAAAAAGTAGTTGGCCTCGCGGCGCAGTTCGGGCGGGTCTTTGTCGCCGGGATAGCGGCGCAGCCCATCGGCTCCTTCGACCAGTTCCTTGTCGGTGACGTAGCGCTCGGCCCCCACCGAGTACAGCCCCTCGTACTCGTCGAAATAGATGTCGCCCGCGTCATAGACCTGCTGGAGGATGTCCTGCACGAACTTTTTGTGCTTGGGCGCGGTGGTGCGGATAAAGTGGTCGTAGCTGATGCCCAGCTTTTTCCACAGGCCCTGAAAGGCCCGCTCGGAGAGGTCGTCCACCAGTTCCTGCGGGGTGACGCCTTCACGCGCCGCCGCCTTGCTGATTTTTTCACCGTGTTCGTCGGTCCCCATCACGAAGGTCACGTCGCGCCCCGCCAGCCGCTGATAGCGGGCGATGGCGTCCGCCAGAATCTTTTCGTAGACGTGTCCGATGTGGGGACTGCCGTTGGCGTAGTCGATCGCCGTGGTAATGAAAAACCCTTTGTCCTGCCCGTTGTCTTGTGGCACTTTCTCACTCTCCTACGCGGCGCGTACCCTGATGAGAGGCAGGCCGCAACAGACCCAGAGTATAGGGAAGGGCAGAGAAAGGGTGAAGGGCGCAGGGAAACGGCTTCCCCGGCCCTCCACCCTCCACTCCGCGCCTTACACCGTTTCGTCGGAAGGTGGGGTCGCCCGCCCGTCGTCGGCTCCGCTGCCGCTCTCGACCAGTCCAGCGGGGTTGACCATCACGGCTGGGGTGCCGGTCTGGTTGGCGTTGGGAATGGCGGGCACCACCAGCGCCTCGGCCACCTCGCGCTCACGCATCACTTCGCCTTCCACGGGCGAGTTGACCAAGTTGCCACTCTCGCGCTCGACCTGCTCCACGCTCTTGCCCAGGGGTTCGTCGCCGTATCGGTTGGTCATGGCTCAGTCTAGAGGCTGAAATCACCCCCCGGCCCGTGACTTGACGGACGATGAAGTCCGCCCCGCTCAGCGAATGCGGAACCCGATGTCGCGCCGCAGCTGTGCGCCCTCGAAACCGATGCGCTCTGCCAGGGCGTAGGCGCGGGTCAGGGCCTGCTCGCGGGTGTCGCCAAAGCCCGTGACTGCCAGCACGCGCCCACCGCTGCTGACGAGTTGACCGCCCTTCTGGGCCGTGCCCGCGTGGAAGACCTTCGCGCCTTCTTGCGGTTCGGGCAGGGTCAGCGGAATGCCCTTTTGCGGCTCGGCGGGGTAGCCGGGCGCAGCGAGGATGACCACCGCACTCGCGCCGCCGCCGAAGCGCACGCTCTCGGGGTCGAGCTGGCCCTGGGCGGCGTCTAGCGCGTGCCGGGCGAGGTCCGATTCGAGCAGCGGCAGCACGGCCTCGGCTTCGGGGTCACCAAAGCGGGCGTTGAATTCGACGACTTTCGGCCCCTGGGGGGTCAGCATCAAGCCCGCGTACAGCACGCCCCGAAACGGCGTTCCCTCGGCCCGCATCCCCGCCAGCGTCTTTTCCACGATGTCACGGCGGATGACTTCCATCTGTTCGGGCGTGACCGGAAAGGGGCAGATGACGCCCATGCCGCCCGTCATGGGGCCGGTGTCACCCTCATGGATGGTCTTGTGGTCCTGGCTGGGCGGGGTCAGGGCGTAGCGTTCGCCGTCGGTCAGCGCCAGGATGCTGACTTCCTGCCCGGTCATGAAGTCTTCGATGACCGCTTGCGCCCCCGCCTGGGTAAAGATGTCGCGCAGGGCAGCTTCGGCCTCGGCAACGGTGTGGGCGATGGTCACGCCCTTGCCCGCCTTGAGGCCCGCGTCCTTGACCACGATGGGCGGAGTCCGGGTCGCCGCGTGGGTGAGGGCCGCGCCCAGGTCGGCGAAGGACTGGTGCTGGGCGGTGGGGATACCGTGGCGCACCATGAACGCCTTGCTCCAGGCTTTGTCCCCCTCCAGCCGACTCGCCGCCTGACTGGGACCGAAGGCCGGAATGCCGCGCCGCTCGCACTCGTCCACCACGCCCGCGGCCAGATACGCCTCGGGGCCGACGATGACCACGTCCGCGCCTTCCTGAGCCGCCAGTTCCGCCAGAGCGAGCGCGTCCTGCGCCGAGGCCAGCACCCGCGCCTGCTCCGCGATACCGGGGTTGCCCGGCGTACACAGCACTTCATGCCCGGCCCGCACACAGGCGTCTACGATGGCGTGTTCACGTCCGCCGCTTCCAATCACCAGAACTTTCATCAAGGGGGATTGTAGAGCGCGGCGACCTTCAGCCCCGCGCCGCTTTACGCGTCCAGTAACGGGCGAGTCCCTGCACGCTCATCCAGGGTGGACAGGCGAACTCGTAGCGTTCACGCAGGCCCGGCGCTTCGGCCTCTATGTCGGACAGTTGTCGCTCGGTGAATTCCTCGGTGATGGCCTGGGGGCTGCGCCCCGCCTCCAGCCCGGCCCGCACCCAGCCCGCTTCCTCGTCCATCTTGGCGAGCAGGCCGTCCCAGTGGGCAGGCGTGTTGGCATAACGGCCAAAGTGGGCCAGATGCAGGTGCCGGGCGTCCAGGGTGCGCAGGGTCGCCACGCTCTCGCGCCAGACTTCCAAATTGATGTCCGGGGGCGGGGTGGGCGCACGGGTCGTCTGCCCCTCCGCCAGCCGAACGCCGCCTACGTCGCCCAGGAAGAGGTCGTCCCCCACGTGGTACGAGACGTGATGCACGGCGTGACCGGGGGTATACAGGGCGCGAATCTCGGTGTGGCCCAGTTTCCAGAATTCGCCGCCCGACAGCACCTTCATGCGGTCGGGGTCGATGGGCTGCATCTGGCCCCAGAGCTGCTCCATCTGGTCGCCGTAAATCTGGGTGGCGCTCGCCAGCAGCTTTTCCGGGCGGGCGAGGTGGGGTGCGCCGCGTTCGTGGACATAGGCCCGCGCCTTCGGCAAGCGCTCCAGCAGCGTGCCTGCCGCGCCCGCGTGGTCGAAATGGATGTGGGTCAGCAGCAGGTGCCGCAGGTCGGACAGGCCAGCGCCGAATTGCGCCAGTCCTTCTTCCAAGTGGCCCAGGGTGCTGCCCGGCCCGGTGTCCACGATGGCGAGGCCGTCGCCCGTGTCGAAAACGGACGAAGAGATGACGCCGGGCGTGTCCTGAAAGTGCAGGTCGATGGTCTGAACGGACATGGTTGGCCTCCTGAACTGTTTCCTGAACTGCGCCCCAGATGAGCGGTGCGCCGACTGTCGGGTGAGAACTACGCCTTGCCGAGCAGCCTCGCCCCGGCCAGCACCGCCGCCGCCGCGTACTGCACGAAGGCGAACGCCCGAATGACGTTGACATTGGCCGCCGTGCGAAGCGGCCCCAGCGTGAGGTAGAGGATGCCGCTGGCGCTGACCAGAATGAAGGCGACCACGAGCCACAAAAGCATGCGGTGAGGATAGCGGGTTTTCCCCACGGTCCTCACCGCATGGTGGGTCTGAAGTCAGCCAGGGTCAGGGCTGAGGAACGGCCCCGAAGCCCGCCGGGCGGCCCAGCAGACGCAGGTTGAGCACATTGTCGCCGCTGAGTTCGCTGACAGTCTCGGTGCTGCAGTCGTACTTGGCATTGGTCTTGCGCATGATGGGCCAGACCACGGCGGCGGCGCGGCCCGCGATGTCGCGCAGCGGCACCGGCCCGAACAGGCGCGAGTCTTCCGAACCGTTGACCGTGCGGTTGTCGCCCATCATGAAATAGGTTCCGGCAGGCACCGTGAATTCGGGCTGGTCGGGCAGCACCCCGGCGCGCCCCGAGGTCGCCTGCATCGCCAGGTCGCTCTGGGTGTCCCAGCAGCCCTGCTGTTGCCAGTAGTCGGTCGTCCAGCTCGAATCCAGTTTGGCCCCGTTGAGGTACACCTCGCCGCCCGAAATTCGCACCCGGTCACCCGGCATCCCGATCAGGCGCTTGATGAGAAAGGGACGGTAATTCCACAGCCCGAAGAAGTTCTTGTTGAGGTTGCTGATTTTCTGCGCCGCTTGGGCCGGGGGCTTGAAAATCAGGATGTCGCCGCGCTGGAAATTGCCGATCCCGGCCTTGTGCAGCCAGGTTTCGTACTTGGGCACCAGCACGCGCTCGCGGTTGCGGAGGTTGGGCATCATGGAATTGCCGTCCACGCCGACCAGCGTCGCCACGAACTGCGTGATGACCACCGCAAAGACGATGGGTTCGAGCAGTTCTTTCCATACTTTTTCCAGCGTACTGGGCGCGGGCTTGTCGTTTACAGTCATGCGAGGTCAAAGATAGCTCACGGTGCATGAGAGCGGGAAACGGCGCCCCCCCTCAGCCGAACAGTTCCTGCAGACGCGGCAGATGTTCGCGGGCCTCGCGCCTTCCGGCTTCGATGGCTTCGGCAGAGCGGCGAAAATCTTGCAGGTCAATGCGGCCGAGGTCGGGCGAGAGCAGGGCGTCGGGGCGGTAAAGGCTGAGGCGGGCGTCGGTCAGTTGGGCCTGCATGATTTCGACGGCGCGGCGCAGCGCCTGCACAGTCCCCAGATGCGGTTCCTTGCGCCAGGGCAGGCGGCCCAGGTCAGGCAAGTCGAGCGCCTGCGGCACCGTCACGTCCACCGCCAGCACCCGCCGCGCCCCCAGGAACAGCGCTGCGTCCACGGGCACCTGGTTCAGGATGCCGCCGTCGGCCAGCAGCATTTTGCGGTAAGGCACCGGGT
>NZ_JAUNHK010000026.1:24655-28854 GCF_030523985.1 Deinococcus sp.
GTCCAGCCCATGTCGTCCAGCACGCGGTAATAGTGCGCCCACTGCCAGCAGCGGTAGGCGTCGGCGGCCTGCTCGTCCTGCGCCGTAAGTTGCGAGAGGGTAAGCGCGGCGTCGAGTTCGCCAAGTGTTTTAGGCCCCAGCGCGAAGGAGAGCCGCCCGCCCTGCTCCTGGGCCTGGGTCAGCCAGCGTCGCAGGGCGTCTTCGGGGGGCAGACCGTACAGAATGAGTTCGCCGCCGGGATGGTCGTCGGCTGCGCCCAGCAGGGTCAGGCCCGGCACGTTGTCGCGCAGGTAGGTCGCCACGCCATTTTCGGCGTAAGCCGCCGCGCCCGTTCGCAGGGACACGATGGCCTCGCGGGGGTTGAGCCGCGCCAGCACCGGCACGTCCGGCCCCGCTCCCGACAAGCTGAGAGGACAGGGCGGACGGAGCGCCTCGGCGTGCAGTTCCAGCGACGTGCGGCCCCGCCACTCGTTGACCACGAGTTCGGCAGCCACGTCACGCAGTCCCGGAGAATCGTCGCGCTCGCCGTACTTGACACCCTTGAGCTGTCCCAGTCGGAATTGCAAGGTGTTGGCCTGCTTGCCCACCAGCCGGGTTTCGGACACCGCGCCGCGCAGGTGCCACAGCGGACGGCTGTTGCCCTCGCCAAAGGGCTCAAGGAGAGAAAGCTCGGTGAGGAGTTCGGGAGTCAAGGCCTCGGGCAGCAGCGGCGCGTCCAGTCTGGCCTGTCGCCTGGGAACGGGAAACTGCCGGGCATACTCATGGATGCTGTCGCGCAGGGCCGCGAAATTGGCCGGGTCGAGCGAAAACCCCGCCGCGCCCGGATGCCCGCCGAAACGTTTGAGCAGCTCACGGCTCTGGCGCAAGCCCTGCACCGCACTGATGCCGGGAGTCGAACGCACGGACCCCTTGCCCTGCGCCACGATGTAGACCGGGCGATAGAACGTTTCGACCAGCTTGCTCGCCACGATGCCCATGACCCCGGCGTGCCATTCATCGTGGGTGAGCACCAGTGCCGGGTCGCTGGGGTCGGCCAGTTCCAGCGCCTGCACGAACATCTCGTCCTGAATCTTGCGCCGCTCCTGGTTGCGAATTTCAAGGTAGGCGGCCAGACTCGACGCCTCGTGTTCGCTGCGGGTGGTCAGCAGGTCGAGGGCTTTGTCGGCCTCCCCCATTCGTCCGGCAGCGTTGATGCGCGGTGCCAGGATGAAGGCCACGTCCCGCGCTGTCGGGTTTTTGACCTTCTTCTCTTTCATCAGCGCCCGCACGCCGGGGAGGTCGGTGTTGGCCATTTCCAGCAGGCCCGCCTGCACCAGGGCGCGGTTCTCGCCCAGCAGCGGAGCCACGTCCGCCACCGTGCCCAGGGTCGCCAGCGGCAACAGGTGGTGGGGGGCCGGGCGGCCCAGTTCTTCATAGACCGCCCAGAGCAGGTGATAGGCCACGCCCGCGCCCGTCAGGTTGTGGCGCTCGGGGTCGTAGCCAGGAGTGAGGTGGGGATGGACGACCAGACATTCGGGAAAATCGTCGCCGGGCGCGTGGTGGTCGGTGACGATGACCTCGACTCCGTGTTCGATCAGACTCCGAACTTCCTCGTGATTCGACACGCCGCAGTCCACCGTCACCAGCAGGTCAGCGGCCCCGGCATGTTCGGCCACGCGGTCGGGATGAATCCCGTAACCCTCGTTGAGCCGGTGGGGGATAAAGCCGTGAACGTCGGCCCCGATTTCACGCAGTCCCAGCACCAGGGTCGCGGTGGCACTGACGCCGTCGGCATCGTAGTCGCCATGAATGCGGATGCGTTTGCCCGTCTCGGCAGCGGCCACAATGCGCCGGGCGGCCTCTCGCAGCGCCGGATTCGGGGTGAGTTCCAGCGTGCCCGTCAGCAACTCGCGTGACAGGCCTCGCGCACACAGCACCTGCGCCAGCGGCGGCGACACTTTCCACTCGCGCATGGTCGCCAGCAGCTCTGCCCGACTCGCGGGGGGGGCCAGCAGCCACTCCGTCTCGACACCAGGCCAATTCATGCGTCCACTGCCTTGGGCGCTTCGGCAGGCGCAGGAGTGGCTTCAACTGTGGTCGCTGTAACCGTCTCTTCCCGCCCCGACGGAACCGAAGCAACCCGCGCACCCAGCGTATCCACCAGACGACGTTCCAGATCTTGGCGCTCCCGCCGCTCGGTGCGCCGCCGCAGCCAGGTGCGCAACAACACGGGCAGTACCAGCAGCAGCACATAAGTTCCCCCCAGCACGGCAAAGAGCGCCACAGTCAGGCCGGTGGAGAGCAACCACTCGCCCTGTCCGAACGGCAACGGCAACTTGACCAGACCGGGATTTTCCAGCGCGACGAGAAGCAGGTAGGTGAGCAGCGTCAGAAACAGAAGAACTTGAAAGAACGGCATGACGCGCATATGGCAAGAGTGTAGCCCAGGGCTTCCCCTGCGGGCGGCTCTGGACCACGAAATACGAAAAACCCCCTCACGGGGAGGGGGCTAGGAATGCCTGGAGAGGCTTAGAAGTAGAACTTCAGGCCGGCCTTGGCGCCGAAGTTCAGGCCCTTCTGCTTGGAATCGTAGGTGCCGGTCTTGCCGATGTTGGTGCCCACACCCTTGTTGCTCAGGTAGTAGCGACCGTTGCCTTCGGCGAAGACGGCCATGTTGCCATTGACGCGGTACTCGGCACCGAGCAGACCCAGGCCGTACACGTCGGTGGCGCTGCCGGTGGTCGCGGCCAGGCCAGCGTTGGTCTGACCAGCGGCGATGCGGGCGCGGCTGTTGGTGATGCCCAGACCAGCGCCAGCGTACAGGCCGAAGTTTTCAGCCACGTCGAAGCTGCCGGTCGCGGCCACGTCGGCGCTCACCGCACCGAAGCCGGGCTGGTAGGAGGCCGCCACGCGGGCACCCACGGGACCGAAGACGCTCTTGGAGCCGACGACGCCGCCCACGTTCACGCAGTAGCCCACGCGCTCAGCGTTGATGGTGCGGTTGCCGAAGCCCAGCTTGATGCACTTGTTGGCAGCGTAGTCGCTGTTGCCGGAGGCCGCACCGACGGTCACGCCAGCGTACAGGTTGCCCATGGGGGCGGTGACGGTGGGGGTCACGGTGTCGATCACGACCGTGGTGCTGGGCACTTCGGTGGTGGTCGTCGTGGTGGTGGTGTTGGTGCTGGTCGCGGTGCCAGCGGGACCCTGGGGACCGGTGTCACCCTTGTCGCCCTTGTCACCCTTCTCGCCCTTTTCACCCTGGGGACCCTGGGGGCCAGCGGGGATGTTGCGGACGGCGGCTTCGAGAGCGTCGATGCGGGCGTTCACGGCGGTCAGGTCAGCGCCGCCCGTGCCCATACCGTTGATCTTTTCTTCGACGGCGGCGAGGCGGGCAGCCTGGTCAGCGGTGACTTTTTCCAGGTCGCTCACGCGGGTGGCGATGGCGGCCAGCTCGGTGCTGACTTCCTGCATGCCGTTCATGACGACGGTCATGTCGCCCTGGCTCAGACCGCAGGTGGAAAGCGCGTTGGTGCTGAGGAGGCGGTAGAAGATCAGGGCAGCTTGGTAACGGGTCAGGTTCTCGTTACCGCGGAAGGTGCCATCGGGGAAGCCCTGGATAAGCCCACACTGGGTGATGCGGTCGACGGCGTCCTTGGCCCAGTGGCCTGCAGGCACGTCACTGAACTGCACCACTTGGTTGGCAGCGGTGGGGGTGGCGGGAGCCGCAGTCTGAGCGCTGGCAGCGCCCAGGCCGAGGGCCAGGATGGAAGAAATCACGAGGGTCTTTCGCATGGGGTTCTCCTTGAAAATCGGCTGATTGGTCAGCCCGACAGGTCATTCTATCAGGTGGTCACATCAGCTCCTCTGGACACGCTAGAGAGAGGCCATGAGTATTCTGTGAAAAATTCATCTTAAGTGAGACACGCCGCTCAACATTGTCCGACCAATGAAGCCCAAGACACATACACATGAGTTATTAATGAGGAAATATATCTGTTTGGCATTTCTTCTGTACGAGGAGGAAAACACCCAGTCTCTGATGGAAAAATTAGAAATCCGACGAAGGGCTTAGTCTTCCTTCTCATGAGATAATTTTCAGATGACCTGTCAGCTTGAAGCGGCGTGAGAGAGGGAGGTTAGGCGGCAGCTCAACGGGACTTCAAATCCGCTACTTCGTCCGTCTCTACAACTCTGGACACACCTTGAGCATCATGTGTAAG
>NZ_JAUNHK010000027.1:0-24262 GCF_030523985.1 Deinococcus sp.
CGATGCGCTCCAGCACCCGCCGCGCCATTTCGTCCACGGCCTTGGTGACCACGTAGGGCGCTCCCAGGCTCTTGGCGTTCATGGTCGCCAGAATGTTGGCCTGCACGTCCGAGCCGATGGCGACGACCACCACATCGAAGTCGCCTACGCCGATGGCCCGCAGCGCCCGCTCCTCGGTGGCGTCCACGATGGCGGCGTGCGTCACGAGGTTCATGACCCGTTCCACGTTGTCTTCCAGCTGGTCAATGGCGACGACTTCGTGCCCCATCTCGTAGAGGGTGGTGGCGACGGCGGTTCCGAAGCGGCCCAGGCCAATGACCAGACATTGTTTGGTTTTCATAGCTGTCCTTCCTTCACCCCACCAGAATGTCATGCTCAGGCGGGTACTTGACCCAGCGGCTGCGGGTGGGCCGCAGGTTGAAGGCGATGGCGAAGGTGAGCGGCCCGATGCGCCCCAGGTACATCAGCCCGGTCAGAATCAGCAGTCCGGTGTCGTTGAGGCGGTGCGTCGTGTTCATGCTGAGGCCCACAGTGGCCGCCGCACTGACCGTCTCGAACAGCAGGTGCGTGAACCCCAGGTCAGGATTGGTGGCGAGCAGCGCGAAAAAGGCCCCGGCCACCAGCAGGGTATACAGCGTGGTAATCGCTCCGGCCCGCACCAGATTCTCGTTCATGACCCGGCGCTGAAACAGGATGAGTTCGCCGCGCCCGCGCACCATGTTCCACGCGCTGCCGACCAGGATGGCGAAGGTCGAGGTCTTGATGCCGCCGCCCGTCGAGCCGCTGCCCGCGCCGATGTACATCAGCCCGATCAGTACGAAGAGACTGGCGGTGTGCATCTGGTCAATCGGGACGGTGGACAGCCCCGCCGAACGCGGCGTCATGCTCTGAAAAAAGGCCGCCAGCAGCTTGCCGGGCGCACTCAGGGGAGCAAACGTCTTGCCGTTGTGCCATTCGAGCAGCAGCAGGGCGGCGGTGCCCAGCACCAGAAGTGCTGCTGTCGTCAGCAGGGTCAGGCGGGAATACACCAGCAGGCGACTCTGGCGAGGGTGCCGCAGGTGGGCGACCACGTTCAGTTGAACCAGAAAGCCCAGCCCCCCCAGAATGGCGAGCGCCGCCATGGTCAGGCACACCAGCGCGTCTTCGGCGTAGGGGGCCAGCCCACCGCGCAGTACCACGAATCCGGCATTGTTGTAGGCGCTGACCGAGTGGAAGACGGCCTGATACAGCCCCTCGCTCCAGCCGAACTGCGGCACGAAGCGCAGCGCCAGCAGCAGCGCCCCGACGCCCTCGGTGACGAAGGTGTAGAGCAGAATGGCCCGCACCAGCCCCAGCACGCTGCCCACGTCCAGCGCGTTGAGCTGCGCGACCAGATGCTGGCGCTCGGAGAAGTTGAGCCGCCGCCCGGTGACGAAGGCGAATACTGTGCCGAAAGTCAGGATGCCCAGCCCGCCCACCTGAATCAGCAGCAGCAGCAGCAGTTGCCCGAAGCGGGTGAAGGTCTCGCCCGTATCCGCCACCGTCAGCCCCGTGATGCAGATGGCAGACGTGGCGGTAAACAGCAGTTGCAGGCTGTCCAGCCCCGCCCCAGGCTGCTGCACCCCCGGCAGATGCAGCAGCGCCGCGCCCAGCAGGATCCCGACGGCGTAGACCAGCGCCAGCAGTTGGGGCGGCGAAAGCCGAACGCGGCGGGCGGCGGGTCTGCTTGGCTTCATGCTAGCCAATCAGGATGTCCCGGTCGGCAGGGTGGCGAACCAGCGATTTTTCAGGCGAGGGGCGACTGAACGCCACCGCGAAGGTCAGCGGCCCGATGCGGCCCAGGAACATCAGGAAAATCAGCACGATTTCCTGCGAGGAGTTGAGCAGCGGCGTGGTGTTCATGCTCAGGCCCGCCGTGCCGAAGGCGCTGACCGTCTCGAAAAACAGTTGCAGGAACAGCACGTCCTTGTTGGTGTTCAGCAGCAGCATCAGCATGAACCCGCCGACCACCAGCCCCATGCTCAGTAGCCCCACCGTCATGGCGCGCAGCACCGTTTCGGTGTCGATGCGGCGCTCGAAAATGGTCGTGTCGCGCCGCCCGCGCACCATGCTCCAGGCCGAGGCGACCATCACGTAGAAGGTGTTGGTCTTGATGCCGCCGCCCGTCGAGCCGGGGTTGGCCCCGATGAACATCCACACGATGGTCATGAACAGGGCCGGAAAGCCCATCAGCCCGTAGTCGAGGGTGTTGAAGCCTGCCGTGCGGGGCGTCACGCTCTGAAACCACGATGCCAGCAACTTGCCGTGCAGCGGCAGGGCACCGAGCGTCTTGGGGTTGTTCCACTCGGTCAGCGCGAAAAAGACCGTGCCCACCAGCAGCAGCCCGGCAGTCATGGTGAGCGACAGCAGGCTGTTGGTGGTCAGGCGGTTGCGCCGCCGATTTCTCAGCCAGCCCAGAATGTTGAGCTGCACCAGAAACCCCAGCCCCCCCAGCACGACCAGCCCGGTGACCACCAGATTGACCAGCGGGTCGGACACGAAGTTCATCAGGTTGTTGGGGTAGAGGCTGAAGCCCGCGTTGTTGAACGAACTGACCGAATGGAAGATGGAGTAGTAGATGCCGCGCCCCACTCCCTCACGCGGAATGAACGCCGGAAGCAGCAGCAGCGCCCCCACCGCTTCGATCAGCAGCGAGGTCAGCACGATGGCCCGCACCAGCGAAAGAGCCCCGCCCAGGGTGGTGGCACTCGTCTGCTGCTGCGCGTTGATGCGCCCTGCCACGCCCAGCCGTCGCCGCAGCGCCAGCGCAAACAGCGTACCCAGCGTGATGATGCCCAGCCCGCCCACCTGAATAAGCACCAGCATCACGATTTCGCCGAACAGGTTGAAGGTGCTGCCGGGGTCCACCACCGCCAGCCCGGTCACGCACACGCAGCTCGTCGCCATAAAGAGCGCCTGCACGAAAGTCACCGTCTTGCCCGGTTCGTGCGCCAGCGGGAGCCACAGCAGCAGCGCCCCGATCAGGATGGTCGCCGCGAAGGTCAGCGCGATGAGTTGCGGCGGACGAATGTGCGAAGTCCAGCCCCGGTGCAGGCGGCTGCCGGAAGAAGGGGCCGAGGAGCGCGGGGGGGCAGGCGGCATAGGCGGGGCGAATTCTAGCACCGCGCCGGGGAGGGCGCCGGGCTATACTGCTCTGCTATGCCGCGCCCCCGTTCCAACAGCAACCCCGCGTTCTCACGCCCTTCCGGGGGCAAAAAAAGTAAGCCCAAGGGTGATTACCGCGCCCGGCAGCCTGCCCACGAGTACGAACTCGAAGCCCTGCCGGGTCTGGAACAGGTGGTCGCCACCGAACTCGCCGCCGTGCCGCTCGCCCGCGATGTCCGGGGGCTGCGCTTCTGGTATCCCGGCAGCCCGGAGCGCCTGACCCGTCTGCGCTCGGCGGTGGCGGCCTACCGCATTAAAACCTGGGACGTGCCGCGCCCGCGTGGGCTGCTGGGCCACCAGCAACTCGGAGAACTCACGGCCTTCGTGGGCGAGGTTGCCGAGCAAGGCGGGCACCGCTCCTTTCGACTGGGCGCGGCGGGCAAGGAATCGGCGGTCATGCAGCGCTTGGCCGAGGAACTCAGCACCGCGCTGGGCCTGACCCACGACCCGGAAGAAGGCGAACTGCTGCTGCGTCTGCGCCCCTCGGCAGACGAACAGGGCTGGGACGTGCTGGCCCGTATCACCCGCAGGCCCCTCTCGGCGCGGGTCTGGCGCGAGTGCAACATGGGCGGCGGCCTGAACGCCACCATCGCCTACGCCATGCACAAGCTCGCCGGACAGCGCGACGAGGACCGCATCTTCAACCCCATGTGCGGCAGCGGCACCCTGCTGATCGAACGTGCCCTGCTCGGTCCCTACGACGCGATGGTGGGCGTGGACATCAGCGCCGACGCCGTGGCCTGCGCCCGCACCAACCTCAGGGCGGCGGGCCGCGACGTGGAAGTGGCGCAGGTGGACGCGCTGCACACCGGGTTGCCGCCGCGCTCCTTCGACCTCGTCATCACCGACCTGCCCTGGGGGGACGCCATCGGGTCGCACCAGAGCAACGAGGCGCTGTACCCGGCCTTCCTCAAGGAAATGAACCGCCTGACCAGCCGCCGGGGTCGCCTGTGCGTGCTGACCCACGAGTTGCGGCTGTTCGAGCGCGTCATGGCCCAGCAGAGCGACTGGGACGCCAAGGAACTGTTTCAGGTCTACAGCGGCGGTCACCACCCGAAGGCTTATTTGCTGCACAAGCGGGCCTAACCGTCAAGGGCAAAGGAAAGAAGCGCACCCCTGGCCGAGTGCGCTTCGCTTTTGCTTTGCTGTCTGGAGAAGCTTTCGTCTCCGTCCGGAATCGTGAATTCAGGGTACGCCGCCTCTCTGACAGCACCATGACAGCCGCCGAAAATGAAGGGGCCATTTTCTCATGCCCCTCCAATATGGCCGCTCAGCGTTTCCAGCGAGGCCCGTCTTTGGTGTCCTCGACGGTGATGCCCGCTTTGGTCAGGGTGTCGCGCAGTTCGTCGGCCTCGGCGTACTGCTTTTGCAGGCGGTAGTTCTGGCGGGCCTTGAGCACCAAGTCCATCAGCGCGTCTATCACGGGGGCGTCGTCCTGGGCGGCGACCTGTCCGCTCCCGGCAAAGAGACCCAGCACGTCGCCGCCGAGGGTGCGGTATGCGTCCCGCGCCCGCTCCAGCGAGTCATGGCCCACCGCGCCTGCATTCAGCGCCGTATTGACTTCACCCGTCAGGCCGAACAGGGCCGCTACCGCTTTGGGGGTGTTGAAGTCGTCGCGCATGGCGTCCTCGAATTCTTGCACGCGGGCGGCGATTTTGGCGTCCAGCGCGGCGTCGGCTCCGGCGGGGGCGTCACCCAGGCGGCGCTCGATTTCGCCCAGCGCGTCCACCATGCGGCGGTAGCCGTTCGCAGCACTGGCGAAGGCTTCCTCGTTCATCTCGGTTACGCTGCGGTAGTGGCTCGACACCAGCAGAAAGCGCACCACCATCGGGTCGTACTTTTGCAGGATGTCCTGAATGGTCGTGAAATTGCCCTTGCTCTTGGACATCTTCTCGCCGCCGATGGTCAGCATGTTGTTGTGCATCCAGTAGCGGGCGAAGTGATGCCCGGCGGCTTCGGCCTGGGCGATTTCGGCCTCGTGGTGAGGAAATTGCAGGTCGAGGCCGCCGCCGTGAATGTCGAAGCCCTCGCCCAGATACTTGAGGCTCATGGCCGAGCATTCGATGTGCCAGCCGGGAAACCCCACGCCCCAAGGCGAGTCCCAGCGCATGATGTGTTCGGGTTCGGCGTGCTTCCAGAGCGCAAAGTCGCGGGGGTCGCGCTTTTCCTCGCGCACGGCCTCGCGGGTCCCCTCTTCTTGGTCGTCCAGTTTGCGGCCTGAGAGTTTGCCGTATTCAGGCCAGCTCCGCACGTCGAAATAGACGCTGCCCGCCGATTCGTAGGCGTGGCCCCGCTCCATCAGTTCCTCGATCAGCCGGATCTGCTCCTGAATGTGCCCCGTGGCGCGGGGGTTGATGGAGGGCCGCAGGACGTTCAGCGCGTCCATGTCCTTGAAAAACGACCAGAAGTATTTGTCGGCCACTTCCATCGGCTCCAGTTGTTCCAGACGGGCGCGGGCCAGCATCTTGTCTTCGCCGTCGTCGGAGTCGTTTTGCAGGTGGCCCACGTCGGTGATGTTGGCGACGTAGCGCACCTTGTACCCGAAATGCATCAGGGCGCGGCGAATCACGTCGAACGCCACTTCCTTCTTGGCGTGGCCGAGGTGCGCGTCGGAGTAGACGGTCGGGCCGCACAGGTACATGCCCACATGCCCCGGCGTTCCCGGCACAAAACGGACTTTCTGGCGCTGCATGGTGTCGTAAAGCTGAATGTTGGGGTCGGGCGTGGTGTGTTTGGTCATGGAAAGTTCCTTTGGGATGGCTCCGAACTTTGGGAAAGAGGGTGCTGCTCACGGCTAAAAAAAACCGCGCCACAGTCCACAGGGGAAAGGGCGCGGGGCAGAGCAGTGCTGCTTACCGCATTCGGGGGCAACACAGGGCGTTCATGAGGGCAGCATAGCACTGGGCGGGTCGGGGCGCGGGGGAGGGAGCCAGACAGGGGCAATTCAGCACGTCCCAGACTGCAAATTTATGCATTCAGGTGGGGTGGTGCATACACCCGGAAATCCCTAGCATGGGAGACCGCTGACAAGGCAGGCCGGGTCAGCCGAAAAGGGGAGTCGTGTTCCCGTTTCGGCTCCTGGCCCAGGGATTTCCGCTCTCAGTTCACGCTCTCTCAGACAAGGACACTGACCATGACCCAGACCACCCCCCGGACCCAGCAGGACTACATTGCCCTCGAAGACCGCCACGGCGCCCACAACTACCACCCCCTCCCTGTCGTTCTGGCGCGGGGCCAGGGCGCGAAGGTGTGGGACACCGACGGCAAGGAGTACCTCGACTTTCTCTCGGCCTACTCTGCCGTCAATCAGGGCCACTGCCACCCCAAAATCGTGGGGGCGATGGTCGAGCAGGCCCAGACCCTGACGCTGACCAGCCGCGCCTTCTACAACGACAAACTCGGCCCCTACGAGCAGTTCGTGACCGAGTACTTCGGCTTCGACAAGGTGCTGCCCATGAACACGGGCGCGGAGGCCGTCGAAACCGCCCTCAAACTGGCCCGCAAGTATGCCTACGAGGTCAAGGGAATTCCCGAAAACGAAGCCCTGATTGTCGTCTGCGAGAACAACTTTCACGGGCGCACCACCACCATCATCAGCTTTTCCAACGATGAAAACGCCCGCCGCAACTTCGGCCCCTACACGGGCGGCTTCCTGCGGATTCCCTACGACGACCTCGGTGCCCTCGAAGCTGCGCTGAAGGCCCACGCGGGCAAGGTGGCGGGCTTTCTGGTCGAGCCGATTCAGGGCGAGGCGGGCGTGTATGTTCCCGCCGACGGCTACCTCAGCGGCGCGAAAAAACTGTGTGAGGAGCACGGCGCCCTGTTCATCGCCGACGAAGTGCAGACCGGAATTGCCCGCACGGGTCGTCGCCTCGCGGTGGATCACGAGAACGTCAAACCCGACATCCTGATTCTGGGCAAGGCGCTCTCGGGCGGGGCGTATCCGGTCTCGGCGGTGCTGGCGGACGACGCCATCATGAACGTGATTAGGCCCGGTCAGCACGGCTCCACCTTCGGCGGCAACCCGGTGGCGGGCGCGGTGGCGGTGGCGGCGCTGACGGTGGCCCGCGACGAGGAACTGGCCGAACGCGCCGAGAAGCTGGGTCAGAGGTTCCGCGCCGAACTTGCCCGGTACATTGAAGGCAGCCAGATCGCCAAGCTGGTGCGCGGCAAGGGCCTGCTGAACGCCGTTGTGGTGAACGACCATGAAGACAGCGACACCGCCTGGAACATCTGCCTGAAGATGGCTGAGCGCGGCCTGCTCGCCAAGCCCACTCACGGCAACATCATCCGTTTTGCGCCCCCGCTGGTGATTGACGAGGCCGACCTCGAACGCGGCCTTCGCATCATCACCGACACCCTGCGCGAGTTCGAGGGCCGGGGCCATGACGTTTCGCTGGACGAAGTGAACCACCCGCACCACGTCGAACAGGTGTAATCGAGTCAGAGGAACTGCGGGTCTGAGCGGCGCAAAGTAGCGTTCAGAGCCGTATTACAGAGTGCAGAGGGGGGCGGTGTCTGGACAGGAAAGTGTTCCTGCTCGCGCCGCCCCCTCTCTGTCTGCCTCTATGCTGTGGGGCAATGACCGCTTCCGAACCCGCCCAGGCAGCGCCCCATGTGCTGCTGACCCCCGACGGCTCCCTCACCGCCCACAGTGTCCGGTTCGGTGAAGCCTACGGCTCGCGCCACGGGGCACGGGCGCAGGCCCATCACGTGTTTCTGGAAGGCAGCGGCACCGACCTGCACCCGGCCCCCCGCGTGTTAGAAATCGGGTTCGGGCTGGGCCTGAATTTCCGGGCGACCCTGGCAAACGCGGCGGAGCGTGACGTTCCCCTGGATTATCTGGCCTACGAATTCGACCCCGCGCCCCCCAGCCTGCTGCGCGAGGTGGCCGAGGGCGGCGAAGGTGCGGCCCATCCGCTGTGGCTGGAACTGCTGCGCGACTGGGCCTGTGCCGAGCGCCTGAGCGTGGAAGCGGGCGAGGCGCGGCTGCGGGTCCACTTCGCCGACGTGACCCAGGCGGCGGGAACGGGAGCCGAACTGCCTCGCGACTGGGCCACCGCCCTGTACCTGGACGGCTTTTCGCCCGCCAAAAATCCCGAAGTCTGGACGCCCGAGTTCGTGGCGCGACTGGCCCTGGCCCTGGCCCCCGGCGGCGTGCTGACCACCTATTCGGCGGCGGGACACGTGCGGCGCAGTCTGGAAGCGGCGGGTTTGCAGGTTGAGCGGCGGCCCGGTGCGCCCGGCAAGCGCGAGTGCCTGCGGGCGGTGCGGCCCCGGTGAAGGCGCTGGTCGTCGGCGCGGGCATCGCCGGAGCGTCCGTCGCCTACTTTCTGGGGCGGGCAGGCGTGTCTGTGACCGTGCTGGACGCTGGGCAGCACACCGCCAGCCACGTACCGAGCGCCCTCATCAATCCGGTGCGCGGGCAGTCCGGGCAGGTGGACGAGGGCGCATTGGAAGGAATGCACCTCACCTGGGCGCTGATTCGGGAACTGGAGGCCGGGGGCCATGCCATTCCACACGGGCAAACGGGTGTGCTGCGCCCTGTCCCCGACGACAAGACCCGCGCCAAATTCGAGAAGAACCTGCCGTCAGAGCTGAGGCACGAGTGGGTCAGTCCTGCCGAGCCGCTGGCTCCCGGCTGGGCGCACGTTCTGCACTTGCCCGACGCGGGCTGGGTGGACGGGCGGGCGCTGTGTGAGGCGCTGCTGACGGCCTCCGGAGCGCGGCGGGTGGAGGGCCGATGGCTGGGGGTGGACGGTTCGTTCGACCTCACTTTCCTGTGCGGCGGCTCGCTCGGTTCGACGTGGGCGGGGGAGAGGCGCACGCACCGGATGGGCACCATGCTGCGCCTTGACCGCGCCGTGTCGGAAGTGCCGCTCAGTTTCGGCGCTTACCTCTCGCCCGATGCCCATACGGGTGAGCAAGGGGGAGGCGTGCTGGGCGGCACGTTCGAGGCGCCCGCGCCCACCTGGGAACCGCCCCGGCTGCCGCTGGCCTCGCTGCGCTGGCTGCTGGCAAAGGGAGCGGCCCTGAGCGACCTCAGCGGCGTGCAGGTCACGGGCCGCTGGACGGGGTCGCGCCTGAGCGGGCTGCGCTGCGGGCCGGACGACCAGGGGCTGTGGCACCTGTCGGGCCTGGGCAGCAAAGGCTTTTTGCTGGGGCCTCTGCTGGCGCGGCGGCTGGTGGCGCGGGCGCTGCCCGTCCCCGCGTCACACCTTCAGTAACGACAGGGCTACCTCAAAGTGACCTGACTCTCGCTTAGACTGTTAGACATGGCGAAATACCGCATTTGTCTGATTGAGGGGGACGGCATCGGGCACGAAGTCGTTCCTGCCACCAAGCGCGTCCTCGAAGCGGCTGGCTTTGACGCCGAGTACGTCCATGCCGAAGCCGGATACGAATACTTCCTCGACCACGGCACCAGTGTGCCCGAAGCGACCTACGACGCGGTGGAAAACACCGACGCCACCCTGTTCGGTGCGGCCACCAGCCCCAGTGGTGAAAAGCCCGCCGGATTCTTCGGGGCCATTCGCCACCTGCGCCAGAAGTACAACCTCTACGCCAACGTGCGCCCCACCAAGACCCGCCCGGTGCCCCACTCCTACGAAAACGTGGACCTGGTCATCGTGCGCGAAAACACCCAGGGCCTCTACGTCGAGCAGGAGCGCATCTACGGTGACACCGCGATTGCCGACACCGTGATTACCCGTGGGGCGAGTGACCGCATCGGCAAGTTCGCCGCCGATCTCGCCATGAAGCGGGGCAAGCGCCTGACCGTCGTTCACAAGTCCAACGTGCTGCCCGTCACGCAGGGCCTGTTCATGAACACCATCCTCGACCATGCCAAGACCGTGGACGGCCTGACCACGAACACCATGATCGTGGACAACGCCGCCATGCAACTGGTGCGTCACCCCCAGCAGTTCGACGTGATGGTCATGACCAACATGTTCGGCGACATCCTCTCCGACCTCGCCGCCGGACTGGTGGGCGGCCTCGGCATCGCTGCCTCGGGCAACGTGGGCGACAAGTTCGGCATCTTCGAGTCGGTTCACGGCTCGGCCCCCGACATCGCCGGACAGGGCATCTCCAACCCCACCGCCACCATCCTGGCTGCCGTCATCATGCTCGACCATCTGGGCGACCATGAAACGGCCCGCAGGCTGGACAACGCCGTCAACAAGGTGCTCGCCGAAGGCCCCCGCACCCGCGACCTGGGCGGCACCGCCGGAACGAAGGAATTCACCGAGGCCGTCATCAAGGCGCTGGCCTGAGCCTTCCCCCGCTTGCCCCCGACTCCCGCTGCGGCGGGGGTTTTTTGTCAGTGTCTTTTCCTGTCGCCCTCACCGGATGTCGCGCCGGAGCGTCACCGTCGCCGCCTCGCGCACGAACCCCAGGTTTTCGTTGATGGCGAGCATCGGCGCGTTGACGCTGTGGTTCCCGGTGCGGGCGTGGGTAAAACCGCGCCCCAGGGCTGAGCGGGCCGCCGCCAGCTTGAGCGCGTAGGCGATTCCCTGGCCCCGCCAAGCCGGAAGCACGCCCGTCAGTCCGTTTTGCAGCATGTGCGGGGCGCTGCTGACTGGCAAGTGCAGTTCGTTCAGGCCCACCCAGTCACCATTCGGGGCCACCGCCAGCCACAAACCTTCGGGGTGTTTGATGTGGCCGAAGCGCTGTTGCCAGCCCTCGAAGGGCAGCACGGCGACGGGCGTGGCACTCGGCACGTCGTGCAGCAGGGCGGCGATCAGGTCGTAGAGCTTGCGCTGCTGCACTTCGTCATAAGCGCCCAGTTCGAAAAGTGGGTGGAGCGTGACGCCCGCCGCCTTCGCCTTGGCCTCCTGCGCGGCAAATTTGCCGAAGTCCAGCGTGGTCAGGTCAAGAATACTCAGCCACATGCGGTCATGTTCGGCGTAGCCTGCGGCCTCCCAGACCTCTTTTTCCCACCAGTGTTCCTTCACACGGGTTATCAGGGTGTGGGCGCGGTGCTGCGCGGCGGTGGCTTCGGCCCAGGCCAGCAGCGGCCCGAACAGGTCGCGTTCCAGCGTCACCACGTCCAGATTCAACCAGCCGGGATGCCCGTCCATGCGCGGCGTGCTGACTTCCGCCATGCCGACGACTTTGCCGCCCTGCCGGGCCAGCACCCGCTGGAACACCTCGCCCGCCAGCCGCATTTCGTCGAAGCGGTCAAGGTCGGCGGCGGTTCTGGCCCAGTCGGGGTGCGCCCGCGTGATCAGGTCGGCCACCGCCGGATTGTCGGCGGGCGTGGTGGGCGTCAGAGTGAGGCCAGCGGCGAGAAAAGGTGCGGGTTCCATGCGGCATCTCAGCATAGATTCGGCCCCGGGCAAATGCGCCATCTGGCTTAGCGTTTCTTCGCCCAGGCCGCTTATACTCGGCTCCGATGACACAACCTGTGACCCAGAGCAGCAACCCGCTGCTGAACATCGGCTTTCGTATTCCGTTCGACCAGATTCGGCCCGAGCACGCCGAAAGTGCGGTCGACGAACTGCTGACGGCGGCCCGCGAACGCGTCGAAACGCTGGCCCGCTCCGGCGAACGCGATTTCGAGGGCTTCATGCACGATCTCGACGTGCTGACCGAGCAACTCGGCACCGTCACCACCATCGTTCATCACCTCAACAGCGTGGTCAGCAGCGACGAGTGGAAGGACGCCGTCGAAGCCATCATTCCTAAGACCTCGCAGTTTTACACCGAACTGGGGCTGCATCCGGGGTTGTGGCGCTCACTCAAGGCCTTTGCCGAAACCGACGCCGCCAAAGCACTCGACCCGGTCAATGCCCGGCTGCTTAAGCTGACCATCGACGAGTTCCGCCGGGGCGGGGCTGACTTGCCCGACGACAAAAAAGCCCGCCTGATGGAAGTCAACACCGAGCTGGCCCAGACCACCAACCAGTTTTCCAAGAACGTGCTGGACGCCACCGCCGCCTACGAACTGTATGTGCCCACCGAGCGCTTGCAAGGCGTGCCGCAGCGCGTTCAGGACGCCACCCGCCAGGACGCCGAGAGCAAGGGCAAAGAGGGCCATCGCCTGACGCTGCACGCGCCCACGCTGCTCCCCATCCTGACCTACGCTGACGACCGCGAACTGCGCCGCGAGCTGTGGGAAGCCCAGGCCATGCTGGGACAGGAAAAGGGGCGCGACAACCGCCCGCTGATTGCCGACATTCTGCGACTGCGCCGCGAACAGGCCGAGATTCTGGGCTTCAAGAACTTTGCCGACTATGTGCTGGAATCGCGCATGGCCAAGTCGGGGGACAACGCCCTGAAATTCGAGCGCGACCTCGAAGCCAAGACCCGCCCCGCCTTCGAGCGCGAAAACGCCGAACTCGAAAGCTTTTACCGCCAGAACGCCGGGGCCGACGCGCCCAAGCTCGCGCCCTGGGACATCGCCTACTGGGCCGAGAAGCAGCGCCAGGAAAAGTACGATTTCGACGAAGAAGCCCTGCGCCCCTACTTCGAGATGGAGAGCGTGCTGGCGGGCATGTTCGAGATTTGCCGCCGCGTGTTCGGCATTACCGTGACCGAGGCCCAGGCTCCCGGCTGGCACCCTGAAGTCAAGTTCTACGACATCCGCGACGAAGAAGGCCAGCACATCGCCAGCTTCTACACCGACTGGTTCCCCCGCGACACCAAGCGCGGCGGGGCGTGGATGAACGCCTTCATTACGGGCGGGCCGAAGGAAAATGGTGTAGACCCCCACCTCGGCCTGATGTGCGGCAACATGACGCCGCCCGTCAAAGGCGGGGCCGGAGGCGACACCCCCAGCCTGCTCAGCATCCGCGAAGTGGAAACGGTCTTCCACGAGTTCGGGCACCTGCTGCACCACGCCATGAGCCGCGTGCCGGTCAAGTCGCTCAGCGGCACCAACGTGCCCTGGGATTTCGTGGAACTGCCCAGCCAGATCATGGAAAACTGGGTGATGGAGCGCGAGGCGCTCGACCTGTTCGCCAAGCACCACCAGACTGGCGAAAAGCTGCCGCAAGACCTGTTCGAGAAGCTGGTCAAGGCCCAGAATTACCGCGCCGCCAACACCGCCATGCGCCAGTATTCCTTCGGCATGACCGACCTGACGCTGCATGTCGAGTTCGACCCCGGCAGCGACCAGAACCCCGTGACCACCGCCCGCGAGGTGATGGCCCGGTTCTATCCCGCCGAACTGCCCGAAAACTACGCGATGGTCGCCAGTTTCAACCACCTGTTCAGCAGTCCCGTGGGCTACGGCGCGGGCTACTACTCCTACAAGTGGGCCGAGGTACTCGACGCCGACGCGTTCAGCCGCTTTGCCAAAGAGGGCATCTTCAACCGCGAAACGGGCCGCGCCTACGTGGACAAGATTCTGAGCCGGGGCAACAGCGACGACCCCGCGCAGCTCTACCGCGACTTCATGGGCCGCGACCCCGACGCCGACGCCCTTCTGCGCCGCAGCGGTCTGCTGTAAGGCTCTAGCGCACCGCACAAGGCCCGTTTCCCCCAGGGGAGCGGGCTTTTTGTGGTTATACGGCTTCGAAAAATAGTTTGGGCATCCAAGCTATTTTTCCGAACGGAGTGAGTAAAAGAGGATACGGCACTGAACGGCGCGAAGGAGATGGCGGCGCTTTCCCGACATCTCCGAAGAAGAGTTCGGTCTCGTATTATGGCACGTGCGGTTCCTGGCGCGGCAGCCCCAGGGTCAGGACGGCACCCAGCGCGACGGCAGCCGCAAGCAGGGCCACGGCGACCGGGGCCGACTGTTCGACGAAAGCGCCGACCAGCAGCATCAGCACCAGGGAACCCGCATTTCCTGCCGCCAGCAGAAACCCGACGGCGCGGCCCTGACGACTGGCGTCCACGTGTTCCTCGGCCCACTCCAGCACAATCGGCAGGCAGGCGAGCAGAAAAAAGCCCCCGAGGCCCACGCCGAGCGCCAGCGCGGAGAGGTGCTGGACGGTGCCCAGCGCAATCACCATCAGACCCGTGAGGGCCATAGAAGCCAGCAGAAATTCCCTGCGCCAGCCCCGCGCCGCCGCCACCACCGGCAAGACGGCGGCCCCCAGAATGCCGCACACCACCAGAAGGCCCATCAGGTTGCCCGCAGTCCCCGGCGAGATGCCCTGATGCCCCAGCAGCGGCTCCAGCCAAGTGCTGATGGCCCCGAACAGCCCGAAGCCGACAAACAGCAGCCCGGCGAGCTTCTGAAGCAGTCGGTCCCTGCCCAGCCATGCCCAGCCCGGCTGGATGCTTTGGGCGGCCTGCCCCAGTTCTTCGCTGGTCGCTGAATTCGGGGGGGTACGCAGCGACAGCAGCACCCAGATGGCCCCCACGACGGTCGGAATCGCGTGCGCCGTGAGCAGGGTCGCCAGTTTGCCCGCTTCGTAGAGGGCGGGGGCCGTCACGCTCGCCAGCAGGACACCGACAAAGAGGCTGGCGCTGCCTGCGGCGATGGCCCTGGGGCGTTCGTGGGCCGGAAAATGACGCAGGGCCAGCGCACTCATGGCGTTGAGGACGAAGGGTTGACCGACCGCCAGAATAAGTTGACCCGCCATCTGCACCGCGAAGCTGTCGGGGGCGAGCACGCGCAAGGTGGCCCCCAGTGCCGTGGCGACAGCCCCGAATCCCAGGGCGTGGCGAAAGGATTTGTCCAGCCAGTGGCCCGCCGGAAGGCCCAGTACCAGATAAATTCCCGCGAACACCGCCGAGAGCCAGCCCACCTGACTCACCGTCACGTGCATCTGCGCCGCTGCACCGTGCGTCACCGGGGCATAGGACAGCCAGACCATCTGCGTGCAGGCGGTCAGCAGGAGGTAGCCCAGCAGGATGACCCAGCGGTTCATGTTCGTCATACGTCGCTGAGAGTCTGGCACGTTCGGCCCTCGCAGATGAGCAACAGAAAACGCCGGAGGGTGCTATCCCCCCGGCGCGTCGCTGTCCGATTCAGTGTGGCAGCCGCTCTCTCAGCAGACCGTACAGGTAAGTGCCGATCAGGGCGAACACCAGCGCCACAGCCGCCGTCCACAGGCCCGCCCCGAGCTGCACGAAGATGGGGCCGGGGCACAGGCCGACCAGCCCCCAGCCCAGGCCGAAGAGCAGGCCGCCCACCACGTAGCGCACGGAGCCCTTTTCCTTGGGGGTGATGCGGACATTCTCGCCCTCGCGGGTTTTCCCGAAGCGCCGCAGCAGGGCCGTGGTCACCAGGGCCGTGACGATGGCGCTGCCGATGATGCCGAACATATGGAACGACTGAAAGCGGAACATTTCCTGAATGCGGTACCAGCTCGCGGCCTCGGATTTGACCAGCAGCAGGCCGAACCACAGGCCCGCGACCAGATAGGCGAGGAGGCCCGTTCGGATGCGGGCAGGCGTCGGCGCGGCCTTCACAGAATCACCCGCAGCAGGGCAGGCAGCAGCACGTTGGCGCTGAGGATGCCGCCCGCGAAAAAGGACACCGTGGCGATCAAGCTGGGAAGTTGCAGGGTCGCCAGTCCGGTGATGGCGTGGCCGCTGGTGCAGCCGCCGCCGTAGCGCGTGCCGAAGCCGATGAGCAGGCCGCTCAGGGCCAGCAGCCCCCACACGCCGGGGTTGTCCGGGCGGCTCAGCTCGGGGGGCAGCAGACCGGGCTGCAACGTGACCCCCAGCGCCGAGAGGCTCTGTCGGGCGGCGGCGCTCAGGTTGGCGGGTTCGGGGTTCGCCAGCAGGTTCGCGGCCAGCAGACCGCCCAGCACCAGTCCCAGGGCAAAGGCGAGGCTCCAGCCCTCGGCCCGCCAGTTGTAGCGGAAAAATCCCGGTTTGGCCTGTTCCGGCAGGGCGATGGCGCAGAGGTGACGCAGGTTGGAGGAAATGCCGAAAGATTTGTTGCCGAGCCACAGCAGAAGAGGCACGGTCAGGCCCATCAGTGGCCCGGCCACGTACCAGGGCCAGGGCGACTGGAGCAGGTGAAGCAGTTCGTTCATGGGGAACCTCGCAGATGTGGACGAAGAGAGCAGGAGAAGCGCGGGAAGCGGCCCCTCAGCGGGCGAGTGCGGCCTTCGCTGCCGGGGCATGAAGTACCTGGGGAAGCTGGGTGGACAGCACGTAGACGCCCATCAGCACGAGAAACACGGCGAACCCCCGGCGCAGTTTTTCATTCGAGAGCCTGCGGTTCAGGTGTGACCCGACCAGGCTGCCCAGTATCCCGATCAGCGCAAAGGTGCCGATGAGGGGCCAGTGAAGTGTCTCGGTGCTGCCCTGGGGCGGGTGGAGGTGGCGGGCGAACCCGGTAAAGCTGTTGAGGGTGATGATGACCAGACTGCTGCCCACCGCGTACGGCATAGGCAGGCCGACAAGTAGCGCCAGGGCAGGCACGATCAGAAAGCCGCCGCCCACTCCGACCAGCCCGGTCAGAACGCCGACCCCCAGACCTTGCAGAATCGTGTGCAGAAGCGGCTGTCGGCGCGGCACCTCTGACGCCTGCGCGGGGGCCGGGCGAAACATGAAGGCGGCAGCGAGCAGCATGACCACCGCGAACAGCAGCAGTTGGGCGCTGCCCGGCAGAAACTGGCTCAGCACCGAGCCGCCGTAGGTGCCCAGCATTCCAGGCAGTCCGAACAAAAGCACGGTGCGCCAGTCCACCTGGCGGCTGCGGGCGTAAGGGATGGCCGCGAACAGGCTGATGCAGCCCACGATGGCCAGACTCTCGGTAATGGCGAGCTTGCTGTCCTCGCCCACCAGGTAGACCAGCACGGGCACGGTCAGGATGCTGCCGCCCGACCCCAGCAGACCGAGCGACAGCCCGATCAGGGCCGCCCCAGTCCACGCCAGAATCATGGTTCCTGGCCGACGTTGACGCTTCTTCCTTCGCGCATCCAGCCCATCGTGCCGCCCACCAGGTTCATCACGTCCTGCTTGCCGCACTCGGTCAGGGAGGCGGCGGCCTGAGCGCTGCGGCCCCCACTCAGGCAGACCACCACGGCGGGGGTCTGAATTTCGTCGGTGCGGCCCTGCAATTCCGAGAGGGGAAGATTGACTGCGCCGGGAATATGCCCACCTTCGTATTCGTCGCGTTCGCGCACGTCGTAGAGTTTGGCCCCGCCGCGCAGCTTGAGTTGCAGTTCATTGGCAAAAATATCGGTGTAGGACATCGGAAGCTCCTTAAGTGCTCGCAGTTATTCGACGGGAAGCCCGGCACTCTGCCAGGCCGCCAGACCGCCCTGAAGGTTGCGAACGTCCAAACCCTGTGCGGCGAGTTGTGCGGCGGCAAGCTGGCTGCGTTTGCCGCTGGTGCACTGACAGATGATGACTTTGTCTCTGGGAAGGGTGCTGGCCTGGCGGCTCAGGTCACCCAGGGGTACGTGCAGGCTTCCCCCGATGTGCTGGCGCTGGCGTTCGTCGGGATGACGCACGTCGAGCATCACCGCGCCCGATTGCATCAGCTTATGCGCTTCCTGGGGGGAAAGGGACGGAACACCGCCCCCGCCCAACAGCTTTTTGAGCCATCCCAACATCAGTTGCGCGAGTCCTTCTGAGCCTTTTCCCAGGCTTCGTAACCGCCCGCGATTTCCGAGACTTCAAATCCCTTGAGGCGCAGGAAACTCGCCGCCGCCGCGCTGCGTGCCCCACCCTGGCAATGCACCACGATTTCCTGACCTTTGGGCAGTTCGTCCAGCTTCCAGGGCAGGCGGCCCGCGTGCAGTTGCTTGGCTCCGGGGATGTGCCCCTCGTCGTACTCGGTCTTCTTGCGGACATCCAGAATCAGAGCGCCCTTATGCTCGGGCAGTTCAGCAGGTTCAAAGGGTCGAGCGGCGACCGTGTCGAGCCCCTCGACATCGGTGATGAAGCCCACCACGTTATCCAGACCCACCATCCACAGGCGGCGGCGCAACTTCTCGGCCTGCTCAGCGTTTTCAGCCAGCAGAACGTAGTCCGCATCTTCGGGGCGCAGCAGCCAGCCGCTCCACGTTTCGAAGGTGTTGCTCACGGGCAGGTTGACGCTGCCTACAGGTGCGGCAGCCTGATGGACTTCCTTCTTGCGGGTGTCGATCAGGACAGTACCTTGGCCGAGCTTGCCCTTCAATTCAGCTACGCTCAGTTGAGGCAGCACGGTCACGTTGCCCAGAACGGCGGGGCCAGCCTTGTTCTGCATCTTCATACGCCCGTAGTACAGCGGGGCGTCAGGCTGCCCGCTGAGCAGATAGTCGGTAAAGCCCTGTTCGTCACCGCTTTGCACATAGTCCGACCACCACGCCAGAGCACGTTCATAGCCCACGGTCGTGCTGGGCACCGCGCCCAGCGCCTTGCCGCAGGCGCTCCCGGAGCCGTGCGCGGGCCACACCTGCACGCCGTCAGGCAGGGTCAGGAACTGGTCGCGCAGGCTGGCGAACATCTGCTTGGCGCCCTCGAACCGGGTGTCCTGCCCGCCCGCCGCTTCGTCGAGCAGGTCGGGGCGGCCAATGTCGCCCACGAACACGAAATCGCCCGTGAAGTACATGACGGGGGTATCACCCCGGGGGGTATCGGTGACCAGAAAGCTGATGCTTTCGGGCGTGTGACCGGGGGTATGCCGCACTTCTACCCGCAGGTTGCCCACCATGAACGTGTCGCCGTGGTGGAGCTTTTCACCGTCGAAGCCGTATTTCCAGTCGGCGTTGCCCTCATCGGAGAGCAGCAGTTTTGCGCCGGTCTGGGTCGCCAGTTCACGGCTGCCCGAGAGATAGTCGGCGTGGATGTGGGTTTCGGTGACATGAGTCACGCGCAGTTTTTCGGCGGCGGCCTTGTCGAGGTACTGCTGAATGTCGCGCACCGGGTCGATGACGAGGCATTCGCCGGTCTTCTGGCAGCCCAGCATGTACGAGGCTTGGGCCAGGTCGGTGTCATAAAAGCGTTCAAAAAACATGGGGTTCCTCCTGGGGAACGGGGTATAGAGCATTCTTCCTGCCTCCCTTTATATACCCCCCTAGGGTATTTAGTCAAGGTGCATGAGGCGGCTCTAAATGGACGGCTTGAAATTATTCGTTATCACGAATATCCTCATCACAGAGGAGGCGGTATGAATCACGACATCCGGCACTCAGCGGCGGCGTCCTCTGAGCCCGAGCACCAGACCTATTTGGCCCTGCAACGGCTGGCCCTGCACCTCAAGGACGAAACCGACCAGTTTCTCAAGCAGGAGGGACTCACGGGCACCCAGTTCAACGTGCTGCGCATCCTTCGCGGTGCGGGCGACACTCCTTTGACGTGTGGCGAGATTGCCGAGCGGCTGCTCAACAAGGACCCGGACGTCACCCGGCTGCTCGACCGCATGGAAAAGCAGGGCCTCGTCGAACGGGTTCGCAGTGAACAGGATCGCCGGGTACTGCTGACGCACCTGTCTCCGCAGGGGCACGAGGTCGTCGCCCGACTCGATGGCCCTCTGGCGCAGGTGCATCGGCAGCAATTCAGCCACCTTGCGCCCGAGCGCCTTCGCCTCCTTCTCGAACTGCTTGATGAGGCCGCCACTTTCAAGCCCTGAATCGCATTTTCGGGCCAACTCTCTGTCATCACGATTATCGTCCCCACGCAAAAGGAGTTCACCATGACCACTGTTTCTTCGACTGTCCCTGCCCTCGACCGCACCGCCCTCGCCCTGACCGTGCTGCGTGTCGCCATCGGCATCATCTTCGTGGCGCACGGCTACCAGAAGTTCTTCGAGTACACCCTGCCCGGCACGACCGCCGCCTTCACCAAGATGGGTGTACCCCTCGCACAGCTCGTCGCGCCCGCTGCGGCGACCATCGAACTCCTGGGTGGTCTGGCCCTGCTGCTGGGCTTCGGCACGCGTGTGGTCGCCTCGCTGCTCGCACTCACCATGCTTGGTGCTCTGGTGCTGGTGCATGCCAAGGCGGGCTTTTTCAACCCCGGCGGCATCGAGTTTCCGCTGGCGCTCCTGGCGGCGAGTGTGGCCCTTGCGCTCGCAGGGCCTGGTGCCTACAGCCTCGACAGCCTGCGCAAACGCGCCTGAGCTGCTCGGTCGGGCGTTGTAGGGGTCTGGACGACGCAAAGCGCATTTGGGAACTTTTCCCGGAAGCGCGGAGCAGGGTCCGGCCCCATTTTGTCGGGAAAAAGTGGATTTCATGGGGGCAGGATGAACGGGAGACTGCTGGTAGCCCTGCGGCAACGGTTCGATAGTTGACCTGGGCGGCCTCTCTCCCGCCGCCGGAGTCATCGCGCGAGGTGAACCTATGAAGCGAGCTTTCCTCCTGATTCTCGGTCTGCTTGTCGGCTCGGCCCTGGCCCGCCCCAATCCCGACCGCCTGGGCATCTGCTACGTGTTCAAGGCGAACAAGCTCAGCACCAGGGCGCCGTGTGTGGTCGGTAGCGGCTACGGTGCAGGGGCGCAGTACCTCAACCTGACCATCGAAGGTCAGGAGTACTACGCCGAATTTCCCAACCTCCGGCCCAACATGCCGCCGACCCTCAACGGCAAACCAGCCCTCGAATACGAGCGGGACACCAGCTTTCTGGGCATCCTGAAGGGGCGGCGCATCGAGGGCGAGGACTACATGCCGTGTATCAAGACCAAGGACGGCAAGACGGATGTCTGCTATCTGGTAGGACAGTAAGGGCGAACCCTCAGGCAAAGGCCAGCGCGACTGGCGGGGCAATCCCGAACGTCTCATACGGGGCTGGGCTTTACTCCGCACATCCGAGGAAAGCGCCCGAATGTGCTCCGCGCCGCCCAGCCCCGTTTTTTCTTCCACTCGCTCTGCTCTGAAAAACAGTTTGGATACCCAAACTATTTTTCAAAGCCGTATTAGCCTCGATATCGCCTAAACTGGGCAGGTTGCCGCGTCAAGAGACGCGCAGAATCGAGGAGGAACTATCATGGGTCTTGCCATAGGTATCGTCGGGCTTCCCAACGTCGGGAAAAGCACGCTGTTCAACGCCATCACGCGCGCCGGGGCGCTGGCCGCCAATTATCCTTTCGCCACCATCGAACCCAATGTGGGCCGGGTCACCGTGCCGGACGAGCGCCTGAGCGCCCTGAGCCGGGTCTTTACCAAGGGCGACCGCGTGCCGCCCATCATTCCCACCTTCGTCGAGTTCGTGGACATCGCCGGGCTGGTCAAGGGGGCGTCGAAGGGCGAAGGTCTGGGCAACCAGTTTCTCGCCAACATCCGTGAAGTGGACGCCATCGCCCACGTCGTGCGCTGCTTCGAGGACCCCAACGTGGTGCACGTGGCGGGCAAGGTCGATCCCATCGACGATATCGAAACCATCAACACCGAGCTGATTCTGGCCGACCTCGCGGGCCTGGAAAAACGCGCCCAGAACCTGCAGAAAAAGGCCAAGGGCGGCGACAAGGAAGCCAAGGAACACCTCGAACTGGCCGAAGCCATCCTGAAGGTGCTGGGCGAAGGAAAACCCGCCCGCGCCGGGGAGTATGAAGGCAGGATTCCCAAGGACTTCGGCCTGATTACCACCAAGCCCGTCATCTACGTCGCCAACGTGGGCGAGGACGACCTGACCAGCGACAACGAGTACGTGCAGAAGGTGCGCGAGTACGCTGCCGCCGAGGGCGCCCAGGTGGTCAAAATCAGCGCCCAGATCGAGGGCGAGCTCGCCGAGATGCCTGAAGACGAAGCGGCGGCCTTCCTGCACGACCTCGGTGTCGAGGAAAGCGGTCTGGACCAGCTCGTCAAGGTGGGCTACGAGACGCTGGGCCTGATGACCTTCATCACCTCGGGCGAGAAGGAAGTCCGCGCCTGGACGATTCGCCGGGGCGAGAAGGCTCCCGAAGCGGCAGGCGAAATCCACTCCGATCTCGAACGCGGCTTTATCCGGGCCGAGGTCATCGAGTGGCAGAAAATGGTCGAGGCCGGAGGCTGGGCCGCCGCCAAAGCCAAGGGCTGGGTTCGTACCGAAGGCAAGGACTACGTGATGCAGGACGGCGACATCATGAACGTGCTGCACAACATGTGATACGGCTTTGAAAAATAGTTTGGGCATCCAAGCTATTTTTCCGAACGGAGTGAGTAGAAGAGGATACGGGACTGAACGGCGCGAAGGAGATGGCGGCGCTTTTCCGACATCTCCGAAGAATAGTTCAGTCCCGTGTGAAGGTAGGCTGAAACGAGCCGCCGCGCCGGAGAGGTCTCCCGGCGCGGCGGCTATTTACCTACATTCCTTACTTCAAGTGCAGGAACGCGAGAATGGCCTGGGCGATGCCCCGCGCCACCTTGTCCTGATAGGCGTTCGTCGCCAGCAGCGGGCCTTCGCGGTTGCTGTCACCGAAGCCGATTTCGGTCAGGATGGCTGCGGTGTTGGGGTTGCGAATCACGTAGAACGTGTTCATGTGAACGCCCCGGTTCACGGCCCCTGTTTGCTGGAGCAGGCTGGCCTGCACCTTGCTCGCGAGGTCACGCGAGAAGCTGAGCTTGGCCTGCGCCAGAATGTCGCCCAGCGTATTCTGCGCGGCGCTCGCGGCCTTGCGGGTCAGTTCCTGTCCGATGCTGCCCGCACCGTTCTCCTGAATCGCCAGTGCCTGTTTCGCTGCGCCGATGGGCTGCCCGAAATAGTAGGTTTCGATGCCCTGTGCGCCCGGATTTCCGGCATTGACGTGAATGCTGACGTAGGCGCTGACCGTTCCGGCACTCGCCATGTTGGAGCGGGCATCGAGGTCGGTGCGCTTGTTGGTGCTGAGGTGGCGGTCGGTGCTGCGGGTCATGATGACGTCCACGCCACGCGCCGCCAGCAGGTTCCTGACCTTGAGGGCTACCGCCAGGGTCACGTCTTTTTCGCGCAGGTAGCGGCTGACCATGCCAGGGTCTATCCCGCCGTGACCAGGGTCGATCACCACGCGGGGGCGCGGCGCAGGCTTGGGAGTCGGGGCGGCGCTGGCCTTGACGACAGGCTTGGACGTATTCGGCCTTTTGGCGATATCCACGACCAGGCGCTGCGGTTGCGAACCCTGCCTGGGAATGACCTCGACCTTGGATTTGGCGTAGTTGGGGGCCAGCGTCAGCCGGATGGTGCTGCCCGAGACACTGTAGGCGGTCACGCCCGGTGCGCTCAGTTTGCCCTGTTCGGGGCGCAGCAGGGTATTGAGCCCCAGGGTGAGATAGGGCGCTTTGACGCTCGTCTGTACCTTGACTGGTTGTGGTACGGCCAGGTCGAAGACCAGACGGGTATAGCCAGGATGAACCCCGATGCGGGGCGCGGCCCAGCCGGATGAGATGAGGAGGGTCAGGACTAATCCGAGCAAGAAAGGCAGCGACTTCACGGCAAGCGCAAGTTTAATCGTATCTGAAGGTTTTTGTATGGGAAGTTTCTGGCAGTTCGTCGCTAGGCACCCCAGTGCCGAAGCTGAAGCCGTTCTGACGGGGCGGCTCATGCCGCTTAATGTCTGGCCCCCTAGGCTGCCCTCATGAACTTTTTTTCCCGCTCTATCGCTGGTCTGACCCTTCTCACGGCGCTGCTCGGCGGCTCGGTCGGGGCCGTGACTTTCGGTGGCCTCAATGTCAGGCCACTGGGAGCACAAAACCTCAACCTTCAGACTGGAGTGACCGAAATGCCACAAGGGGGCACTGTCGCCGACCAGAAAGGCGGCCTGACCCTGACGGCGGCGCGGCTTCAGGTCAAGCCCGACGAACTGCTTCAGGCCCAGGGAGCCACCATCAAGACCAAGTTCGGCGGCACACTTACGGCCCAGCAGGTGCGCTACGACCTCAAAGCCGGGCTGGTCACGGCGACGGGCAATGTCAGCTATTCGGACGCCCGTGTCAAGAACATGACCGCCACCAGCCTGACCCTGTACGTCAAGAGCGGCTTCGTGGTCGCGCGGGGTAACGTCAAGGCCAGCAGCCCGGCCCTGAGTGCGGCGGGACTGGTCTTCGACCCCAACACCATGCAGGCGGTGCTGTCCGGCCCCTACGACCTCATCACCCGTCTCGGTGGCATGAAGGGTCAGGCTGGCGGGCGTGTCTTGCTCACCTTCGCGGGCAATGCCCTGACGGGTGCGTCGGCTCGCCCGGCTCCGGGTGACCTGGCGCGGTTTTCGCCCTACCTGAAGTGACCCTCACGCTCTAAACTGCCGCCATGTTCGACTGGCTGCGCTCATTGCTGCCGCGCTCCT
>NZ_JAUNHK010000027.1:24362-28658 GCF_030523985.1 Deinococcus sp.
ACGCTCTAAACTGCCGCCATGTTCGACTGGCTGCGCTCATTGCTGCCGCGCTCCTGTCCGGGGTGCGGCGGTCAACTGGGAGCCGAACAGGGCTTGTGTACGGGTTGCCATACTGGTCTACGGGTCAGGGTGGAGTCGCATTCGCCGCTGGTCGCCCGTCCGCTGCCGCATCTGGTCACGCTGGGGCGCTACCAGGGCACGGTGCGCCGGGCAGTGCGGGCGCTGAAATACGGCGGAGCACAGGAGGTCGCCCGACCGCTCGGGCAAGCGCTGGCGGCGGGTGTTCCAACTCAGTGGGGCGTGGTGGGCGTCGTGCCCGTGCCGCTGCACCGCACCCGACAGCGGCAGCGCGGGTACAACCAGGCCGAACTGCTGGCCCGCACCATCGCCGCCGAACTGGGTGTACCGTGCCTACCGCTTCTGGAACGCACCCGCGCCACGGCGCAGCAGGCCAAGCTGCACGCCAGCGAACGTGCCAGCAATCTGGCCGGAGCCTTCGCCGTTGGGGGAGAGCTTCCGGCGGGCACGCTGCTGGTGGTGGACGACGTGATGACCACAGCCAGCACCCTCCTTGCCTGCCGGGAGGCGCTGAACGCCGCCGGAGCGCAAGAGTTGAAATACGCGGTGGTGGCCCGCTAGACAGTCAGTGCAGGGAAGGTGGGAGCCGCTCGCCCGCCTCGACGGGGACGGGCAGCACGTTTTCAGCCGGGGGCAGGGGACAGGTCCAGCCGTCGCCGTAAGCGCAGTAGGGATGGTAGGCGAGGTTGAAGTCCACCTCGACCCAGACCTCGCCATTCTCGCGCTGCAGCGGCGCGTCTATGTAGCGGCCAGCGCCGTAGGTTTCGTGCCCGCTGGTGGCGTCGCGGAAGGGAATGAAGGCGCGGGCGGGTTCTTCCTCGCCCAGTGGGGCAAAGACGCTGAGGGTGTGTTCGCCGCCGGGAAGGGGCAGGCGCACCTCGCCCAGCTTCGCCATGAAACGGGTGGCCCCGGTGTTCGTCGCCAGCAGGGTTTCGGCGGCAGGCGCGTCCGTTTCCAGAGAGGACAGGGGCAGCAGGAAACGCCACGAAAGGTCGGGCGCGTAGTAGCTCAGGCCCCCGAAGTCGGGCAGCATGTCCGCCGTCAGCGGCCCGCGTCCGGCGGCGAAATGCTCGTCCTTGCGGCGGCGGAAGTCCAGCACTTCGGCAGCGTAGTCGCTCACCAGTCCACCTTCACGCGCTGTCCGGCGTACTCCACCACGTCGCCCCGGCGCAGTTTCTTGCGGCGGCGGGTCTCGATCTCGCCGTTGACCCGCACCTCGCCGCCCTGCACGCGGAATTTGGCCTCGCCGCCCGTTTCGACCAGTCCACGCAGCTTGAGGAAGTCCTGAAGGTCGATGGTGAGTTGTTCGGTATCGGTCATGGGCGAATGATGACAGATGCGCCTCGCCGCGTGGACATGGGGTCTGCCGACCTCGCCCCGCCCATGCGCCTAGAATGCCGGGCATGAGTGACCCCTTGAGCGGCTGGCAACCCGCCCCCGCAGGTTTCAAGCACGTGGTGAGCGTGAGCCTGGGCAATTCTGGGCGCAACGCCCGCGAGGAAATCAACGTGCTGGGCCAGCCTTTTATTCTGGAACGCATCGGCACCGACGGCGACACTGCCCAGGCCGCTCGCCTGTTCCGCGAACTCGACGGGCGGGTGGACGCCTTCGGGCTGGGTGGAGCCGACCTGTACGTGATTGCCGGGGGGCGGCGCTACACCTTCGGCAACGTCAAAAAGCTGGTCGCCAACGCCAAAATCACGCCAGTGCTCGACGGCTCCGGTCTCAAGAACACGCTGGAACGCGAGGCCGTCGCGCAACTCGACCCCCTGCTGAACTGGCGCACCCAGCGCGTGCTGATGGTGTCGGCAGTCGACCGTTTCGGTATGGCGGAAGCTCTGGCCGAACACGGGGCCGACGTGGTGTACGGCGACCTGATCTTCGGCCTGAACGTCGACCGCCCCATCCGCAACATCGGCACACTGCGGCAGGTGGCACGGCTGGCGCTCCCCGTGCTGACCACACTGCCACAAGACTGGTTCTACCCGACGGGCGACAAGCAGGAGCAGAGCGTGGAGGGCAAAGGCACCCGCTACTACACCTGGGCCGACGTACTGGCGGGCGACACCCACTACGTCAAGCGCTACGCCCCCAGAGACCTGCGCGGCAAGACGGTGCTGACCCAGACTATCACCGAGGCCGACCGAAAGTGGATGCAGGAACGCGGCGTGGCCCGCCTGATTACGACCACGCCGCGCATGGGCAAGCGCAACTTCGCCACCAACGTCCTCGAAGCCTTTTTCGTCGCCCTCAGCGGCAAGCGCGAGGCGCTGACCCAGGAAGAATATCGGCACTACATTGAAGCGGTGGGCTTCAGGCCCGAGGTCAACGAACTCTGAGTGAAGGGAGAGGGTGAAGGGGAGAGAGGGTTTTACTCTCCTCCCCCTACCCGCCACCCTTCCCCCTGTGCCCCTAGGGCGTCTGCCCCAGCACGTCGTCTGCCTCGGTCGCCTCGATAAGGTCTTCGAGGTGGGCCTCGTCGTTGAAGCCGAGGAGGGTTCCGCTGTTTTCGCCCAGCAGCACGCGGGTAATGGACGTGTTGGTCACACTCAGGCGCGACCAGGCGTTGCTCGGCACGCCGCCGAGGGCCAGCCCCACCGCCACGCGCACCACGCCGCCGTGCGTAAAGACCAGCACGCGCCCGCCCGGATGCCGGGAGCGCAGCGCGTGAAAGGCGTCGCCGCAGCGCCCGAACAGGTCTTCCATGCTCTCGCCGCCGGGCCGCCGGGTGGCCCAGGGGTCACGGCTCAGCGAGGCGAGATAGTCGGGGTAACGCTCCTGAATTTCGGCCATCACCAGTCCGGCGAGGTCGCCCACGTTGATTTCGCGCAGTTCGGGGCGCAGTTGCACGGACGGACTTCCGGCCAGTCGCTCGGTCACCGCTTCGGCCGTTTGCAGGGCGCGGGCCAGGTCGCTGGAATAGACGGCATCGAACCGCTGTCCGGTCAGGCGCTCGGCCAGACTCGCCGCCTGGAGCACGCCCACATGCGAGAGCGGCACGTCGGTCTGGCCCTGGTAGCGCCCGTTGACGTTCCAGGTGCTTTCGCCGTGACGCACCACCCAGAACTCGGTGGCGGTGGCGCGGTCAGGCGCATGGAATCCGGTGGGGGCAAGTCGCTTGGTCAAGAGGCGGCCCCGCCGAAGGTCACGCCCTGGCCGGCCACCATTTCCCCGATGACCCAGGGCTGCTCGCCCGCGCCGCGCAGGGTATCAAGGGCCTGCTCACGCTGCGCCGCCGGGACGATGAACAGGAAACCGACGCCCATGTTCAGTGCCCGGAAAGCCTCGTGGCGCTCGACCTGGGCCTGCTGGACAATCAGCTCGAACAGCGGCGGCACCGTCCAGCTCGCGGTGTCGATGTGCATACCGATGCCTTCCGGGAACACGCGGGGCGGGTTGTCCACCAAGCCGCCCCCGGTGATGTGGGCCATACCGCGAATCTCGACCCCAGCACCCTCCAGCGCGTCGTAGGCGGGCAGGTAGGAGCGGTGGGGCACGGGCAGCAACTCGGCCAGGGTCTGCCCGTTCAGGTCGGCGCGGGCTTCCCGCCAGTCGAGGGAATCGAGGGCCATGCGGGCCAGCGAAAAGCCGTTGGTGTGCAGGCCGCTGCTGGGCAGGGCAATCACGGCGTCGCCCGCCTGGATGCGCGTGCCGTCGATCAGTCTGGGGCGGTCCACTACGCCCACAATCGTCCCCACGATGTCGAGTTCGCCCTCGACGTACACGCCGGGCATTTCCGCCGTTTCGCCGCCGAGCAGCGCCACACCGAGCGCCTCGCAGGCCTGGGCCGCGCCGGTCACGACTTCGGCCACCGCTTCGGGCCGCAGCTTGCCCATCGCCACATAGTCGAGGAAAAATAGAGGCCGCGCTCCCTGCACCAGAATGTCGTTGACGCAGTGGTTCACGATGTCGTGGCCGAGGCCGCCGAATTTGCCCACCTTGACCGCCACTTTGGTCTTGGTGCCCACCCCGTCGGTGCTGGCGACCAGCACGGGGTCCTGCATCTGCCCGAAAGCGGCACGAAAGAGGCCCCCGAAGCCGCCGATGCCGCCCAGTACATTGGCGTTGTGGGTGCGGGCCACAGCGCCCTTCATCAGCTCGACAGCCCGGTGTCCGGCATCGATGCTGACTCCGGCGCGTTCGTAGGCCGATTCGGCAGGGGACGCGTTCTGTTCTTTCTCCATCATCTCCGCAAAGTGTAACGGAGTTGCCGCCTTA
>NZ_JAUNHK010000028.1 GCF_030523985.1 Deinococcus sp.
TGCCCGCCGCCCAGGACGCCCTGCTGCTGCCCAGCGATCCGCCCCCCGCGCCCGAAGCCAGCGAATCCGTCAGCGTACCCAGCACCCCCAGCAAGGCCAAACCCGCGCCCGCCAGCGCTCCCGGCGACAACCGCAAGTCGCTCAATCCCAAGTACACCTTCGAAAATTTCGTGGTCGGCCCCAACAACAACCTCGCCCACGCTGCGGCGCTGGCGGTGGCCGAGTCACCCGGCAAGGCGTACAACCCGCTGTTTATCTACGGGGACGTGGGCCTGGGCAAAACCCACTTGATGCACGCGGTGGGACATTATCTGGCCGAACGTTTTCCCGAAAAGCGCATCGAATATGTCTCGACCGAGACCTTTACCAACGAACTGATCAACGCCATTCGTGAAGACAAGACCACGCAATTCAGAAACCGTTATCGCAGCGTAGATTTGCTGCTGGTAGATGATATTCAGTTCTTGGCAGGCAAAGAACGCACTCAGGAAGAATTCTTTCATACGTTCAATGCCCTGTATGAAAGCAACAAGCAGATTATTCTGAGTTCCGACCGCCCACCCAAAGACATTCAAACTTTGGAAGGCAGACTTCGCAGCCGCTTTGAATGGGGCCTGATTACCGATATTCAGTCGCCCGAATACGAAACCCGCGTGGCCATTCTGAAGATGAATGCCGAACAGGGCCGCATCAGCATTCCGCAGGAGGTTCTGGAACTGATTGCGCGGCAGGTGACCAGCAACATCCGCGAACTTGAGGGCGCACTTATGCGGGTGGTGGCCTTTGCCAGCCTCAACAACGTGCCTTTTTCGCGGCAGGTGGCGGCTAAGGCACTCAGCAACGTCTTTACGCCCCAGGAAGCCAAGGTCGAAATGGTGGACGTGCTGCGGCAGGTGGCAGCCCAGTTCGGCACCACGCCCGAGATTATTCGCGGTTCGGGCCGGGCCCGCGACATCGTGGTGCCGCGCCAGGTGGCCCAGTACCTCATCCGCGAACTGACCGAGCACTCGCTGCCCGAAATAGGTCAGTTCTTCGGGCGCGACCATTCCACCGTCATGCATGCCATCAACAAGGTGACCGAGCAACTCACCAAAGACGCTGAACTGGCCCAGACCGTGAACCGCCTGCGCCGTCAACTTCAGGGCCAGCCGGAAGAACTGGAAGACTGAGACTTGGGAGGCAGGCCGAGTGAGATCAGTGCTCTCAATTCTGTTTTTAGACAACCAAAAGTATATCTATCTGCATACGAGAAGCCCATTTTTACCATTTACACCGTAAAAGTTCCACGTTCCCGTTCCAAAGTGCGGTGAAACTTTTCACTATCTGTGGAAAAACCTGTGGATATCTTGTGGATAAGTGCCGAATTCTTGTGGATAAAAATGTGGATAACCCACCCTCTAAATCTCCCTGTGGATAAGCCCCTTAGTTATCCACAGGTTATCCACAGGTTTTGGTGGTTATCCACATCCGCCCTGTGGATTATTTTTTCCGTCCTAGACGCTCTCAAGGTGAGTTATCCACAGTATCCACAGGCCCTACTACTCCTACTACTATTTTTTATATTTTAAAAAAGACAGTTAAAAGATAGGTTCCAGGTCAGGCAGATTGAGGACCAGGTCAACAGAGTTCCAAGAGGGCAAACCGATGGTCAGGCAATTCGGCAAACCTCGTCTTGTCTCATCCCAGCCATCAGCGAAGTTTCAGGGTTCTGTCAGGTGATGTTGGGATTTTTCAGCGCTACAGCGGAGTTTTCCCCAGGTGTGGATAACTTTTGTGGATAACTTTGCCAGCGGTGCTCCACAGACAACCGTCAAGGCAGTAAAAGCGAAAAAAGCCGTGTCAGACGCAGTCCATTTACAGACTCTTTCCCGAGGCAAACAGCGTAGAATGCGCGGTGATGAAAGCGAATGTCACCAAAAAGACCCTGAACGAGGGGCTGAGTCTGCTGGAACGCGTCATTCCGAACCGTTCCAGCAATCCACTGCTGACGGCGCTCAAGGTCGAAGCGTCCGAGGGTGGCCTGACGCTGAGCGGCACCAATCTGGAAATCGACCTGTCCTGCTTCGTGCCTGCCGAGGTGCAGCAGCCCGAAAACTTCGTGGTGCCCGCCCACCTGTTCGCGCAGATTGTCCGCAACCTGGGCGGCGAACTCGTCGAACTCGAACTCAGCGGCGCAGAGCTCTCGGTGCGCTCGGGTGGCTCAGATTTCAAGTTGCAGACCGGAGACATTGACGCTTACCCGCCCCTCAGCTTTCCTACCCAGGCCGATGTGAGCTTGGAAGGGGGCGAGCTGTCGCGGGCTTTTGGCAGTGTGCGCTACGCCGCCAGCAATGAGGCGTTTCAGGCCGTGTTTCGCGGCATCAAGCTGGAGCACCACGGCGAAACCGCCCGCGTGGTGGCGTCGGATGGTTACCGGGTCGCCATTCGGGACTTCCCCGCCAGCGGCGACGGCAAAAACCTGATTATCCCTGCCCGCAGCGTGGACGAACTCATCCGCGTGCTCAAGGACGGCGAGGCGCGGTTCACCTATGGCGACGGGATGCTGACCGTGACCACCGACCGCGTCAAGATGAACCTCAAGCTGCTCGACGGTGATTTCCCCGACTACGAGCGCGTGATTCCCAAAGACATCAAGTTGCAGGTCACGCTGCCGTCCAACGCCCTCAAGGAAGCTGTAAACCGCGTGGCGGTCCTGGCCGACAAAAACGCCAACAACCGCGTGGAATTTCTGGTCTCGGAGGGCACCCTGCGCCTCGCTGCCGAGGGCGACTACGGACGTGCCCAAGATACCCTCAGCGTGACCCAGGGTGGCACCGAACAGGCCATGAGCCTCGCCTTCAACGCCCGGCATGTCCTCGACGCTCTGGGACCTATCGAGGGGGACGCCGAGCTGCTGTTCTCCGGCTCCACCAGTCCCGCCATTTTCCGCGCCGCCGGAGGGGGAAGCGGGTACATGGCGGTCATGGTCACGCTGCGCGTTTAAGGGCCCTCTGAGCGCCGTTACGGGGCATGTCTGGCCGGAGGGCTGATGCGCCCCTTACCCGGTTGCCCGGCGGGACACGTCCCTGACCCGCCCCCCGTATAGTGGCCCTGCCTTCATTCGTTGCCGAATGAACTCTGCCGTTTCTCAAGCCCCTTTCTCTCGGAGGTCAGCTCATGAACATCGAAAAAGTCATCGCCCGCGAGGTTCTGGATTCCCGTGGTAACCCCACCGTCGAGGCCGAAGTGCATCTGGACAGCGGCTACACGGGCCGCGCCATCGTGCCCAGTGGCGCCAGCACGGGCGCTCACGAAACCCTGGAACTGCGTGACGGCGGCGAGCGCTACATGGGTAAGGGCGTGCAAAAGGCCGTCGCCAACGTCAACGAAGCGCTTGGCCCCGCTATCGTGGGCATGGACGCCACCGAGCAGGCCGCCATTGACAAGGCCCTGATGGACGTGGACGGCACCCCTAACAAGGGCAAGATGGGCGGCAACGCGATTCTGGCGGTCAGCCTCGCCACGGCCCGCGCCGCTGCCGAAGAACTGAACATTCCCCTCTACCGCTACCTCGGCGGCAGCAACGCCAAGACCCTGCCCGTACCGATGATGAACGTCATCAACGGGGGCGCCCACGCCGACAACAGCGTGGATTTCCAGGAATTCATGGTGATGCCCGTCGGTGCGCCCAGCTTTCGCGAAGCCCTGCGTTACGGGGCAGAAACCTTCCACAACCTCAAGAAGGTGCTGCACGCCCGTGGCTACAACACCAACGTGGGCGACGAAGGCGGCTTTGCCCCTGACCTTAAGAGCAACGAAGAAGCCTTGGAAGTGCTGTTGGAAGCCATCCAGAAGGCGGGCTACGAACCCGGTAAGGACATCGCCATCGCGCTCGACCCCGCCGTGACCGAGCTGTTCAAGGACGGCAAGTACCACCTCGAGAGCGAAGGCCGCGTGCTGAGCAGCGACGAAATGATCGACTTCTGGGCCGACTGGACGAGCCGTTACCCCATCGTCAGCATCGAAGACGGCCTGGCCGAAGACGACTGGGACGGCTGGGAGCGCCTGACCGCCAAGATTGGCGACAAGACCCAACTGGTGGGTGACGACTTGTTCGTGACCAACCCCGAGCGTCTGCAGCAGGGCATCGACCGCAAGGTGGGCAACGCGATTCTGGTCAAGGTCAACCAAATCGGTTCTCTCACCGAGAGCATGGACGCCATTGAACTCGCCAAGCGCCACCACTACGGCACCATCATCAGCCACCGCTCGGGCGAGAGCGAAGACGCCTTTATCGCCGACCTCGCCGTAGCGACCAACGCGGGCCAAATCAAGACGGGGTCGGCTAGCCGCTCTGACCGCATTGCCAAGTACAACCAACTGCTGCGGATTGAAGACCAGCTCGGCGACCGCGCCGTGTACCTGGGCCGCAAGGCGCTGCGCTAAACAGCCGTGAGCTATGGGCCATGAGCCATGAGGTTTTTCCCATAGCTCATGGCCCACGGCTCAAAGCCTGTTGGAAGCCCTTCCAAATTCTTTAAAACGTGCACCGAGGGACAACATGAAACACTTTGACCGAGCGACCAAAATTGTGGCGACTGTTGGCCCGGCCAGCCGCAATCCCGAAACCCTGGGCCGCATGATCGACGCGGGGCTGAACGTGGTGCGCCTCAACTTCAGCCACGGCGACCCCGAAGACCACCGCCAGACGGTGCAGATGGTGCGCGAACTCGCGGCCCGCAAGGGCAGGGCCATCGGTATCCTGCAAGACCTCCAGGGGCCGAAAATTCGCGTGGCCCGCTTTGCCGAGGGGGCCGTCACGCTCGCTCCCGGCGACAAATTCGTCATCACGATGGACGACGTGGAAGGCGACGCGACCCGCGTGGGCAGCACCTACAAGGGCCTGGCGAACGACGTTCACGGCGGCATGGTGCTGCTGCTCGACGACGGCAACATGGCGCTGCGGGTAGACCAGGTGCGCGGCAACGACATTCACACCACGGTGCTGATCGGCGGCGTCCTGAAAAACAACAAGGGCATCAACGTCCCCGAAGCCGACCTGAGCGTGCCTGCCCTGTCCGACAAGGACGTGCAGGACATGGAATTCGGCAGCACGCTGGGCGTGGACTGGGTGGCGCTGAGCTTCGTGCGCTCGCGGGACGACCTGCTGCTGGCGCGGCATTATCTGGCCCGTTTCGGTTCCCGTGCCAAGCTGATGGCGAAAATCGAGAAGCCGCAGGCGGTGGACCGCTTCGACGACATCCTCAAGGAAGTGGACGGCATCATGGTGGCCCGTGGCGACCTGGGCGTGGAAATGCGCCCCGAGCAGGTGCCCACCATCCAGAAGCGGATTATCCGCATGTGCCGTGAAGCGGGCAAACCCGTGATTACGGCCACCCAGATGCTCGAAAGCATGATTCAGCTGCCGCGCCCCACCCGCGCCGAGGCCTCGGACGTGGCGAACGCGATTTACGACGGCACCGATGCGGTGATGCTCTCGGCAGAGTCGGCGGCGGGCCTGTACCCGGTCGAGTCGGTGGCGATGATGGACCGCATCGCCCGCGAAGCCGAGGCCAGCGAGCACTACCAGATGCTTCAGCGCCAGATCGTGATGGACACCGAGCAGGCCCAAGATGCCATTGCGCTGGCGGCGTGCAACATCGGGGCCAAGTTGGAAGCCGCCGCCATCGTGGCGTTTACCAGCACGGGCGGAGCGGCCACCCGCATTTCCAAGAACCGTCCGCCGCTGGCGATTATGGCGCTGACCCCCAGCGAAATTACCCGCAACCAGTTGGCGCTGTCGTGGGGCGTGGTGCCGACCCTCAGCGAAGACCCCGAAGACACCGACGACATGGTGCGAATCGCCAACGACGAGTTGAAAAAGAGCGGTCTGGCCGATGTCGGTGACCGCTACGTCATCACGGCGGGCGTGCCCTTCGGCGTGCGCGGCACCACCAACATGCTGCGTGTGGAGCGCCTCAAGGAAGCGGGCCTGCTCGACCAACCCTGATACGGCTTCGAAAAATAGTTTGGGCATCCAAGCTATTTTTCCGAACGGAGTGAGTAGAAGATAATACGGGACTGAACGGCGCGAAGGAGATGGCGGCGCTTTTCCGACATCTCCGAAGAATAGTTCAGTCCCGTATGAGTCCTTCCCAGTGTCTCCAGGCGGTGGCCTGTTCTCCCTTTCAGCGGGAAACAGGCCACCGCCTTCTTTTACGCCTCCAGCTTCAGCCGCATGAATTTGTCCTTGCCCTTCTGGATGACCGCGCCTGCCGCAATCTGTTCGCGGGTCAGCGTGCCGTGGGGGTCGGTGAAGGCTTCGCCGTTGAGCTTAAGGCCCTTGTTCTGCATCAGCTTGCGGGCCGCGCCGTTGCTGGGTTCCAGACCCGCCAGCACGACCAGTTTGACCAGGCCGACACTGCCGCCCTCGCCAAATTCGCTCTCCGGGACGACCAGTTCGGGGATGTTGTCGGGAATGCCGCCCTTCGCCACGCTGCGAAAACGCTCCTCGGCGGCGTCCAGGTCGGCATCGGGGTAGAAACTGGCGACCACTTCGCGGGCCAGCAGGCGGTGGGCTTCTACGGGATGACCCGCCACCACTTCGGCAATCTGGTCGGCGCTGAGGTCGGTCAGCAGCGTGAAGTAGTTCGGGAGGAGGGGGTCAGGCACCTTCATCAGCTTGGCGAACATGACGTGCGGTTCGTCGGTCAGGCCGATGTAGTTGTCCAGGCTCTTGGACATCTTTTCGACCCCGTCCAGGCCCACCAGCAGCGGCAGCGTCATCACGACCTGCGCTTCCTGGTCGTAGTCGCGTTGCAGGGCGCGGCCCACGAGGTTGTTGAACAGTTGGTCGGTGCCGCCGAGTTCCACGTCAGCCCTGAGCGCCACCGAGTCGTAGCCCTGGGTCAGCGGGTAGAGCAGTTCGTGCATGGAAATGGGCGTTCCCGCGTTCAGACGCTTGGTGAAGTCGTCGCGTTCCAGAATGCGGGCGACGGTATATCTGCTCGCCAGTCGGATGATGTCGGCGTAGCCCATCGGCTCCAGCCACTCGCCGTTCCAGCGGATTTCCAGCACTTCGGGGTCGTCGCGCAGAATCAGTTTGCACTGCTCCAGGTAGCTCTGGGCGTTGGCGCGGGTTTCTTCCAGGGTCAGCGGCGGGCGGGTCTTGGATTTGCCGCTGGGGTCGCCAATCATGGCGGTAAAGTCGCCGATCAGCATGATGACCTTGTGGCCCAAATCCTGGAACTGGCGCATCTTCCGCAAAATGACGGCGTGGCCCAGGTGCAGGTCGGGGCGGGTGGGGTCGGCCCCCAGTTTGACGCGTAGGGGCTGGCCCTTCTCGATCTTGCGGCGCAGGTCGTCTTCGGACACGAGGTCTACGACGCCGCGCCTCAGCAGGGCGATTTGCTCGTCTACGGGGACATTTCTACGGATTTCGGACATCTTTGCTCCAAAAAGGACGCGGCGCACCTGCTGTTTGCAAATGCGCCGCTGTCGGGGGAATTCAGGCTGTGGTTGACCTTTCCACCATTAGCGGCGGAACAGATATGCACGTCGGGTCAAACGCCTCATAAGGGCAGTTTAGCGCCTGCGTAGAGGCGTGGCTAGGGTTGCGTCGAGCGCCGAGATGAAGTGGGGTAGACGTCGAACTCGACCGCTTTAGAGCAGCATCCAGCCCAGCCCCGCCCAGCCCAGCACCACCCCCCAGGCAGGCACCCTGGCGGCGGTCAGGGCGGCGTAGGCCAGCAGCACCAGTGCCAGTTCTCCCGGCCCATGCACGGCGGCGGTAAAAACGGGCTGGTACAAGGCTGCCAGCAGCAGGCCCACCACCCCGGCATTCAGCCCGCCCAGGGCGCGGCGGGTGGCGCTCAGGCGCGAAAGTTCGGCCCACCAGGGCAGCGCTCCCACCATCAGCAGCAGCCCTGGCAGGAAGATGAACACGGTGCCGAGAACCGCGCCCAGGAGCGGCGAAAAGCTCGTTTGGGCCGCCCCCAGATAACTGGCGAAGGTAAAGAGCGGCCCCGGTACGGCGTTGGCGGCCCCGTAGCCTGCCAGAAACCGGCCCTCGCTGACAAAGCGCGGCACCAGTCCCGTTTCCAGCAGCGGCAGCACCACATGGCCCCCGCCGAAAACCAGCGCCCCGGCCCGGTAGACCGTGTCGGCAAAAGCCCAGGCAGGCGACAGGGGCGCAAGCAGAGGGAGCAGCCCCAGTCCGGCGACCACGGCTGCCATCAGCCCCAGCCCGGCGCGGCGGGAGAGGCGCACGGGCCAGCCGCCACCTTCGCCTGCCGGGGCAGGCAGCCAGCGCCAGCCGACCAACGCGCACAGCAGCAGCGCCAGCACCTGCGGTCCCGCACCGTTCCACACGAGGAGCAGCGCCGCCGTGCCCAGCGCCAGCCCTGTCTTTATCCGTCCGGCGGTGCCCTCGCCCGCCACCAGTGACCCCCACATGCCCGCCACCGCCTGCGCCACCACCGCCACCGCCGCCAGTTTCAGGCCCGTGACCCAGCCCGCGCCGCTCAGGTCGCCCGCTTGCCCCGCGAACCAGGCAAAGGCCGCCAGCAGCAGCGCACTCGGCAGGGTAAAGGCCGCCCACGCCGAGAGCGCCCCACCCCAGCCCGCCAGCAGGTAGCCCACCGCGAACCCCACCTGACTGCTCGCCGGGCCGGGCAAAAACTGGGCCAGTGCCACCACGTCGGCATACTGGGCATCGGTCAGCCAGCGCCGCCGTTCCACGAATTCGGCCCGGAAAAACCCCAAGTGCGCCACCGGGCCGCCGAACGAAGTCAACCCCAGCCGCAAAAAAGCGGCGAAGACAGCAGCGGCGGACACATGGGACAGCGCAGGCGCACTCACGCCCTGCAAGCTAACGGGAAAGTGTCAGGAGGGTGGCGGGTGCGGGGAGTTTTCCCCGTTCGCCCTCAACCTTCAACCTGTCCTTACGTTCCGGTCAAGGGGGCGTCAGCTTGGTCGCGTACTCTGGACGGACTTGAAGGGGCAGGAGCTGAACGTGCCTGCCGTGTCTCCCCCCGAACTCCTACTTTCTTTGGACTGGATACACTGAACATGATGAAACGCACCTCACTCGCACTGCTGTCTTTGCTGGCCCTGACTGCTCCGGCCCAGGCCCTCAAGCTGGTGGTGTGGGACCCCGAACTCAAGAGCAAGGTGGCCTACGGCGAGACGAGTGGGGGCCGTTTTAACGTCAAGTACGACAAGGACTACAGCGGCCCGGTCGTGGCGCTCTTTTCACAGTCGGAAGACGAAAAGGCCAAGGGAACCTACAGCGGCCTGCGCAGCAGCTATGCAGGCGTGCTGCGCGGCGGGCAACTGCTGATAGACAACGAGGCGTCGACTTCGGCCCGCAGCAGCACCAACCTGTTGCCCCTGCCTCGCCTGCTGCAACCCTACAAACTGAGTGTGAACATTCAGCCCACCAGCCTGCTTTTGCCGCTGAGCAACACGCTGCTGGTGCAGGCCGACGGGTCATGGTGCGCCGCCGGGGGCGCGGGCACGCTAGGCTAGACTGTATCTCCCCTTTCCTTTCCCGGCTGACCTCAAGACACGAAGGAGACCCTCTATGCTCGCGCAAATTCTGATTGTTGAAGATGACCCGCACCTGGGGCCGCTGCTCCGTGACTATCTCTCTGCCGATTATCAGGTGCATCACGCGGCGACCCTGCGCGACGCCCAGAGCTGGCTGGGCACGCACTCGCCCCAACTGGTCTTGCTCGACCTGAACCTGCCCGACGGCAACGGCCTGGATCTGGTGCAGGCGCTGCGGCAGTATTCGAGTACGCCCGTGCTGGTGCTCTCGGCCCGGACGGGGGTGCAGGAGCGCGTGGCGGGCCTCAACGCCGGGGCCGACGATTACCTCACCAAGCCCTTCGCCATGCCCGAACTCGACGCCCGCATCACTGCCCTGCTGCGCCGCACTGCCGCTGGCACCGGGGTCAACCTGGGCAACACGGGCCTGTCCACGTCCAGTCTGCTGCTGACGGTGAACGACAAGAACGTGAACCTCACCGAACACGAAGCCCGCATTCTGGAACTGATGATGCGGACGCCCGAGCGCGTGTTTTCCCGCGCCGACATCGAGTCTCACCTGTACGGCTGGGAAACGCCCAACTCCAACAGCGTCGAAGTGCGGATTTCGCAGCTTCGCAAGAAACTCGAGCAGGCGGGCAGCGACCTGCGGATTCGCACCATTCGCAACGTGGGCTACGTCCTTCAGCACTGAAGCCCGTGCCTGAGCGTTCTCTCCTCGCCTCGCGCCTGACTCCGGGGGCGGGGCTGCATTCGGCCCGCGTCGCGTGGCGGCACAGCCTGCGCTTCCGGCTGTCGCTGATGTATACGCTGGGCGCCCTGCTGATTACGGCGGTTATCGGTTTCGGCATCACGGCTTATTTGCTGGGGCAGATGAACCGCCAGTTCGACACCCGCCTCGCGGAGCGGGCCGAGGCCGTCGCCGACCGCTTTACCAGTGGCACCCAGGACATCGGCAAGCGGCTGCCCGCCAACAACATCTACACTGCCGTGCTGACCGAGGACAACCGGGTGCTGGCGGTCAGCGCCTCGCTGAGAACCGACACCGGGCGCGATTTCAAGTTCGGAGACGAATTTCCCTACGCCCACCACGCCAGTTTCGACATTCTGGACGTGCCGCTCCGCTCGACCATCCGCCCCGTGCCGGAATACGGTCTGGTGTGGGTGGCGCTGCCGGAAACCGACCTGGTGGTGGCCCGCAACAGTGCGGCGCGGGCGCTGCTGCTGTCGCTGCTGGTCGCTCCCCTGCTGCTGCTGCTGCTCGGCTGGCTGGTGGGTCAGCGGATGCTGGCGGGACTGGGCGACGCCGCCGAACTCGCTGACCGGATTGACCCCAGCCGCAGCCTCGCCACCCTGCCGCTGCCGGAGCGTGAGGACGAGGTTCACCGCCTGCTGACCGCCATCAACCGGCTGCTGGTCCGCATCGAAGCCGGGCAGCAGCGCGAAAAGCAACTGCTGGGCCAGATTGTCCACGAACTCGGTGCGCCGCTGACCGTCCTCAAGGCCAGCCTGAGCAGCGCGGGCGAGCGCACCGGCGACCCCGAAGTGATGCGGGCCGCTCTGGTGGCCGACGAACTGACCTTCACCACCCAGGACTTGATGCAACTGGCCCGTGGGCAACTGGAAATGAAACTGGTCTGGCACTTTATCCCGGCCCAGACGCTGCGGGCGCGGCTCGACCGACTGGTCTCAGGCGTGCAGTTCGAGGGAGACTGGACGGGCGGCATCCTCTGCGACCCGGACCGACTGACCCAGGCGCTGCGGAACCTGCTGGCGAATGCCCGCCGCCACGCCGGAGTGGACGGCACCGTGAGCTGTCGCCTCGACGAAACCCCCGAGTGGCTGACGTTTACCGTGCGCGACTCTGGCCCCGGTCTGCCCCCCGAACTGGGCGAGCGCATCTTCGACCCCTTCGTGAGCGGCGCGGGCAGCAGTGGCCTGGGCCTGAGCGTCAGCCGCCAGATCGCCGTGATGCACGGGGGCAATCTGGTCGGCGGCAACCATTTCAGCGCGGGCGGTGTGGTGGCCGGGGCCGAGTTTCTGCTGACCATCCCCGGCGCGGCACTCGGTGAGGACGAGGAAGACGAGCTGCTGGAAGAAGTGCCCGCCTGACGACCTGATGATAGGAAGGCGCTAGACAGGTCAGGATGAAGAAACTCGCCTTTCTCAGCCTGGGCCTGACGCTCGCTCTGGCGGCTTGCCAGCGCACGCCGACGCCCGAGACACCTCTGGTGCGAACCCTGGATTTCACGGCCTACGACACGGCTGACCTCAAGCTGCGCCCTGGCAAGAGCGGCAAGCTCTCGCTGGACGCCGAACCCGAGTACATCGCCGTGTCGGGCGACAGCTCACTCGCCTACGTCACCCTGCAAGAAAGCAACGCGCTGGCGACGGTGGATATCGCTACGGGCAAGGTCATGGCCCTCAAATCGCTGGGCCTCAAAGACCACAGCAAGGTGGGGAACGGTCTGGACGCCAGCGACAAGGACGGTAAAATCAACATCCGCGACTGGCCCGTGTACGGCGCGTATATGCCTGACGCGGTCGCTGCCTTCAAGGTGGGCGGGCAGACCTACCTCATCACCGCCAACGAGGGCGACACCCGTGATTACAAGGGCTTTAGCGACGAAGTGCGCGTAGGCAAGCTCAAGCTCGACGCGACCGCATTTCCCAACGCTGCCGAGTTGCAGCAGGACGCCGCGCTGGGCCGCCTGACGGTCAGCAGCGTGGACGCCGACACCGACGGCGATGGGGACGCCGACCGACTGGTGGCTTTCGGTGCCCGCAGCGCGACCATCTGGCGGGCGTCCGACCTCTCGCTGGTGAGCGACACGGGCGAACTGTTCGAGCGCAAGACCACCGAACTCTCGCCCAGCACCTTCAACTCGCAGGGCACTGCCCAGGACTTCGACACCCGCAGCGACAACAAGGGGCCGGAACCCGAGGGCGTCACGGTGGGCGTGGTCGGCGGCAAGACCTTCGCCTTCGTCGGCCTGGAGCGCACGGGTGGCCTGATGGTGCTGGACGTGAGCAACCCCGCCGCCCCCGCCTACGCCGACTATGCCCACTTCATCAAGCCTGACGCCGACCCCAAGAGCGGCGCGGCAGGCGACCTCGCCCCCGAAGGCGTGCTGTTCATCCCCGCCAGCGACAGCCCCAGCGGTCAGCCGCTGCTGGTCGCCAGCCACGAAGTCAGCGGCAGCGTGACCGTGTACACCGTCGCTGCCGACGGCAAACTCAGCCTGACCGGGCGTTTCCAGGCGACGCCTTTCCAGTACGACAAAGGCGTGGCTGAAATCAGCGCCTACGACAAGGCCAGCAAGCAACTGTTCGTGGTCAATGGGCTGACGGGTAGCGTTGACCTGCTGAATCTGGCTGACCCCAGCAAGCCCACGTTCGTCAAATCGGTCAGCCTGGCGGCTTACGGCGCGGGGGCCAACAGCGTGGCTGTCAAGGACGGCGTGATTGCGCTGGCGGTCGAGGCGGCGACCAAGACCGACGCGGGCAAAGTGGTGTTCCTGAATGCCGACGGCAGCGTGCGCGGTCAGCCGGTGACGGTGGGCGCCCTGCCCGACATGCTGACCTTCACCCCCGACGGCAGGCACCTGCTCGTCGCGGGCGAGGGCGAGCCCAACAGCGACTACTCGGTGGACCCCGCTGGAACCGTCAGCATCATCAACGTCGCCAAGGCGCTCGAAGCACGCTGAGATAGACACAAGGGAATAGACAAAAGGGAAGGGTGCAGAAGCGACGGCCTCTGCACCCTTCCCTTTCTCCTGGCTCAGTCCACGATCATCGGAATGAGGACAGGGTTGCGGCCCGTCGCCTTGCGGGTAAAGCGCCGCACCGCGCCGTACATGTCGTCACGCACGTCTTCCAGGCGCTTTTTCTCGCGCATGCCCTGCACCACGGCGTCCAGGGCCACCTTGCGGATTTGCAGTTCCAGGTCGCGGTTGGGGCGAGCAAAGCCACGGGCGACCACTTCCACATGCGGGGTGGGGTGCAGCACGGCGGTCAGAATCAGCATGCCCTCCTGACTCAGATTGACGCGGTCGAGCAGCACGTCGTCGTTCACGTCGCCCACGCCCAGGCCGTCCACATACACGCCGCCTGCGGGCACGGTGCCCGACACCCGGAATTCGTCGGGGCCGAGGTTCACGATATCGCCGTTTTTGGCAATCAGGGTGCGCTTGGGCGGGCGCGGCAGGGTCTGGGCCAGTTTGGCGTGGTTGATCTGGTGACGCGGCTCACCGTGCCAGGGCAGGAAAAACTTGGGGCGGGCCAGGTTGAGGATGGTCGCCAGTTCTTCCTGCGAGGCGTGGCCCGAAGCGTGCACGCGGTAGGTGGGCGGGTAAATCACGTCCACCCCGATTTCGTACAGGCGGTTGACGATGAGGTTCACGGCGTCTTCGTTGCCGGGAATCGGGTTGCTGGACAAAATCACGGTGTCGCCCCGGCGCAGCGCGATCTTGGCATGGTTGCCGAAGGCCAGTCGCCCCAGCACCGCCATCGGCTGCCCCTGCGACCCGGTGCAGACGAACAGCACCTGCTGGTCTTGCAGGTCACCGACCTCTTCGCTGGTCAGGAAGGGTTCGGGCGGGTCCATGTGCCCGGTGGCCTGCGCCGCCTGCGCGTACTTGACCATCGAGCGGCCTTCCATGACCACGCGGCGGCTCTGGCGGTGGGCGATGTTCAGGATGTTCTGAATGCGGTAGACCTGCGAGGCGAAGGTGGTCAGGAAGACCCGGCCCCGGCACTTGCTGATGATGTCTTCGAGGTTCTCGGCGATCTCGGCCTCGCTGGGCGTGTGACCGGGGCGCTCGGCGTTGGTCGAGTCGGAAATGAGCAGCAGCACGCCGTCCTTGCCCGCCTGCTCGACCCGTTCGAGGTCGCTGACGATGCCCGAGCCGTTGCCCACGTCGGGGTCGAGTTTGAAGTCGCCCGTGTGCAGCACGTCGCCCAACGGGGTCTTGAGGATGTACCCGGCGTTGTCGGGAATCGAGTGGGTCATGCAGAAAAACTCGGCAACAAAGTTGCGTCCGAACTTGACCTCGTTGCGGTAGGTGACTTCGCGCAGGTCGATGTCGTGCAGGCCGAATTCGCTCAGTTTGTCGCGCACCAGCGCCAGCGTCAGCGGCAGGCCGTACACGGGCACGCGGGGCAGGCGGGCAAAGATATAAGGCAGGCCGCCGATGTGGTCTTCGTGGCCGTGCGTCAGAATCCAGCCTTTGATCTTGTCCTGATGCTCCAGCAGGTAATCGATGCGGGGGACAATCAGGTCAACACCCATCTGGTGAGACTTGGGGAAGGCGAGGCCACCGTCCACCACCACGATTTCGTCTTCGTAGCGGAACACGGTGATGTTCTTGCCGATTTCGCCCATGCCGCCGAGCGGAATGACTTCGAGGCTGGGGGCGGGCTGTTCGGTTTGGTCAGGCCGGGGGGCAGAGGTTCCAGGCATAGGGGGTCCGGGCATAGGGACTCCAAAGGTGAAAAGGGCGCGTGGGCAGGCCAAGCAGGGCGGCACGCCACAGCCGCAGGGAACGGAAAAGAGGGGGGCAGTTGTGTCACCCGGCGAGCGAAGTTACCCGGCGGGCGGAGTGTCTTCACGGTAGCACAGCGCCCGCTCCTGCCCGCGCTCCCACATGAAACTCGCCTAAAACGGCCTTGAGCGCGGTATCATGCAAGGGTGAACGAACAGCGGATTCTCGTCATTGAGGACGACCACGATATCGCCAACGTCCTGCGAATGGACCTCACGGATGCCGGATACGTCGTTGACCATGCGGATTCCGCCATGAACGGGCTGATCAAGGCGCGGGAAGACCATCCCGACCTGATCCTGCTCGACCTCGGCCTGCCCGATTTCGACGGCGGCGACGTGGTGCAGCGCCTACGCAAAAACAGCGCCCTGCCCATCATCGTGCTGACCGCCCGCGACACTGTCGAAGAAAAGGTGCGCCTGCTGGGACTGGGGGCCGACGACTACCTCATCAAGCCCTTTCACCCCGACGAACTGCTCGCCCGCGTCAAGGTGCAACTCCGGCAGCGCACCAGCGAAAGCCTGACGATGGGCGAGCTGACCCTCGACCCCCAGAAGCGGCTGGTGACGTATAAGGGCGAAGAACTGCGGCTCTCGCCCAAGGAATTCGACATTCTGGCGCTGCTGATTCGTCAGCCGGGCCGGGTGTACTCGCGCCAGGAAATCGGACAGGAAATCTGGCAGGGCCGCCTCCCCGAAGGCAGCAACGTCGTGGATGTCCACATGGCGAACCTGCGGGCCAAACTGCGCGACCTCGACGGCTACGGCCTGCTGCGTACCGTGCGCGGCGTGGGCTACGCCCTGCGGGGCTGAGTCGGCTCTCTAACATTTTTCCTCCCACGTGACGCCCTTTTCCCTGCCTCCCTTGCCACCCCACCGGGGCGCGTCCCGCCTTTTGCAGGTGCTTCCCGACCCGGTGCTTCTCCTTACAGGGCTGGAAGACGCGCCAAGTGGGCCGTCCTTTCAGGTCGAACTCAACGCGGCGGCCCGGCGACTGCTGGGCGAGTTGCCGCCGGGTCAGGACTGGAGCACCCTGTTTAGCCCCGAACTCGCGGCGGCCCTGCGTGAAGCGGTGGCCGGGGCGCAGACGGGAGAAACGGTTCACCGCTCTGCCGACGGCTGGCACGTGACCGCCTGCCCTGCCGATGAGGGCATCTGGCTCTATCTGCGCTCCGACCCGGCGCAGGAGCGGCAGATTCGGCGTGAACTCGAGCGCAGTGAGCAGCGTTACCGCTCGCTGGTGCAAGCCACCAGCCAGATCGTGTGGAACGCCGACACGGATGGGCGCTTCACCACCCGGCAGGAGCAGTGGGAAGCCTTCACCGGGCAGACCCCGCACGAATACTTCGGGGACGGCTGGATAGAGGCGGTTCATCCCGACGACCGCGAACACACGTTGCGCGACTGGCACGAGGCGGTGCAGAGTCGCCAGCCCTACGAAACCCACCACCGTCTGCGCCGCCACGACGGGGTCTACGTCCCCATGCACGTGCGCGGCGCGGGCGTCTGGGACGAAGAGGGGCAATTGAAAGAATGGGTCGGCACCCACAGCGACAACTCGCTGCAACAGGCGGCCGAGCAGGCGCTGCATACCCTCAACAACGACCTGCAAAACCGTGTGGTGGCCCGCACCCAGGAACTGAGCGAGGTTTCGCAGTTCATGGCGCTGCTGCTGACCTCGGCGGGCGAGGGCATTTTTGGCCTGGACGCCGAGGGGCGCAACACCTTCGTCAATCCGGCGGCGTCACGGTTGCTGGGCTACAGCGTGGCCGAGATGCTGGGCCAGCCGTCGCACGAACTGCTGCACCACACCCACGCCGACGGCACCCCCTATCCGGCCCACGAATGTCCGATTTTCAGGACACTGGGAGACGGGCAGCAGCGCCGTATCGAGTCGGACGTGTTCTGGCACAAGTCCGGGCAGCCGGTGCCGATTTCCTATGTGGTGACGGCTACTCTGGGCGACGACGGGCAACCGAGTGGGGCCGTGGTCATGTTTCAGGACATCACCGAGCAGTTGCGCTCACGGGCCGAACTCGAAGCCGCCATCGAGTCGCTGCGCCAGAGCAACACCGAACTGGAGCAGTTCGCCTATGTCGCCAGCCACGACCTGCAAGAGCCGCTGCGGACGCTGGGCAGCTACGCCGAGTTGCTGGGGCGGCGCTATCAGGGCCAGCTTGATGAGCGGGCCGACCAGTACATCACCTACATGCTTGGCGCGGTGGGCCGTATGCGGAGCCTGATTCAGGACCTGCTGGCCTTTTCACGGGTGGGCCGCAACGGGCTGAGCCTGGAGCCGACCGACCTCGACAGCCTGATGCGTGAGACGGCACGCAACGTCGAGACCACCCTGGCGACCACGGGCGGCACGCTCACCTGGGACACGCCCGGCAGCGTACTGGGGCAGCCTTCGCTGCTGATTCAACTGCTGACGAACCTGGTCGGCAACGCCCTCAAATTCACCCGTCCCGGAGTTCCTCCCGTGGTGCGGGTCACGGCGCGGCAGGTGGGCGGCGAGCAGCGAATCGAGATTCAGGACAACGGCATCGGCATCGAAGCCGAGTATCATGAGAGGGTGTTTACGATTTTCCAGAGACTTCACCTGCGCGAGACCTACGAGGGCAACGGCATCGGGCTGGCGATTGCGCGTAAGATCGTGACCGCCCATGGTGGCCAACTGACTCTGGAATCCGTTCCCGGACAGGGAAGTACCTTTACCGTGACCCTGCCAGCGGCCCCGCAGACATGACTTCAGACACGAACATCGTCGAAATCCTGCTGGTCGAAGACAGCGAGCCGGACATTCTGCTGACCGAGGAAGCTTTTTCCGAGGCCCGCGTGCGAAACCGCTTGCATGTGGTGCGCGACGGAGAAGAAGCCCTGCAATTCCTGCGGCGCGAGGGCGACTACGCGGCGGCCCCCCGTCCCGACGTGATTCTGATGGACATCAACATGCCGCGCAAAAACGGCCTGGAAGTCCTCGAAGAGGTCAAGGCCGACCCCAGCCTGCGCTCCATTCCGGTGCTGATTCTGACCACCAGCCAGGCCGAGGATGACGTGCAGCGCTCCTACTCTGGTCATGCCAGCGGCTACGTGGTCAAGCCGGTCGGCTTCGAGAACTTCCTCCAGGCGATTCGGGCCTTCGAGGATTTCTGGCTGACCTTCGTGCGGTTTCCGCCCCGTCGCTGAGGTCGAAAGCATAGAGGCGGCGGAGTCGTCACTGTGCTGGACTCCGCCGCTTTACCCCTTCAGAGGCCGCGTCATCACGCCCAGCACCGTGCGGGTCAGCAGGCGGTCGAAGGGCGCACGCAGCAGCCCCACGGGGGTCAGGGCAGGCTCGTAGACCACGCCGCGCTCGTGGCTGAAGGTCTGGAAGCCGTAGAAGCCGTGATAGCGCCCCATTCCGCTGTGGCCCCGCCCGCCGAAGGGCAGGCCCGCGTAGCTGATGTGCATCATGGTGCCGTTCACGGTCGCGCCGCCGCTGCGGGTACGGTTCAGGATGTCCTCGGCGTCGGCCTTGTCCTCGGCAAAGATGTAGAGCGCCAGCGGCGTCGGCCCCGCGTTGATGCGCCCGATTTCGGCGTCCAGGTCGTCGTAGGGCAGCAGCGGCAGCACTGGCCCGAACAGTTCACGTTCCATCAGCGGCATGGAGCGGGTCACGTCGCTGACGATGGTGGGGGCGATAAACCGCGCCGCTTCGTCGAATTCGCCGCCCACGACCACCCGCGCTCCTTGCCGCACGCTGCCTTCTACAGCGTCCCTTAAGCGGGCGACCGCGTCGGAGCTGATCATGCGGCCCAGGTCGGCGTTTTGCCGCAGCCAGTCGCCTTCGCCGTACATCTTTTTCACGGCGGTGGTGAGGTGCGCGGCGAGGTCGGCCTGCAGCTCACGCGGCACCAGCGCGTAGTCGGGGGCGATGCAAGTCTGGCCCACGTTCATCAGCTTGCCCCAGACCAGCCGCTCGGCGGTGCGCTCCAGTTCGGCGCTGCGGTGGATGACGACGGGGCTTTTGCCGCCGAGTTCCAACGTCACCGGGGTCAGGTTGGTCGCGGCAGCCTGCATCACCTTGCGCCCGACCTCGGTGCTGCCCGTAAAAAGGATGTGGTCGAACGGCAGGTGCGTAAGCTGCTGCGCCACGTCGGGGCCGCCTTCCACCACGGCGACCAGATGCGGCTCGAAGGTCGCCTCCACGATGTCCCGAATGACGCGGGCGGTGGCGGGGGCCAGTTCGCTGGGCTTGAGGATGACCGTGTTGCCCGCCGCCAGCGCGTCCACGAACGGGGTCAGCAGGTTGGTCAGCGGGTAGTTCCAGGGGCCGAGAATCAGCACCGTGCCCTTGGGTTCGTGCCGCACCTCGCCGCGCAGTCCAGGCAAGGTGAGGGCAGGCGGGGCCTGACGCGGTTTCATCCAGCGCCCGACCTGGCTGATGGCGTGGGTCAGTTCGTCCTGCACCTGCATGATTTCGGTCAGCAGCGCCTCGTGGCGGCTTTTGCCCAGGTCGCTCGCCAGGGCGGCCACGATGTCCTCCCGCCGGGCGTTGAGGTGGTCACGAAAAGCCCGCAAGATGGCGCGGCGCTCGCCTGGGGTGGTGCGGGCCATGCGCTCACGGTGGGCCTGCTGTGCCCGAAACAGCGCGAGAAGTTCGGGGCTGGGGGCGTGTTCCTGGGTCATGGCCTAGTCTCCCAGAACCTGTGTCAGGTAAGCGTTGCCGAAGCGGCGTTCGGGGTCAAAGCGCTCACGCACGGCGCGGAAGTCCTCGAAACGCGGGTACATCCCCCTGAAGTCGTCGGCGCTCAGGTGGTGCATCTTGCCCCAGTGGGGCCGACCGTCGTAGGCGCGGAAAATCGCCTCGGCTTCGCGGAAATAGAGGCGGTTGTCCATGTCCTTGAACATGTGAACCGCCAGATAGCCCACGTCGCGCCCGTAGGCGGTGCTGAGCATGATGTCGTCGGCGCGGGCAAAACGCACCTCCACGGGCATGGTCACGGGCAGCCGCAGCCGCTCCAGCATGGCCCGCAGGTCACGGAGCGCAGACATGGTGGCGTCTTGCGGCACGGCGTATTCCATCTCGGTAAAGCGGACGTTGCGGGTCGAGCCGAACACGTCCCAGGACGGGCGAATGCGGCTGTTGGGCGTGATGCCCAGGCTCATCACGTTGCAGACATGGTGGTTGTGCTGCGGCAGCGCCTTGCCGAGTTCGCACAGCAGTTGCACCGCGCCGTTTTCGATGACCACATCGTTGAAATAGTCCAGGCGCCCGCGCTCGGTGCAGGGGTCGGTGGACACGTCGGTGCGCTTGACCTGCACACGGTTCGTGTAGGGAATCCAGTAGAACTCGAAGTGGCGGTGACGGCGGGCATATTCGGGGGCCAGGGTCAGCATTTCGTCCAGCGAAGCCGCCGCGATGTCCATGCGGAGGTTGTAGGCGGGAATGGCCTTGAGGGTCACCGCGCTGATCAGGCCCAGCGCCCCCAGCCCCACGCGGGCCGCCAAGAGGGCGTCGGGGTCGAAGGCGTCAATCGTTCGCACCTCGCCCTGACCGTCAATCAGCCGCAGCGCCTGCACCTGGGTGCTGATGCCGCCAAAAGCCGTGCCCGTGCCGTGGGTGCCTGTGCTGATGGCCCCAGCGATGCTCTGGTGGTTGATGTCGCCCATGTTTTCCTGAGCGAAGCCCTCGGCGTGCAGGATTCGATTCAGGTCGAACAGCCGCGTGCCCGCCCGCACCGTGAACAGGCCGCGCTCCTTGTCCATGCTTTCCAGGCCCGCATAGTCGTCTAGCGACACCATCACGTCGTTGCTGGCGGCGGTGGGCGTAAAGGAATGCGAGCCGCCTATGGCCCGCACGCGCAGGCCCTCAGCGGCAGCGCGGCGCACCACGTCTACCAGTTCGGCCTCGCTGCGGGGTTTTTCCAGGCGGCGGGGGGTGGCGTGGACATTGCCCGCCCAGTTGCTCCAGTGTGGCTTTGTCGTTGCTGTCATGGGGATACCTCGGTTTTGGGGGGTAGGGGTGTAGAGGGTAGGGTATGTTCACCGCTTCTCCCCCTTCATGGGGGAGATGTCCAGTAGGGACAGAGGGGGTGCTGGCGAAGCCCAAATGTCAAGAGGGTAGGTGGCATTTCTATGGGTTGGCAGGCTCTCGGCGCTCCCCCCCTCCCAACCTCCCCCACAAGGGGGGAGGGGCCAAATGCATCACGAAAACTGCTGCCCCGCCCCCCGGTACGTCTGCACCGTGCCGATGCGCTGGGTGCCTTCAATCGTGTGGAGTTCAGTGAAGTGTTCGCACAGTTCGCCCGCTTTGGCATGGCGAAACAGCACCAAGTCGCCCAGGCCCAGCCGCACGTCAGGTGGAAGGCGCAGCGGCGTCTGCACCTCGCCCAGGCCCTCTTCGGGAATCAGGCGCAGGCCAGTGGGGTAAAAGGGCTGCGGAGCGCGGCTGGCCCCCACTGGCCCGCTGGCGATGTAGCCCCCGCCGTGGCAGGTCACCATGTCGGCGGCGGGGCGGCGGGTCACGCTGAGGGCAAAGCCCACCGCAAGCTGATGCCGAAAGCCCGCGTAGCCGTCAAACAGCAGCGGCGAGTACAGCCCCGACCCCGCCGCGACCTCGGTGACGACCGCTTCGGCGGCGCTGCTTTCCAGGCTGCCTGTACCGCCCGCATTGACCAGCGTGAGCGTGTGGCCCGCCCGTTCCAGCGCGTGAACCACCGCCGCCCGCCGCTCGGCGATCTGGGGCAGAAAGCGCGTCTGAAGCGTGCGAATGAAGCGGGCGCGGGGGTGGGTGCCCGCATTGCCCAGGCCCGCAATCTGGCCTTCGTAGGCCATCAGCCCAACCAGCCGCAGATGTGGACTGCGCCCGATGGCCTCGGCCAGCCGCAGCGCCGCCGTCACGTCCCGCACCGGACTGCGAAACGACCCGAAACGCAGCCCCGGCAAATCCTGCGACACGTCCAGTTCTATGCAGACGGGAAACACCACGCCCGCGCTCTGGGCTGCCGCCGCGACGAGGGGCAGATGGGCCTCGCTGTCCACCATCACCTTGAGGTCGTGCCCGTCCGCCAGCAACTCCGCCAGCCGTTGCAGGGCTTTCTGGTCTACGGTGGGATAGGCCAGCAACAGGTCGGTGAGGCCCTGTTCCGCCAGCCACACCACTTCACGCGGGTTGAAACACATCACGCCCTGAAAGCCAGGCTGTGCCAGCGCCCGCCGAATCAGCGGCAAGCAGCGCAGGCTCTTGGTCGCCAGCCGAATCGGTTTGCCGCCTGCCCGCGCCACCAGCGCCCGGGCATTGGCGTCGAAGGCGTCCAGGTCGGCAAAACCCAGCGGCCCGACCAGGCCAGCGAGGGCCTGCTGCAATTGCGCGGGGCGGCTCTGTGGTGGAGCAGGGGGTGACATGAACGAAGTCTAAACCTCGGCCCTTTCCCAGGTCTGAAAGGTCAGGTCGTAGCGGTTTTTCTCATCGGCGGGCCGGAAGGTTTCCTTCACCAGTTGCCACTCCGGGCCGACCTCGGGGAAGAAGGTGTCGCCCTCCAGCACGGCATGAATGACCGTGAGTTCCAGCCGGGTCAGCCTGTCCCAGTACAGCCGATAAATCTCCTCCCCGCCGATGATGGCTATTTCGGGGGCGTCCCCAGCGGCGGCGAGGGCGGCTTCTGGCGTATGCACCACCGTCGCGCCTGGGGCCACAAAGTCAGGATTGCGCGTCAGGACGATGTTTTCGCGTCCCTTCAGTGCCTGACCGCCCAGCGAGTCCCAGACCTTGCGGCCCATGACATTGGGCTTGCCCTGACTCAGCCGCTTGAAATGCGCGAAATCGGCGGGGAGGTGCCAGGGCATTCCGCCGTCCTTGCCAATCACGCGGTTTTCGGTCTGGGCGGCGATGGCGACGAGTTGGGGGTTATTCGGCATGGTCAACCTCAATTCCGGCAGCCCGCAAAATCTCCGCTCCGCTCGGTAGCCCTTGCTCCACGCGGGCCGTTTCGCGGTAAGGCGTGGCGAACACCACCCGGCCCACCCGCCGCGAGTTGACGATGAGGCGGGCACAGACCGAGCAGGGTTCGTGGGTGACGTAGAGCGTGTGGCCTTCGCCGTTCCAGTTGGCGGCGAGCAGGGCATTGACTTCGGCATGAATAAAGCCCGACGCGCCCTGAGCGAGGCTTTCGCGCTCGTTCGGTTCGCCCGCTGCCCGCCCGTTGTAGCCCACGCCCACCACGCGGTGATGCCGGTCCAGAATGCACGCGCCCACCTGCACTTTGGGGTCGGCGCTGCGGGTGGCCCACAGCCGCGCCGTCGCCAGCCCGAGGTCATCGAAACTGGGCCGCGTCACACCGCCACCTCCGCCTTGATGCCGGGGTGCGGGTCGTAGCCCTCCAGCGTGAAATCTTCATAGCTGAACTCGAAAATGTCTTTGATGTCGGGATTGAGAATCATCCGGGGCAGGGGCCGAGGCTCGCGCCCCAGTTGCTTTCTGACCTGCTCAAAGTGATTGCTGTAGATGTGGCAATCGCCGCCCGTCCAGATGAATTCGCCGGGTTCGAGGTCGCAGACCTGGGCGACCATCATGGTGAGCAGGGCGTAGCTGGCGATATTAAATGGCACACCAAGAAAGCTGTCGGCTGACAAGGTCTTCAGTTGGAGTCGTGACTTCCAACCCGCTGCGCCTGCTTGGTTCAGGCCAGCTGCTGCACGTCGCCGTGCAGATGAGACTATCTCACGACCTCCTTCGCGGAGGCCCTCTGCATTTCGGTTTAAGGGGATTTCACCCACCACACTTGGCCCTACTCCTGTTGCCTTGCGGCCTTTGGGATAGTCGTTAGGCATTTACGCCTCTTCCTCGTAACGGTAATCGTATTTGGCGGATTTCAGTCGGTAGACAACCAAGCCAGGGGTCACGCCGAGCTGACGCGCCGCCTCGGTGACGGATTCGTAGCGCACGCCGTCGGCCAAGATTGAGCGCCTATTCGTTGGTTTCTTCCCCTGACGCTGCGCGGAAAGCTTGGCTTTCGTCGCTTCGCTGTGGTGTTTGCCGTAGAAAGGATTGGCCTCGCCTATGCGTCCCGAAGCGACTTCACTGAGCTTCTGGCGCGTTTCTTCGGAAGCCTTCACGCCGAAGCGGTAGCTCCGCTCCCCACGCAGTTCAAGGCCGCGCAGGTGCTCGGAAATCTTCCGGCGAGCCTCGGGGGTGTGGCTGCGGCCATACATCCCGTTACGTTCTCCAGAACGTCCGTAAATCTCCTGACGTTCGGTGAAAGTCATGGCCTCAAAGCGCTTTACCAGCGAAGCCCTCATCTTGGTCACAATTTTTTCGCGGTCGGGATGTTGGCTAATGATGTCTCCGCCACTGGAGCAAGGCGAAACATTGTAAAGGTTGCTCAAATCTTGAAGGCGCTCTTGTTCCAGCAAGAGAGCCTCAATCATCTCACATTCCTTGATGATAACGAAATCAAATGCGGTTTCGCCGTACTTGTTCCATGCCCGCTGTAAATAGAGGCAATGGTGACGGTTGTGACGCAGTTCATAACGGTGACGGTAAAAGCGTTTGCGGAAGTCTTGCGCAACTCCCACATAAACTTTTCCTGTCGCCGTATTTCTGATTTCGTAAAGCCCGCCCATAAGATATTTTACCGTTTGAGAAAGAAGGCGATTTAGCACGGGATTGTCTCTTGTTCGTAGAGAGATTCCCCGTTTAGCAGAGTTTGCAATGTGGGTCACCCCACAAGGGCGCTCAAGCCGAACGCTGGTAAAGCTGGCAGCTCAGTTTCCCATCCGCCACATAGAACTGAAACAGCAGATGGCAGGGCGGCAGGGCCGTTTCGTCCACCTGCGCCACGTTCCAGGCGGAGACGATCAAGCGGCGGGAATCGGGGTTCTTCTTGATCTGCTCGATGACCTGCGAAATCTGGTCGATGTGCCCGCCGCCGTAATCGGGCCAGCTACGCCACTGCACGCCGTAGACGGGGCCGAGTTCGCCGTCTTCCCTTGCCCATTCGTCCCAGATGGTGACGCCACGTTCCTGAAGCCACCGCACGTTGCTCTCGCCGCGCAGGAACCACAGCAGTTCGTAGATGACCGACTTCATGTGGACGCGCTTGGTCGTGACCAGCGGAAAGCCTTCAGAGAGGTCGAAGCGCATTTGATAGGCGAACACCGAGCGGGTGCCTGTGCCGGTGCGGTCAGGCTTGTCGGTGCCGTGCTCCATGATGTGCCGGAGATAATTAAGATAGGGCCTCATGGGGGCAGTAGACCAAAAAACACCCGGCCTATAGGTCAGCCGGGTGCCGGGAGAAGGCAGAGCTTACTGCGGGTTGACGCAGGCGGTGGGGGCCGTGCCCGTGTTCTGGGGAGTGGGGGCACCTGCCTTGAAGTCGCTGGCAGCGTCGGTGTCGGTGCAGGGGGTCACGCGGCTGGCGCTGGTGCTGTTGCTCAGGCCACTGAACGCCACGTAGTCACGCACGCTCGCATCGGTGCTGCCCGTAATCTTGGCGGTGCCTTCGACCAGTGCCACCTGTCCGGCGCTGGCGCTCATGGCGATGGTGCCGCTGGCGTCGGGCGTGGGCAGCGGGGTGGTGCCGCCCGTCCCCTTGGCCTGCTGCACGAGGTAGAACTGACCGGGGGCGAGGTTGACGCTGGTCAGGGGCGTCACGCTCCAGCTCGTGCCCGAGGCGCTGGCGTACTGCACGCTGTAGCCGCCGAGGTTCACACTGGCGCTGCCCGCGTTGAAAATCTCGATGAAGTCGTTGGTGTAGGTGGCGCCGCTGTTGCCGCCGCCGCCGTACACCTCGCTGATGACCAGTTTGGTGACCGAAGTGGGGGGCGTGACCACGACAGGCGCAGCGCTGACGGTCACGGTCTGGCTGGCGGTCTGGGTCTGCCCGCCCGCGCTGGCCGTCACGGTTACGGTGTAGGTTCCGGCGCTGGCGTAGGCGTGGGTGGCCGTGGTCGCGCTGCTGCTCAGGGTCTCGGTCTGACCGTCGCCCCAGTTCACGCTGAGGGTTTCGGGCGCGGTGCTGGTGGTCAGGTTCAGGGTGTAGGGCTGAGCGGCGGTGGCTTCGGCGGCACCGCTCACAGTGAGGGTGAAGTCCTGGCGCACCTCGTCGCGGGTCAGGTTCAGGCCGACCAGCACGGGGTCGTGGTCAGAAGCGCGGAAGGGATTGTTCTGCCACAGGTCGGGGCTGGTGCACACATTCGTGCGGCACTCGGGGTTTTGCTTGTATTCCACGTTGTAGTCGGCCAGCGTGGGTTCGTCGGCGTTGATGTGCCACTCGGTCACGCCGGTCACCTGCGTGTCGAGGTTGGTGCTGGCGAGCGCGTGGTCGAGGTAGCCGAACTGCCCGCCGAACTGGTAGCTGTAGCGCTCCTCGGCGGGAATTCGCAGGTTCTCGCTGACAAAGCCGCCCGCCATGATCGTCTGAATGGGCTTTTCCGCGCCGTAGGCGTTGAAGTCGCCCATCAGCAGCACGTCCTGGTCATTGCTGAGCGTCTTCAGGCGGTCCACGAAGCCGAGCAGCGCCTGGGCCTGCTGGGTCCGCAGCTCGTTCCAGCAACCCTCGCCGGTGTCCACGTCGCCGGTCTTGGGGCAGCTGCCCTTGCTTTTGAAGTGGTTGGCGACCACGGTCAGCACGCCGCCGCCCTGCTTGTCCTGGAAGGTCTGGGCGAGGGGGGGGCGGCTGTGAATGGCGTTCGTGTCCACCTGGAACTTGCCGACCAGACTGACGCGGGCGGGCTTGTAGATGATGGCGACCTTGATGGCGTCGGTGCCCACGGTGCCGGTCTGCACGGCGCGGTAGGTGTCGGTGCCGTAGGCCGTATTCAGGCTGGTGACGAGGTCGTTCAGGGCCACGTCCCCGTTGTTCTGCACTTCCATCAGGGTGACGATGTCGGCGTCCAGTCCCTTGAGCGCGTTCACGACCTTGGTTTTCTGGCGCTGGAATTCATAGGCGCTGTCGGCTCCTCGGTCATTGCTGGTAAAGGTGGTGAAGTAGTTCAGCACGTTGGCCCCGGCGACCTTGAGCGTGCCGCCCACGTCGGCGGGCTGCGCGGGACGAGGGTTGCTGTCCACGAAGGCGGGGGCGGTCGTCGGCTCGACCTTGAACACGTTGTTGGCGTAGTGCAGTACGCCGCTCAGGCCCGTCACGGTGTCCCCGGTGCGGCGGGTGCCCTGGGCATTCAGGTAGGGCAAGTTGGCGGGGTTCTGGGAGGTGTTGGCGTCGTCCAGCACGATTTTGCGCTCGGCGTTCGCTTCGGCGGTGGTGGTCACGTTGCCGTTGGTGGGGTTGAACAGGCGTCCGCCCGCGCTCAGGCCCAGTTCACCGTAGCGCCCATAATTGTAATTGTCCGTCACCGTCAGCGTTTCCGGGAAGGTGACACGCATTCCCTCGTACTTTTCCAGCTCGGTGAACGGGGCTTTCAGCTCCACCGCTTTCACGTCCGCCGTGCCGGTGCAGCCCTCGAAGGCGGTCAGGGTATCGATCTGGGTAGAGCTATAGAACTCGTTGACAGTGCCGGTCAATTGCACGAACTGACCGACTTGCACGTTTTGAGGAGCCGTGCCGGTATACACGAACACGGCGTCGCTGGTGGCGGCGTCTCCATCGCCCTGGGCGTCTTGAACGAAGAACCCGCGCAGACCGCTCTGGAAGTCAGCCGTCACGATGCCGCGCACCGTCACGACCTGATTCAGCAGGGGGCTGACGTCGCCGCTGCCCTGCACGGCAGGAATCGCGGTGACCGGGGTGGCCGACACGGGGCAGTGGGCCAGGGTGGTCAGGTTCACGGTGACGGTGCTGCCGCCCTCGCTGTGGCTGAACGTGGCGCTGCCGCTCTGGGTGGTCTGTCCGTCGCTGCTCTTGCCGGTGACCGTCACGGTCTGGCTGCTGGCAGTGGGCACCGCCGCGAAGGTGCCGCTCGCCACGCCGTCTTTCACGGTGAGGGTCACGGTCTGCTCACCAAGTTGGGCCGTCAGGATGGTGGTTTCGGGCAGCACCTGGCTGACCTTCACGGTCACGTAGGCCTTCACGCGCTCGAAGGTCAGGGGCGTGGTGACCTTGCCGCTGGACAGGTTGATTTCGGTGCTCGCCGTGTACAGCACGGTGCCGCCCTGGGCGTCGTAGCCGCGCACGGTCACGCTGTACTTGGGGTCTCCCTTGGGCAGGCCCGTCAGGTCAATGCTGGCCTGCCCGTCCTTGATGACCGCCGGGAACACCTTCCCTTCCGGCAGCTTGGTGCCGCGCAGGGTAAAAGTCACGGCGGTGACTCCCTCGGGCACGCCGACCGTCAGGGCACCGGGCTTGACCGACAGGCTTTGCAGACTGGGAGCGCTGCTGACGGGGGCCTTGGCTGGGGTGGTCTGGGTCTGAGCGGTCTGGCTGGCGGTGGGCGAGACTTCGGCGGTCACCGGAGTGGGCGACTGACCGCAGGCGGCAAGCAGCAGGGCGCAGGACAGGAGCAGGGCAGGTTTCATGGACATGGGGGACTCCAGGGGTGCAGCGAGGGGGCAACGGTTTTCTCTGAGGGCCATCAAGGTTCAATGTGGGACAACTCTACAGAACGCGTTCCGTAAGTTAGGGCAAATCGTGTCAGGGAAGGGTGATGG